>DATGWV010000296.1:0-28243 GCA_035299305.1 Phycisphaerales bacterium | reverse complement strand
GACATCGACTTCAACAACAACGGCGTCTTCCCCGAAGACCAAGACGTCATCGACTTCTTCAACGTCCTCGCCGGCGGCACCTGCTAAATGGTGGCCCGCCACACAGTGGCGCGGATCTTCCCGATCTCGCTCGCGCAACCGCTCGGCGCCTGCGATTCTTCACGCCGCGCGCAGCCCAGGCAACTTCCGTCGCATTTCCCGGCGCGACCAGCGCGCACCCCGCACGCGTACGCAGCAAAGATTCCCACAAAGGGGCGATTGTCATTTTGTGGGTCTCGATGTATATTGCAAATGGAGGTGCTCCATGTTGTGTCCGTTGCTTCGCATCACGCGAAGGGTGTAGTCGCCGCGTGCGCGACACGTTCAGTTTGTCTGACTGATCGCACGCTCTTTATCCGCAAAGAGCGGTGTCTGTCGCGTCTACGCGCCCGTAGTGCAACGGTCTAGTCCGAAGGGGATGACGCATGCGATCGTTCGCAGCGCGCGAGTTGTCACTCGCGCTCGGTTTGTCTTGTTCAACACTCGTTCACGCCCAGACCGAATCTCGTAATCTGGAGGCTGCTTTCGCGGACACCCGCGCGGCCCTCATGGCGGGCGATGCCGACATCGTCTGCATCGGTGACAGTCTCACTTTTCGCCCGGGCGGCATGCACCAAGCGCTCCGCACCTTGATGCATGATGCCTACGGCAACGGCGGCGGCGGCTACCAGGCATTCAGCGTCTGGACTGGCGCCGGTGTCAATCCCGGATGGGACCGCGGCCTCATCAACGCCGACATCGCGCCTCACTACTCCCTCGACGGCATGTGGATCAGTTGGAACGGAACCGGGTCCACCAGCGCATTCCTCGACGCATGGTCCCCCATCTCCAAAATTCACTTCGTTCGCAGCCCCGGCAGTGGCAACTTCCTTGTCACCCACAGCGGCGGAACAAACTTCATCTTCACAGCATCACCCGAGCAACGAGTTGACGAGCTCACGCTGCAACACACCACAACGCCGCGCGCGTGGTACTACCCCAGTGGCGGCCCCGTCACGCTCTTGGGACAGAACAATCTCTCAGGCACGCCCGGCGCTCGCGTGCACCGCGTTGCCAACGGTGGCTGGGGTGTCAACAGCTTCCTTCGACGCCACTGGACGTTTGACGAGCAGCTGAAGCTGCTCACCCCGGACCTGATCATCGTTATGCTGGGCCAGAACGACCAGGGCTTCTCGATGTCTGCATATCGCGAGGCGATGGACGCACTCGTCATGCGCCTCCGGGCTGCAACGCCCGAGGCCGAGATCGTTCTCGTCAGTTCATACGACTCGGGCTCCCCTCCGCTCGCCAACTTGTCCATCGCCATGGAAGACGTCGCCCTCGCCCGCAATGTCGGCTTCATCAACCTCTACGCCTTCGGCGGCACCTACGCCCAGCATGTCGCCGCAGCACGTATCGACCCCGACGGCGTGCACTTCACACCTGTCGGCGGCGCATATGTGGCCGACTTCATCTTCGATGCCCTCCACACCGCCGGTCGCAGCATTCCGCTCGAGTGCGACACCATCGACTTCAACCTCAACAACGTCTATCCCGAAGACCACGACGTCATCGACTTCTTCCACGTCCTCGCCGGCGGCGATTGCCTGGGCTGCAACGACATCGACTTCAACAACAACGGCGTCTTCCCGGAAGACCAAGACGTCATCGACTTCTTCAACGTCCTCGCGGGCGGCGATTGCTAATGGTGGCCCGCCCGTCCCGGGCGCGCGGACGCCAACCACATCCACTCACCAACGCCCGGCCCCCACGCCGGGCGTTTTCATTGTCACATTCACGTGTGACAAAACCAAGCCAAACGCCGCAGAAAACAACATATTGCACACCTTGCAAATAATTTCCATTTCATGAAGATCATGTGAACTCCACAACCTTTCATCGCGAACCGCCACTCGTCACGCCATCGGGAAAGGGTGACTCAGGAGCAATCTCATGACTTCCGTGCAACGCCTCGCTCTCGCCGCGATCGTCACCGCGTCACTTGGCAATGTCGCGCAGGCTCAGGACCTGTATGACCCCGCGACACTTCGCACAATCAATATCACTTTCACCCAGCCCAACTGGGAGGCCCTCCTCCGCGCCAACTACGCCAGCGAAACCAACCTCGAAGGTTCCATCACCGTCGATGGCGTCACCTATCCCCAGTGCGGCATTCGCATCCGCGGCAACACCTCATACACCGCCCTTCCCGCAGGCAGCCAGAAGTTCAGCATCAAGGTCGAGCTCGATTGGATCAACCCCGATCAGGAGATCATGACCTACGACACGCTGAATCTCAACAACAGCTTCCGCGATCCCACCTTCTGCCGCGAAGTCGTGTACAACAACTTCGTCGCGCAGTTCATCCCCAACCCGCGCGCCAACCACGTCCTCGTCACCATCAACGGCGCCAACTGGGGTGTGTACGCCAACGTCCAGCAGCCCGACAAGCGCATGCTGCGCGACTACTTCACCAACGCCGACGGCGTGCGCTTCCGCTGCCCCAACAACCCCAACGGCCCGGGCCTGCGCTACAACGGCGCCACGCAGTCGGGCTACACCGGCTACGAAATGCAGGAGCCCGGTGGCTTCGCCGATCCGTGGGCCAAGCTCATCGAGGTCTGCAACTCGCTCACCAACGAGCCGCTCGCCACATGGCAGAACATGGACCAGAAGTTCGCCATCGATCCGTCGATCTGGTCTGTTGTCATGGAGAACATGCTGACCGACGACGACAGCTACGTGAACAAAGGCGCGGACTTCATGATCTACCGCGATCCGCTCGACGGCCGCACGCACCTGCTGCAGCGCGACGCCAACGAGACCTTCACGCTCAACTGGGCCCCCACCTTCAACTTCACCGCCACCACCAAGCCCTTCCTGAGCCGCACCATCAACGGCGTGCCCGAAAATCGCGCGCGTTACTTCAGCCACTACCGCCACGCCAAGCAGTACTTGAACTGGGCCTACTTCGAACCCCTCTTCACCGCTCAGCGCAACCTCATCGACGCGCACGTGCAGGCGGATCCCAAGAAGATCTACACCTATGCCAACTTCACGCAGAACTTCACCAGCAATGTGACGCTCAGCGCAGGTGGCCTCGCAGGCGGCAACATCGTCGGCCTGCAACCCTTCTTCACCAATCGCAACAACACGCTCAACGCCGTCAGCGAACTCAACACGCCCGGCCCCACCATCACCAACGTCAACGCAACCAGCAGCACGCCCGCCGTTTCCGAACTCGTCTACATCCGCGCCAACGTCGCCGCCAACGGCTCGCCCGTCTCGCGCGTCGATCTCTTCTACCGCCCCACGCCCAGCACCGGCTACTCGCGCGTGCAGATGCTCGACAACGGTCTGAACAACGACGGCGCAGCCAACGACGGCGTCTTCGGCGTGCGCTTGCCCATCAACGCCACACCCGGTCAGCAAGTGCTCTATTACGTCGCCGCTACCGCCACCAACGCCTTCAACTCCGTGGAGTTCTCGCCGCCCCTCGCCGAACGCGGCCCCCTCGCCATCAACTACTCCCTCAGCGACGCGCCGGGCATCCGCATCACCGAATGGATGTACAGCGGCCTCAGCGGCGAGTTCGTCGAGTTCACCAACATGTCCACCGTCCCCGTCAACATGACCGGCTGGAGCTTCGACGACGATCACGCCCTCCCCGGCGCGTTCCCCCTCGCCGGCCTGGGCACGCTCGCACCGGGCGAATCCGCCGTCATCACCGAGAGCACAGCGGAAGCCTTCCGCACCGCGTGGAATCTGCCTCCGTCCGTCAAAGTGCTCGGCGGCCTGGGCATCTCCGTCGTCGGCAGCAACAGCTTGGGCCGCACCGACATCCTCAACGTCTACAACGCCTCCAACGAACTCGTTGACCGCCTCGCCTACGGCGACCAGACGCTCGGCGGTCCGCGCACACAAAACTTCAGCGGCCAGCCCCCGCTCGCGGCACTCGGCCAGAACACCGTCACCGCCTGGGTGCGCGCCGCCGCAGGCGACATCTACGGCAGCTACGCCGCGACCAGCAACGACATCGGCAACCCCGGCGCCTACGCCTTCGCGCCCAGCCTCTGCGATTCCATCGACTTCAACAACAACGCCGTCTTCCCCGAAGACCAAGACGTGATCGACTTCTTCAACGTCCTCGCCGGTGGCGATTGCGCCAGCTGCAACGACATCGACTTCAACAACAACGGTGTCTTCCCCGAAGACCAAGACGTCATCGACTTCTTCAACGTCCTCGCTGGCGGCGACTGCTAAATGGTGGGCCGCCCCTCCGGGGCGGGCGCATACCAACGACATTCGCGCACCCGACAACGCCCGGCTTCCCGCCACGTGCCAACCCTCAACGCCCGAGCCCACGCTCGGGCGTTTTCTATTGTCCCTTGCACGCATCACCCTGCCGACGCGCTCGCGCCAGGCAGTTCCCGCGTCACAATCACGCTCATCGGCGCCATCATGTAGCGCACGCGATAGCGCACGCCCACCAGTTGTTCGGGCGTCGTGCCCACACGCGCTGCCGACCGCCGCACCAGCTCCAGCGAGTTCGCAAAGTCCGGATCAGTCGCCAGCGCATCACCGCTCAGCGGCTCCACATTCGTGAGATCAAACAAGAACGCCGGATCATCACTCGCCGCCGGCTTCATCGGGTGCCCTGTCGACGCATCAAAGCACTGCAAGCGCAGCGACGACGTGAACGTCGCGCTTTCCGCAAGCCGTCGATCCATCAAACAGTCAACCAGCAATGTTTCCGTCGGAATATGACACACAATCGCGATCTGATTCAATCGATCGCGCTCCGTGGGATACCGCGGATTCTCGTAGCTCGACAATCCCGTGAACGCCAGCGTCATCGCGGCCGAAGTTCCCACAGGTCCCGCACGCAGCGCAACCCACCCCCGGTGCGCATCCACCAGGTACTCAATCGCACGGGCGTCCACCGACGACAGCGCAGGCTCGAGCTGAAACTTCTCCGCCAGATGGCTCGCCAGATCGCGCACAGACAAATCGCGCGTTCCATCATCATGTGTCGGCAGCTCAAGATAGAACAGCCGGCTGCGATGATTCGCCCGCACGCGCGTCACGCCCGTCATGCCCTGATACGTCGCCATCGCCACGCGCTGCGCGTCCCCCTTCTGCGAGGGCGCGAAGATCACGCCCCGCACTTGCGTCGTCGCCTTCGCTCCCAAGAGCGCACACTGCGCGCGGTGCGCATCGCGACGCAGGTCTTCGGTCCGTCGTTCCACCTCGCCGCTATCCCACGCCGCCGCGATCAGCGACAACGTCGCCCGGTCACCCGCGTGCACCTGAATCACTTGCTCAAGTCGCTCAATCGCCGCACGCAACTCCGCCACGCCCGGCTCGGCGGTCGTCTGCCGCGCGCTCGCTTCGACAAACATCTCCAGTCCGCGCTGACCCGGAATCACAGTGAGCCCCGCAGGCGTCGATGCCTCCGCCGCGATGGTCGCCACTTGCCACGCCAACTGCCGGTTGATGCCCAGCGTCTGCGCGATCGCCGAGCCCGATCGCGGATCAATCTGTCGCGCCTGCAGCACGCGCACCACATGCACACGCAAGTCGCGATAGGCCTGGTCCAATTCTGCATGAGCAATGGGCGGCATGGGAATCCTAACTCTTTCCTATCTAGCAACGGTCCTACCTGTCATGATAACGCAATTTCGCCATCTCTACCACAAAAATCGCAACAATGTTGTCATTACTGATAGCACCACGGACGTTATTCGTGTATCTTGTCGCCTCGCTTTGGCTCCTGCAACTCACACACCCAAAGGACCTGTGCCATGCGTTTCACGCCCGCCCTGCTCATCACGCTCGCCGCCACGTCCACCTCAGCGCTTGCACAAACCCAGTCCTTCCTGCGGTTCATCGCCACCGAACTCGAGTCCCAGCCCACGCCACTTCCCACCGTTCCACCCTCCACAACAGACGCGTTGCTGCAATCCAAACTCTTCGTCAGCCCCAACGGCCAGTACTGGGCCTCCGTCTTCATCACGCTTGAAAATGGCGTCACCAGCCGCGCTGTCGTCTCCGGCACTCGCACCGGCATCGACTTCGCCCTCGCTCGCGGCCAGAACATCCCCGGTCTCAACGTCGCCTTCGAGTCCAGCGCAAGCGGCCTCGACACCGAAGTGCTCGTCAACGACAACGGCGACATCAGCATCTCCGGCAACCTCGTCCCCACCACCGCCGACGAAGCCATCATCCTCTACAAGCGCTCCGACCAAACCTTCTCCTTCATCGCGCGCGAAGGCAGCCCCATCCCGGGCATCGCCGGCGAATCCTTCGGCGGCGGCCTCGACCAGCGCCAACTCCTGCCCGATGGTCGCGTCGTCTTCCGCGACGGCTCCACCACCGGCGCGCTTGCCGCTGCCGTCGATGAGTTCATCTTCGTCGGTGGCCCCAACGGCGCTGGCTTCGCGCCCATCATCCAAGGCGGCGTGACCACACCCACGAACCAGTCTGCCGGCGGCACCGCCATCCTCACCGACGTCGAACTCGGCTACGGCTTCTTCCCGCAGACCAATACCTGGATCACGCGCGGCATCCTGCAGCGCACCGCTCCCAATGTCGTGCTCGTTCGTAACGGCGCTGTCGTGCTCGAGGCCGGACAGCCCCTGCCCGGCGCGCCCACCCCGACGCCCGATTTCAGCACCGCCTTCAGCATCACCGACGCCGGCATGGGCCCGGGCGGCGACTGGTGGGCGACCGGCCGCTCAACCTCCGGCGGCCCCGTCTGGCTCGTCGCCAACGGCCAGATCGTTTTCACGAGTGACAACGACTTCCCCGGCGGCGATCCCGGCGAACGCGTCTCCTCGCTCACAAGCGTCAACTTCACCTCGCGCGGCGATCTGCAGTTCGCCGTCTTCACCAACTTCGCACGCGCTCTCGTCATCGTCATTCCAGCCGGAGGCGCGCCCGTTCGCGTCGTTGACTCCGCGATCGAAGTGGACCTCAACAACAACGACGATCCCAGCGACGACTTCTTCACCGCGCAAACCATCTTCTCGTCAGTCCTCGCCGACGACAACACACTCTACATGATCGTGCGAAACAACGGCATAGGCGACGTCGTCGGCTACATGCCAGTCAGCTTTGGCGGCCCGGCCTGCGACGCCGTCGACTTCAATCAGAACGGCGTCTTCCCCGAAGATCAAGATGTCATCGACTTCTTCGACGTCCTCGCCGGCGGCACCTGCCCCACCTGCAACGACATCGACTTCAACAACAACGGCGTCTTCCCCGAAGATCAAGACGTCATCGACTTCTTCAACGTCCTCGCCGGTGGCACCTGCCCCTGATCTCACCGCACGCTGATGTCTTCTCGCGGCACTGTCTCTGTTTCATCAGGAGCCACGCATGCGTTCTCGCTTCGCCGTTTCATGTCTGCTCATGTGTTCCGCCTCCGCCCTCGCCCAGCCCACCGACTTCTACGACTTCGGTCTGCTCGACCCGGTGACGGCCCCGCCCTACGCATCCGCCGCCGTCGATCTCAGCGAGATGTTCGACTTTGACAGCCAGATCCCGCTCACCGTCCAGTGGGCGCGCTTCACTCTCGCCGGCCCCATCAGTGGTGACACCTTCCTCGACACCGGCTTGTTCATATCGCTCCCCGCAGAGCCCGTTCTCGTCGCGCTCTACAACAGCACGGGCAACCTCGTCGCCTTCGACGAGTCACAAGGCGGCTTCCTCGGCGCTGGCGGTCTTTCCTTCGGCTCATCCAGCGAACGCGTCCCCTTCACCGTCGCAGGACACGCCGGCCAAGACGGCACGCTTGCAGCAGGTACATACTGGCTCGCCTTTGTCGCTGGCCCCGCCGGCACCGCAGCCACCATCAACCCCACCAACTGGGATGTCACCACCACCGCATCCACCGTGCTGGGCTTCGATGAAAACGAGAACTACATCGCACCGGTCATCTACTTGGGGAACACCACACCCGTTGCCGCTCCCGCCAACGATAACTGCGCCAACGCCATTCCCGTCTTCGAAGACATCGGCGCAGCCCCCGCATGGCAGGGCAGCAACTTCGGTGCAACGCAAGACGGAGTCGCCTCTTGCTATTCCAATCTGCAGGGCGTCACGACCAAAGACATCTGGTTTTCCTACATCCCCTCACAAACCGGCTTCGCGCAGATCGTCGCCGCAACCACGGGAGACGACGCCAATGACGCCGTCATCTCCCTCTTCCCAGCAGGCTGCGGCACCATCGCCTCACGATGCGTCGGGGGCGGCAACTTCGTGATCGCGGGCGGCTCGCGCCTCGCCTTCCCAGTCACTGCCGGGCAGCCCGTGCTCTTCAGCCTCGCCCAGCGCGGCGGCTTCTTCGGCGGCTCCATGCGCCTCAACATCGATCTGCTTCCCGCGCCCTGCGACATACAAACGCCCGCAAGCGCAATCCCTGAAGCCGAACTCTGCGGCAGCGCAGACAACAACGGCTGCTTCCTCACACCGCCCGCCTTCGGAGCCGTCGCTCCGGGTGATGTCATCAGCGGCACACTCTTCACCACCGCCACCACGCGCGACACCGACTGGTACTCCTTCACGCTCACGCAGGCCGCCATCGCTCAGGTGACCGCGCGAGGCGAAGCCGCCCTGACGGCGGTCATCCAACGCACGGAAGAAATTCCCGGCGCATGCTTCGGTCAGAACGCGACCTTCGCGACCCAGTCTGACGCGCTGAACCCGTGCACGCCGCTCACGCTCGCTGCGCCGCTCGCGCCGGGCACCTACCGCGTCGCCATCGCGCACAACTTCCTTGACGAAATGTCCTGTGATTCGGGCTACACCGACTACTGGTTCTCGCTCGAGACACTGCCCTGCGACCAACCCGCGATCATCGCGCAGCCCGACGACCAGACCGCTTGCGTTGGCGGCACCGTCGTCTACAGCGCCGCGTTCACCAGCCCCCAGCCCATCTCACGTGTCTGGCAGGTCGGCATCGACGCCGGCTTCCCCTTCCCCGCGGGCACCATCGCCTGGTCCGACCTCTACGACGGCACGCTCGACGCCGCCAGCAGCTTCGCACAAGTGACCGGCAGCGACACCGACACGCTCACCATCAGCAACATCGACGAAGCCGCCGCCACCGCCCTGTTTTTCCGAGCCATTGCGACCACCTGCGCAGGCCAAATCTCCCGCAGCGCCAGCTTCACCCTGCTCCCAGCAGGCGGCTGCGAGCCCTTCTGCGACTCCATCGACTTCAACCAGAACGGCGTCTTCCCCGAAGACCAAGACGTTATCGACTTCTTCAACGTCCTCGCCGGCGCCGATTGCCCCCAGTGCAACGACATCGACTTCAACAACAACGGCGTCTTCCCCGAAGACCAAGACGTGATTGACTTCTTCAACGTCCTCGCCGGCGGCGACTGCTAAGTGGTGGCCCGCCCGTCCCGGGCGGGCGCATGCCAACGACACCCAATGATCCGACAACGCCCGGCCCCCACGCCGGGCGTTCTCTTTTCCCGCCGATAACGTCTCTTTCCGCATCAATCCGCACATATTTGTCAGACACCGCGCCGCCCTCCCCTAGGACCACCAACCCCCAGAGGAGGCTTGCCATGCATTCACGATCCCTGTCCGCTCTCAGTCTTGCGTCTCTTGCCGGCCTTGCCGCCAGCGCCCACGCCGCCATTTTCACGTTCACGCCCACCTGCGCGCCGTTCAACTGGAATTCCCAGTGCGCCAGCGCACCCTGCGGCGGCGGGCAGTTCACCCAGAGCAATAACTTTGGTCAATCCTCCTGCGGCGGCACGCCCCTGCTCCCAGGCGGCGGCGATGACGTCGTCTTCGCTGGCAGCGGAACCATCAACGTGGGCGTCAGCGTTCGCACCCTCACCGTCGGCGCGAGTTCCACCGTCGCGGCGTTGAGCAACCTGTCGACCTCCAACGGCGTGACGAACAACGGCGTCGTCAGCACCAGCGGCGCGGGCAACTTCTCCTACGGCGGCTTGATCACAAACGCCGCCGGCGCGACCTGGATTGAAGAAAGCAACGGCCGCTTCCTCAACACGGTGACGTTCACCAACAACGGCTTACTCGAGTTCCGTGACATCGGGCTGGTCAACAACACTGCGCCCAACATCTACACCAACAACGGCACGATTCGCAAGACGACTGCCGGATCGGTGACGTCGAACATCCCGTTGACCAACAACTCGCTGATCGACGTGCAGGCCGGCGCGTTCAACCTGAACAGCACCAGCTACACCGGCTCCAACACTTCCAACATCACCGTCGCCGCGTCGGGCGCGAGCTTCACGCTCTTTAACAGCAGCGTGACCAACCGCCTCAACAGCTCGGGTCCGGGCGACATCACCGTGAGCGGCAGCCTCAGCGCCACCAACGCCGTCACGCTCAACGTTGCCAGCAACCTCCGCGTCTTCGGCAATCTCACTGCCGGCGCAGGCACGTCCTTCAACAACATCGGTCGTCTCAACACCAGCGGCGCGGGCAACATCTCGTACACCGGCACGATGGGCAACGCTTCGGGCGGCACGTGGATTGAAAACAGCAACGGTCGCTTCTTCAACACGGTGACGTTCACCAACGCGGGCCTGCTCGAACTGCAGGCTGTTTCGTACGTCAACAACGTCGCGCCCAACATCATCACCAACACGGGCACCATTCGCAAGACCACCGCCGCCACCACCGCGGATATCAACATTCCCATCAACAACAGCGGCACCATCGACGTGCAGGCCGGCACGCTCACCATCTACAACACCACATACACCGGCGTGGGCTCGGGGTCGCTCACGGTCGCCAACGGCGCGGCGGCGAACCTCAACAACATGACGCTCGCCGGGACGCTCAACTTCAGCGGCGCGGGCACCCTCACCAGCAATTCGGGTCTGTTCGTCAGCGGAACGTCCACACTCAACACCACCAGCCCCTTCCGCATCTTCGGCAACGTCACGGTTGGTGCGGGCAACAGCCTGACCAACCAGGGCAACGTCAGCACCAGCGGTGCGGGCAACATCAGTTACACCGGCACGCTCACCAACGGCGCGTCGGGCACATGGGTTGAGCAGAGCAACGGACGCTTCTTCAACAACGCCACACTCCTGAACAACGGCCTGCTCGAGATGCGCGATATCAGCTTTGTCAACAATGTTGGCACCAACGCCGTGACCAACAATGGCACGCTCCGCAAGACCGGACCCGATACGGCGACGATCAGCGCGGTCCCCTTCAACAACAACGGACAGGTGCAGGTGCAGGCCGGCACGCTCACGCTCGATTCGCTGCTCTACACCGCTGCCCCCGCCGCCAACATCAACGTTTCCACGGGCTCGCTGCTCAGCTTCAACAACTGCACGCTTGCGGGAACCGTCAACTGCTCGGGCACGGGCACCGTTCGCTCCCTCTTCAATCTGACTGTCGCGGGCAACGTGACGACCAGCACCACCACGCCGCTGCAAGTGCTTAGCAATATCAACGTCACCGCTGGTAACAGCCTGACGAATCAGGGCAACGTCTCCACCGGCGGCGCGAGCAACATCAACTACACGGGCCCCATCGTGAATGGTGTGAACGGTACTTGGTTTGAAGGGTCCAACGGCCGCTTCGTCAACAGCCACGCCTTCACCAACAACGGCTTGTGGGAATGGCAGTCCATCAGCTTCATCAACAACACCGGCACGAACGTGCACACCAACAACGCCACGCTCCGCGTCTCCGGACCGGGCACCGCCTCGAGCAATGTGCCCTTTGTCAACAACGCCACCATCAACGTCATCGGCGGCACGCTCGCCCTGGGTGGCACGTCGTACACCGGCAACGGTTCTTCGGTCATCAACCTCACATCGCCTGGCGCAGCCAACTTCAGCAACATGACCATCGCCGGCACACTCCGCGCCACAGGGACCGGCACCATCAACGGCACGGGCGTCATCAACGCCAGCGGTGCCGCAGTCATCAACACCGTCCAGCCTTTCAGCATGGTGTGCAACATCAACGCCACTGGCGCTGGCAACTCCCTGACCAACGCAGGCAACCTCAGCACCAGCGGTGCGGGCAACACCAACTACAACGGGATCATCACCAACTCGCCCACCGGCACGTGGGTTGAGCAAAGCAATGGCCGGTTCTTCAACAGTGTGACGTTCAGCAACCAAGGCACGATGGAACTGCGCGATATCGCCTGGTTGGTCAATACAGGTACAAACAGTGTTGAGAACAGCGGCACGATGATCAAGACGCAGGCGAGCACCGCCAGCAGCAACGTCACGCTCAACAACACGGGCCTGCTCGACGTGCGCGAAGGCACGCTGAGCCACACCGGCGCGTTCACGCAGACGGGCACAGGCAGTCGCACGGTCATCCGCCAAGGGGCGACGTTCTCGGGCGGCGCTCGCACGTTTGCTGATGGTCGCCTCGAAGGGCGGGGGACGCATTCGGGCAATGTCACGACGGTGAGTGCGACGATCGCTCCGGGTGATCCGATTGCCGTGGGCAGCGGCGCGCTCAACATCGCGGGTGCGCTGAACATGCAGATCAACTCGCGCGTTGAAGTTGACATCGCCGCGCCTTCGAACCCGACTTCGGAGCGTGTCATCGTCAGCGGCGCGGCGGCGGTCGCGGGTGTGGTGGTCGTGAATGTGCCCAGCGGGTACAACCCGCCCCTGGGTGAGGTGTACGAAGTCGTCCGCAGCAACAGCAACCAGCGCACCGGCACGTTCAGCAACGTGACGGTCAACGCTGACCCGGGCATCGGCTTCGCCCTGTCGTACACCAGCAGCAGCGTGCTGCTGACCGTGACGGCGACCAACTGCGACGACATCGACTTCAACAACAACGACGTCTACCCCGAAGATCAGGACGTTGTCGACTTCTTCGCAGTGCTCGCTGGCGCCACCTGCGTGCCCTGCAACGACATCGACTTCAACAACAACAACGTCTTCCCCGAGGATCAGGACGTCATCGACTTCTTCAACGTGCTTGCCGGCGGCGCCTGCCCGTAAGTCAGACGTGACAACGCTTGTTGATGTGACCCCCGCAGATGGCTGCGGGGGTTTTTTGTCGCGCGCGGCTTCGAGTTCGCGGGCGATGTGGGGCTGGCGAACCCAATCGCGCAGCTGGCATGCGTAGATGTCGCGCTCGTAGCCGACGCGCGCGAGATCGAAGTTCGCGGCGATGATGTGCGCGATGAGATCGCGCTCGTAACTGGTCAGTGTCATGTCTGGTTCCCCTCTCTCTGGCTCGCCCTGTCTGCCGTCCCCTGTCGCCGCGCGGCTTGAACGTGTGTCGCACGTGGCCCCTTGCCGCGCGGGGTCAGCTTGATGTGCGCAAGATACCGCGGCGGGTTGCGTGGTGCAAGCGGGAAATGGGGGAGTGACGCGAAGTGAGCGCACACGGCCGGGAAGTGTGCGCGAATTTATTTTGCGGCGAGTCGCGGAAGTGCATGCGTGCAAAAACGCACCGACCGCGGCGCGGGGCCGCGGTCGGTGACACGTTGCGTGTGCAGTCGCGACGTTTACGGGAGGCAGGTGCCGCCAGAAAGGACGCGGAAGAAGGCGATGATGTCTTCGTCTTCGGGGAAGACGGTGTTGTTGTTGAAGTCGATGTCGTCGCAGTTGGGATCGTTGCTGCATGCGCCGCCGGCGAGGACGTTGAAGAAGTCGATGACGTCCTGGTCTTCGGGGAAGACGCCGTTGTTGTTGAAGTCGATGCCGTTGCAGACGCTGCTGACCTGGTAGTTGACGCGGAGACGGCCACTGAAGGCGTTGGCGCCGTTGATGGGCGAAATGCGGATCCAGTAGTTCTGGCCGTGGGCGAGGGTCACGTTACGGACTTCGCTCAGGTTGGTGTTGATGTTGGCGTCGTCGTTGCAGGTGACGTACGCGGGGTTGATGCAGTTGCCGTTGAGCGAGATGGGCGGGAGCGCGCCGCGGAAGACGTTGATGACGGTGTCGTAGTTGGAGTTGAAGGTGTTGAGGGTAAGGCGGACGTCATCGTCGGGCGTGATGCGATACCACACGGAGCGATCGAGCATGGCGCCGCAGGAGATGGGGCCTTCGCATGCACTGGCGGTTGCGCCTTGCGTGCGGATTTCGGGAAGGGCTTCCTGTGTGCCGGCGTTGCCGTTCAAGATGATCGCGTTGGTCGCGAAGTCGTTGGACGGCGCGGAAGGCTGCGTGTAGGTGAAGTTGAAGTTGAGATCGCCCGCGGCGTTGGCGTTGCCGCCAAAGCGGCTGACCTTGATGCGGTAGGTCTGGCCCGCGTTCACCTGGAAGTTCTGGATGCTGCTGAGCAGGCCCGTGCCGCTGTCGTCGTCACACTCGATCGCACCCGTGATGCAGATGCCGTTGATGCTGATGGGGCACGCGGAGCCGTAGATGGCGAGCACGGTGTCGTAGGTGCTGCCTTCGGTGTCGATGTCGAGCTCGCCGTCGTAGGTGGCGGTGAAGGTGTACCAGACGGAGGTGTCGTTGCTATTGCCGCAGCCGTCGTTGCCGTCGCAGGTGGGCGACGTGGCGTTGGTCACGTCGTACGGGTTGGGGTTGTAGGTGCCGAAGGTGTTGAGCGGGATGTCGATGGCGTTGCTGCAGGTGTTGTTGGGCGGCGCGACGGGGACGAACGTCGCGTTGAAGTCGAGGTTGCCGCCGCCGGGCGTGGAGCCGTACTTGCTGACTTTGATATAGATGGTGTCGCCATCTTCGACGAAGAAGTTGTCGATCTGGCTATTGGTGCCTGTGCCGCTGTCGTCATCGCAGGCGAGCTGCGAGGGGCTGGTGAAGGAGAGGCCGTTGGCGGCGAGCGTTCCGCAGCCGTTCCAGAAGCTGAGCACGGTGTCGTAGTCGCTGCCGTTGGTGTTGACGGAGAGGTTGCAGAAGGTGGGCGCGGTGAAGCGGTACCAGACGCTGCTGACTTCGCCGCCGGCGTTGAGTTCGCAGCTTGCCTGGGGTTCAAAGACGCGCTCGGTGGCCCAGGTGGTGTCGAGCACAGCGGGGTTGAAGGGTGTGGTGTTGAAGAAGGTGCCGCTGCAGTTGTCGTTGCTTGGGTTGTTTTCGAGAATGGTGTAGTAGGGGTTGACGTTGCCCCAGCCGAAGGTGGTGTCGTAACCCGCGGCACCCATGTCACGTGCGCCGGCGTTCATCGCGGTGATGGTCTGAGCGCGGGTGGCGAAGGGGTACATGCTGCGGAAGAGGGCGGCGACGCCTGCGGCCATGGGGCTGGCGGCGCTGGTGCCGCTGAAGTTGGTGTAGTCACCTGACGAATATCCCACGGCGCCTTCGCGGTCGGTGCTGGGCACGCCTGTTCCCGGCGCGACCCATTGCACGCCTGTGCCGGTGTTGCTGCTGGGGCGGAGGGTGCCGTCACTCTGCACGTTGCCCACGCCGTAGACGTATGCGGCGGAGGCGGGATAGCTGATGGAAGTCGCGCCGTCGTTGCCGGTGGCGGCCATGTGCACCATGCCGTCGGTCACGGCGCGGTCTTCGTAGGCCTGGCTCATGGCGGCGCTGCTGCTCTGGCTGAAGGAGGAGTTGGTCACTTCGGCGCCTTGGCCGACGGACCACGCGAGAGCGTTGATGACGTAGACGTCGCTGGTGCTCCAACTGGCGGTGGAGCAGCTCACATCGTCGGCGGTTTTGCCACCCAGAATTTGCGAGCTGGGCGAGACGCCGACCACGCCGATGGTGTTCATGCGTGCGGAGGTGCAACCGGCGACGGCGGTGCCGTGGAAGTCGCAGGCTTCGGTGGGTGAACCATTGCCGCTGCCACCGACAACGCCTGTGGTGAAGTCACGACCGTTGGTCCAGTTGAGATCGGGGTGATCGGGCTGGACGCCGTTGTCCATGACGAGGGTTTCGACGGCGCCGGAGCCACGCGTGTAGTCCCACGCGAGGTTGGTGTCCATGTCGAAGTCGCTGGTCTGGCTGTGCTGCCACTGCGTGGGGTAGAGGGGGTCGTTGGGCGTGACGGCCTCGAGCTTGACGGAGCAGATCATCGCCGGGTGGGCGAACTTCATGCCGGGCTGCTCGGCGAGGGCGTTGGCTTGCTGCATGACGCGGTAGCCGTTGCGCTCGCTGGTGCCCATGAAGGCGACGCCTGGCATGAGGCCGTAGTTCTCTTCGAGGATGGCGAAGGGGCTGCCTGCCGCGGCGAGGACTTGCTTGGTGGCGTCGCGCTTGGTGGCGAGGGCCATGACGCGGTCGGTAAAGAAGAGGAAGCCGCCCGGGACGTCGTCGCTCATGAAGACGGGAGCGACGAAGGGGAATTCGTCGAGCTTGGTGAGATCGTCGATCATCGCGTTGGCGGCAGCGGCGTCGGCGAAGGGGCGTTCAAAGGTGATGAACTGCCAGCCGGTGCCGGCCTTGCCGCCCGAGCGGACGGCGATGCCCGCACGCTGGGCGGCGGTAATGATGCGAGCGGCGGCCTGCTCGGGGGCCGTGTTGGGATCGACCTTCACGGCGAGGCGCGCGTGGTCGAGCTGCATGGCGACGCGGGTCTTGAAGTAGTAGTACCAGTTGGGCGTGGTCGCAGAGGCGAGGGGGTAGTTGCGCGCGGCGAGGCGGGCGTGGAGCGCGTCGTCGCTGTCTTCGACGGGGGTCCAGGCGGGGTTGAGATCAACCATGCGCTTAGGTTCGCCCGCGGGGTCTTTGGATTGGGGGTTGTCGGTGGTGCCGCCTGCGTCGAAGCTGAACTCGGCGGGGATGCCGGTGTCTTCGATTTGGGCGAAGGCGGACGTGGCGAGTCCGGCGGAAAAGAGAAGCGAAAGAGCGAAGATGCCGCGACGGTGTGCGTCGTTCCCACAAATCTTGCGTTGCATGACTGACCTCCAGAAAAGTTTCCAGCGCCCGATCCCCTCGGGGTGCTGCAAGGAGATCATGCGGAGGTGATAACTTTTTGGGACAGAGAATTGGGGGGAAATTTGTGGGTGGGGAAGAAAAAACCCGGCGGGGGGCCGGGTTGGGGAGAGATGTTTGTGAATTTGAACAGTTGGGGTGCTTTGTTGCGAGCTTCGCTCGCCTGCCGCCCGGGACGGGCGGGCCACCAGTTAGCAAGTGCCGCCGGCGAGGACGGTGAAGAAGTCGATGACGTCTTGGTCTTCGGGGAAGACGGTGTTGTTGTTGAAGTCGATGTCGTTGCAGGTGGGGCAGTCGCCGCCGGCGAGGACGTTGAAGAAGTCGATGACGTCTTGGTCTTCGGGGAAGACGTCGTTGTTGTTGAAGTCGATGTCGTCGCAGCCGGTGATGGGCGGGGACCAGGTGGCGATGTCGTTGGGGGAGACGCCTTGGGTGTCGACGATGGTGCCGTTTTGTGTGAAGGAGCCGTCGGGGTTGATGGTGTAGCTGAGGATGCCGCGGGGGTTGGGGTTGACGGTACTGAAGTCGCGATCGGTGAAGAGGAGGAGGTCGCGGCCCGGGATGCGCATGGTGGCGATGTCGCCGAGGGCGCCTTGGATGCCGACGTCGAAGACGAAACTGAGGGCGGTGAGCGCGCCGGATTCTTCATCGAGAGCGAAGGAGCGCACGGTGGAGGCGGAGCCGTGACCGACGAAGACGAAGCGGCCATCGGGCGAGGCGACGCATTGCTTGGGCGAGCTGTCGGGCGTTGGGAAGGGGCTGCCGGTGAGGAAGTTGAGCGTGCCGTTGGCGTCGATGGCGAAGCCGGTGGTCACGTTGCCGGAGATGCCGCCTGCGGCGTAGAGGAATCGGCCGTCGGGTGTGACGCCTGGACCCAAGGGGTAGTTGCCCATGGGCGTGTTGCTGGCGGCGGTGAGGGTGCCATCGGTGGCGATGGCGAAGCTGGAGATGGAGGAGCCGCCGCTGAGAGGTGAGTGCTGCGCGAAGAGGAATGTGCCGGCGGGATGCAGCGCGAGCGCGCTGGTGAAGCCCGGGCAGTCTTCGGTGTCGATGAGGGTCCACGCGAGAGTGGGTTCGTTGAAGGTGTAGACGCGGAGGCGATTTTGGCCGGTGCTGCGCGTTTCGGTGACGGCGATGGTGGTGTCGCTGAGCCACTTGAGATCGAGGGGGCTGTCGGGCGTGTTGAACTGGCCGAGCTGGGTGAGCGTGGCGTCAGCGTTGACGCGGAAGATGGTGACCTTCTCGGTGATGGTTGCGGCGGTGGCGTGTGATGTGGCGAGCAGGCGGCCGTTGGGCGAGAGGGAGATGGAGTAGGCGTTGTTGCCGGCGTTGGCGGGAGCGGTGTTGCCGGAGCCGGTGATGATTTTCTGCACGAAGGTGAGATTGCCTGTGGGCGCGACGGTGAGGCTGGTGACGGAGCCTTCGATGTTGCCGTTGTTGGCGACGAAGACGGCGGGGAGAGTGGATTGGGCGCACGCGAGGGGCGTGAACGCGAGCGAGAGCGCGAGGGTGCGAAGCGTCATGGCTGCGACTCCATTGGGGTTGCGCGAGTTTAACAACGGTGTCAAGATGTGAGAACGCCTGAGCGTGGGTGCTCGGGCGTGGGGAAATTGCGTGAGGTGGTAGATGAGGGAGATTTGTTGCGAGCATTGCTCGCCTGCCGCCCGGGACGGGCGGGCCACCAGTTAGCAGGTGCCGCCGGCGAGGACGGTGAAGAAGTCGATCACGTCTTGGTCTTCGGGGAAGACGGTGTTGTTGTTGAAGTCGATGTCGTTGCAGGTGGGGCATTCGGCACCGCTGAGGACGGCGAAGAAGTCGATCACGTCGTGGTCTTCGGGATAGACGGTGTTGTTGTTGAAGTCGATGGAGTCGCAGCGCGACGGAGAGGGTGTGATGCTCTCGCCAGCAGTGTGGAGGGCGTCGGAGATGAAGCGGGCGACGAACTGGCCGCCTGCTTGCGTGAAGTGGACGCCATCGGGATCGATGTGGCCGGCGGCGAGGTGCTGGGCGTAGGTGCCGCCGAAGGCTTCGAGGTTGATGAAGCCTGCGCCGGAGTCGGTCGCGGCGTCTTCGACGGCGAGGGCGAGCTGTTCGATTTCGAAAGTTCCTGAGTCGTAGGAACTGACGAGGACGATTTCGGCATCTGGCGTTGCGTCGCGCAGGCGGACGATGAGGCGTTTGAGCAGGCCTGCGAAGGTGTCGCGCTGCATGGTCTGGTTGTTTTGCCCGAGCATGATGATGTAGAGGTCGGGCGTGAGCAGGCGCAGTTGTTCGTCGAAGGTCCAGTCGCGCTGGAGGAAGTTCTCGACGCCCCAGCCACCGTTGGCGACGCGGTGGACGCGTGCGCCCGGGGTGCCGGAGAGGTTGTTCTGGCCTAGCAGGATGACGGGGCCGCCGCTGGTGTAATACCACGTGCGCGACGAGACGGAGTGCGTGAGGATGTGCTGGGCGACGTGCTGCTTTTCGTCGGCGGCGGAGATGTAGGTTGCGCCTTGGGGCTGATCGACGAGGAAGCCGCCTGCGCCGGGCATGCGGACGTAGTGGAGAGCGGAGATGGGCGATTGCGCATCGAAGAACGCGCTGGTGGTTGTGGTGGCGGACTTGATCCACATGCCATCGAGGCCGTGGTGCGGCGTGGTGTCGGCGTTGATGAAGCCTGTGGTCCAGCCGGGATTGAGGCCGCCGCCGGTCCAGACGCTGAAGGCTTGATAGCCGTTGCCGCCGTTGCCGTATGCGGTGTGCATGATGCCGCGGAGAGCTTCGTGCATGCCGCCCGGGCGAAAGGTGAGGCTGTCACCGATGCAGACGATGTCGGCGTCGCCCGCGAGGAGGGCGGTGCGGGTGTCGGCGAAGGCGGCGGCGAGATTGAGGGAGGGGGTTTGGGCGTGCGCTGCGAAGGGCGCGAGCGCGAGGACGGACAGGATTCGGGCACGAGTGTGAAGTGACATAGCGGACGCCTTTGTGTCGCGCCACGAGCGCGTGACACAGCAAGTTGGTGGAACACCCCAAAGAAACATATATCAAGATTGAAAAAGTGCAAACAAAGTGGGGAAGAAAACACCCGGCGGGGAAGCCGGGTGGAGGTGTGTTGCAGTGAGCACGAGTGAGGGAATGCGGCCGCGCCGGAGGGGCGGGCCACCATTAGCAGGTGCCGCCGGCGAGGATGGTGAAGAAGTCGATCACGTCTTGGTCTTCGGGGAAGACGCTGTTGTTGTTGAAGTCGATGTCGTTGCAGGTGGGGCAGTCGCCTCCTGCGAGGACGTTGAAGAAGTCGATGACGTCCTGGTCTTCGGGGAAGACTTGGTTGTTGTTGAAGTCGATGCTGTCGCAGGGTTGAGGGACTCGCATCGAGAGGATGGCGAAGGCGTTGCCAGTCGCCAAGCGGCACGTGAAGGCGAAGGTGCCGTCGTCGGCGAAGACGCTTTGGAGAATGAGGGGCGCGCCTTCGGCGAGGCTGGAGCGGAGCGAGAATGTTGTGAGAGTGACGCTCTCGGGCGCGCTGCCGTCGACACTGATGCGCTGGTTGGATGAATAGACGATGGTGTGGCCGCGTTCGCGCGACCAGTGGACGAAGGCGAAGTTTGCGGCGTAACCGACGACGAAGAGAACGTCGCCTCGGCGGTTGACGTGATAGTTGAGCGGGGTGATAGAGGTGGGCGTGATGCCGGTTGTGCCCAGTTCGCGGCCTGTGACCGCGACGGGGCGCATGGTGCCATCGGGATCGCGAAGCATGAGCGCGGTGCGGGCGGTGACGGGAGCTGTGTCCGTGATATTGGCGCGGAAGAGCAGGTGTCCGCCCGGGCCCACGAGCAAGCCGCTGCTGGGGTAGCCGGCGATTGGGGGCGTGGGGATGCTGACGAAGGTGGCGCCGGGCGTGTAGTTGGGGACGACGTCGGTGGGTTTGGCGACCAGTGTGATGGCACCGGGGCGACCGGCGATAAGCGCGGAAGTTGTGGGATTGGTGATCGTGATGGTCGCGGCGGCGGTGCCGTCATCGCCAATGGTGATGTCGCTGAGTCCGCTGACGGAGCTGGGGGGCGAGAAGCCGGGCGGAGTGGCGCCGGTGCGAGCGAGGACCTGAAGTTGTCCGGGCGCGCCGTGGATGAAGCAGAGGCCGTTGGCGAGGGTGCGGAAGACTCCCACTTCGTTGGCGCCGGCCATGATGAACTCGGTGGTCGGATTGCCGAACGTAAATGTGGGGTTGCCGGGGATGAAGTTGGCGATGTCGCCTTGGCGGGCGTAGTAGCGGCCCGTGCCATTGACGTAGGTGAAGAGCGTGCGCGAACCGGGTGAGGCGCTGGTGACGTCGCCAACGAAGGAGAGTGCGCCGTCGGCGGTGAGCCAGGGTTGTTTGATAGCGTTGAAGCTGCCCGTGGTAAAGAGCGGCGGGCGCTGACCCAAGGCGGCGATGAGTGAGAGCGTGCCTGGCTGGAGTTCTTGATAGATGACTTCGTTGGCGGATGCGCCGCGCGTGCGGACGGTCATGGCGACCCGGCCCGTGCGGTCGATGCGCGGGACGCGGAAGATGTCGAAGACGGAACCGGCGACACCCGGCGCGGGGTCGTTCTCTTGCGCGACGAGACGGGTCACGCCGTCACGCCAGGTGAGGATGGCGGTGTCGTTGGTGGTCGTGGTGTTGGCGAGTGTGCTGGCGAGAAGCACGTGGCCGTCGGGTGAGACGGCGATGAGTGCGGGCGTGGTGTGCGTGACGGCGGGCAAGCCGGGCGCGGGCTGGCCTGCAATGGCGATCGCGGTCGCGTCGACTTGTGCGGGCGCGAGCGAGGCGAGGGCAAGGGCGGTGATGATCAGCATGACGCTCTCCGGGGCGGGCGGGTGGAGAGAGTTTAGTGGATTTGGGCGGAGAATTCGCGGGCAGGGGCGCGTTTGAAGATGCAGGAATGAGAGAAAAGTGTGGATGTGGGGCGTTATCGCTCGCGGGATGGGAGCGTGCTCCCGCGCCGGAGGGGCGGGCCACCAGTTAGCAGGTGCCGCCGGCGAGAATGTTGAAGAAGTCGACAACGTCTTGGTCTTCGGGGAAGACGCCGTTGTTGTTGAAGTCGATGTCGTTGCAGCCTTCGACGGGATCACAGGTCGCGGGGGAACCGCCAGCGAGGACGTCGAAGAAATCGACGACATCCTGGTCTTCGGGGAAGACGCCGTTGTTGTTGAAGTCGATGTCGTCGCATGCGGGCGTGCAGGGCGTGGCGATGTAGGCGATGATGTTGCGCGCGAGGGCGAGGTTGGTGGGTGTGATGTAGCCGTTGCCAACGAGGGTGCTGTCTGCGACGAAGACAACGGGGCCGCTGGTCGGACCGAGCGCGCCGCAGGGGATGGTGGCGAGGACGGGTTGACCGTTGTCGACGGCGATGGCGATGCTTGATGCGGCGGGTGACAGGCTGCTGAAGGTGCCGGTCCAGCCGATGTTGAAGTTGGCGATGATGCCGAATGGGCCTGATGTCACTGGCGAGTTTGCGGGTGCTGCGACGGTGGCGTTGCGGGCCCATGCGGGACCGGTGCCTGTGACATCCATATTGAACGGATCGATCAGCGATTCGTTCACGGCGTCGCTTGTGGGGCCGGCGAAGGTGTCGTTGTCAACGAAGATGACGGCGCCTCTGCCAGCGAGGACGAAGTTGAGCAATGCGGACTGCTCGGCGGTGGTGAGGGGCGTGATGCCGCTGGTGGGACCGGAGCCCGAAAAGAGGACGGCGGCGGTGTCGGTTGCGATGTCGAGCTCGGTGAGCGAGTTGACGCCACGAAGACTGACGCCTGGAAAGCCGGAGACGATGCCAGACCGCAGCGTGCTGATGAGTGACCCGGTGGGCAATGACGTGCCGCCACCGCGCACGGTGGAGAATCCGACGAGGGTGGGCTGGGCGAACGCGGCGGTGGAACAGGCGAGGGCAACGAGGCAGAGATTGCGGGCGGACTTCATGGGATAACTCCTTCGCGGGCGGATGGCGAGTTCATGTACTGCGCTGTTGGACGCGTAGTCATGCGTACGAGCAGCATTTCAGGGACAATCGCCGCCGGCGAGGACGTTGAAGAAGTCGATGATGTCTTGGTCTTCGGGGAAGACGCCGTTGTTGTTGAAGTCGATGTCGTTGCAGGTGGGGCAGTCGCCGCCGGCGAGGACGTTGAGGAAGTCGATGACGTCTTGGTCTTCGGGGAAGACGCCGTTGCCGTTGAAGTCGATGGAGTCGCAGCCGGCGTGTTCGACGGTGATGGCGGCGATGAAGGGAGCGCCTTGGGGGTTGCCGACGTTGGTACCGACGAGGCGGATTTCGGTGAGGGTTTGACCGGCGAAAGACGCGGGCAGGGCGAAGGTCATGCGGTCAAGGCGAGCACCTTGACTGCCGAAGTAGGTTTCGACGAGTGTTGGATGCGCGTTGGCGTTGTTATAGAAGTGCTGGCGGTGGTCGCGGATGTTGACGCCTTGCTGGATCGTCACGGATTCGAATGCACCGCCTGTGCCATAGAACTCGAGGCGACCGTTGACGGCGTTGAACTGGCCCCACGCGGAGTTCATGAGCACATGGATATGGGTGCCGCTGGACACGTTGGTGAGAATCGTGAAGGTGGTGTTGCTGGAGGGCAATTGGGCAACACCCAGCGAGTCCGCCGTGCTGGGCAGGGGCGTGAGATCGAAGGGAATACCTGCAACTGTCAAGGTTGTGGGTGCCACGGGATAGGACGATCCCAGTGAGTACGCGCGCAGGTTGTTGTTCACGACGGCGGCCAGCGAAACTGGCGTAAGCGCGGCTGACGCGGCTGAAACGCAAAGGCCCGCGCTCATGATGGCGGTGACCAACGACAGTTGACGCATTTCCATGGAGTCCTCCCTTTTCCGGTAACGAAGCGTATTGGACGCGACACGACGCTCGCGTGTACAGAGACATAGCGAGGAACGCGGCATCTACTGACATAGATTTGATAGAAAGGCGTCAAAAGGCGCGAGTGGGTGACATTCCGACTACCATCGCGCCCCCGGCTTGTGTGCCGGGCTTGTGAAAGGAATTTCCTGTGGCTGATCGTCACTTTGATGTCGTGGTTATCGGGGGCGGGCCGGGCGGGTATGTGGCGGCGATTCGTGCCGCGCAGCTGGGGTACAAGACGGCCATCGTCGAGCGCGACAAGCTGGGCGGGGTGTGCCTGAACTGGGGCTGCATTCCGAGCAAGGCGCTGCTGAGCAACGCGGAGCTGATGGAGAAGCTGCAGGAGAAGGAACAGTGGGGTCTCAAGATCAGCGGCGATGTGTCGTTTGACTGGGACAAGACCATCGGGCGTTCGCGCGATGTGGCGAGCAAGCTCAACAAGGGTGTTGAGTTCCTGATGAAGAAGAACAAGATCGAGTCGATCAAGGGGAGCGCGAAGATTCTGAGCGCGCGGCAGGGCAGTGGCGCGAACGCGGGGCCTTGCAAGATCGCGATTCATGATGCGCAGGTGCAGGACACTCGCACGGATTCGCCTGTGACGGTGGGCGCGGCGCGCGAGACGATCACGGCGACGAATGTCATCGTGGCGACGGGCAGTGTGGCGCGCGATCTGCCGTTTGCGAAGTTTGACAACGACAAGATCTGGGGCGCTCGCGAAGCGATGTACAACAAGGCTCAGCCCAAGAGCCTGATTGTCGTGGGCGCGGGCGCTATTGGCATGGAGTTTGGCTACTTCTACCACACCTTTGGCACGAAGGTGACGGTCATTGAGATGATGCCGCGCATTCTGCCGGTGGAAGATGATGATGTCTGCGTCGCGATGGAGAAGGTCTTCAAGAAGCACGGGATGGACATCCGCACCAACACGGGTGTGGTGAACATTGAGAAGACGGGCAGCGGCGTGAAGGTGACGGTTGCGCCGATGGTGAAGGGTGCCGACGGCAAGATGGGCCCCGACCAAGCCAAGAAGGAAACGCTGGAAGCCGACAAGGTGCTGCTGGCGATTGGCGTCAAGGGCCGGTTTGATGGGTTGTTTGATGCGTCGCTGAATCTCGCGACGGAGCGCGATCACATCAAGACGGACTTCCGGCCCATGGGCTGGGATGGGCCGGGCAAGGGCACCGTCAACGAAGCAGTGGACTACAAGACGAACCTGCCGGGCATTTATGCGATCGGCGACATCATCGGTCCGCCGTGGCTGGCGCACGTGGCGAGCGAGGAAGGCATCTTGTGCGTGGAGCGCATCGCGTGGCGCGACAAGAAGCTGCACCACGAGCCGATTCCGATGGATTACAGCGTGATCCCGGGCTGCACGTACTGCCACCCGCAGGTGGCGAGCGTGGGCTTCACGGAGCGGCACCTGAAGGAACAGGGGCTGGTCAAGGGCAAGGACTACGACGTGGGCGTGTTCAACTTCAGCGCGCTGGGCAAGGCCATCGCGACGCGGCACACCGACGGGTTCTGCAAGATCATCCGCGGGCTGCCTCGCGGCGAGATTCTGGGCGCGCACATCATGGGCGATCAGGCGACGGAATTGATCGCCGAGTTGAGCCTGGCGCGGCGTCTGGAAGCGACGAGCGAAGAGCTCATCTGCACGGTGCACGCGCACCCGACGATGCACGAAAGCGTGCATGAGGCAGCGCTGGCGAGTGAGGGGCGGGTTATTAACTCGTAGAACAGGCTCCAAGCACAAGCGCGTGAGAAGAAGGGGTGACTAGTGGAACTCGACATCACGCTGTCGAACTATCGGTGTTTCTCTGCAGACAAGCCCGCAGTGCTGAAATTGCGACACGGGAAGCAAGCGTTTGTCGGTTTGAACAATACCGGTAAATCGGCGTTGCTGCGCGCGATCTACGACCTTCGTCCCCTGTGGAACAAATTGAGTTCTCTTGGCGGAATGGTGGAATTACTTCGAGGGTATTACATTCCAATTAGACTGCCTAACGGGCAGGATTCTTCGATTCAATCACTTCGCACCGACAATTCTCGGGCACCGCTTACAATCGAAATCGGGACGCCTAGTAGCGAGAGCTATCTCGGAAGAATCGTCGTTCACCAGAATGAGCGTTATGAACTTGTCGTTCCCGGGCTCCCGACCAACGCTGACTCGTACGGACCCGCTGGAACATCGGCGATTAACGCCTTCACGCAGCGCGCGGCGTCAATGAATACCACTGCCGACGTAAAGGGGCTATTAAATGCGGCTTCTGTGCTACTGAATAGTTTCTTTTTGCCGTCAATTCGGTTCACGAGTGTGGGTGGCGCTGCAGGTCATACTTGGTACGACATACAGCTCGGTTCCAACTTTGTATCCCATCTCAGGGAAATGCAAGCTAGCGTGGACCACTCGCGGGCAAACAGGTTTCACATGGCCGAGCGAGAGTTGGCAGACATTTTGGGTCTAAAGGATCTTCGGATTTTGCCCGTGCCCGACAATGGTCTTAATGAAATCATGGTTTCAGTGGACGGCAACCGACATCGGCTCGATGAACTAGGTTCAGGTGTCGCCGAGTTCATATTAGCGACAATGAGTTTAGTGATGCGTGATCCGACTTACGTCTTGGTGGATGAGCCCGAATCGCACTTGCACCCTGCGCTTCAAGTACGATACCTCGATCTGCTGGCTAGTCGGGCACGGCACGGGATTTTGTTCTCGACACATTCTCTTGGCCTTGCGCGACACACGTGCACGAATATCTACCTAGTACGCCGAGAGTCGAACCGAAACAATTCAATCGTTGAAGACTTAGGTAGTCAACATACGCCAGCCGAGTTTTTTGGCGACCTTCAGTACGGCGCGATCTCGTCGGTGGGGATGGATCGCGTGCTCTTGGTCGAAGGTACCAAGGATGCAGATGTCATTCGTCAATGGCTTCGAACACTCGGCGGAGAAACTCGCATTATGGTTGTGCCCCTGGGCGGTGGCACGATGATCCGTGACGGAGTTTGCGAACACCTACTGGAGTTCCACAAGTCACGCGTGCCCGTCTGGGCAGTCATTGACAGCGATCGGGAGGCACCTGGTGCATCGCCGAGCGCCAAACCTGCCGCATTCAAGCGGCAATGTGAAGGCCTTGGAATTCCGTGCCTGCTGACCGCGCGGCGGGCTATTGAGAACTACATGACTCAATCTGGATTGGATGCCGCGTTTCCAGAATCTAACTTCCAAGCTATTGGCCATCATGACAATCCGAAGGACTCCGGATGGAAATCGACGCCCTTCTGGCGTGCCGCTCGCGAGATGTCACGCAGCGACATTTTGAACACGGATATTGGCGAGTTTCTCGAGCGTTGTATCCACGATAAGCAGGTAACGGAAGTCGCCGGCTGATGCTGCGTCCCTCACAAATACACAACACACTACAACGAACGCCGGCGACACGTTGCGGAGGTTGAGCGTGGAACCTTGCCGCGTATCAATCATCACTCTTCAGAATGCTCGCAGAAAATGCGGCTCCTCGTAGGAGGATGTGCGCATAATCAGTAGCCGGGCGATCTGATGCCATAGAGGCGTTATGACGTGGGCGATGGAGTGGCTTGCCATGCGTGTTGTTGCATCTCTTGTATCTGGCGCGTCGTTGATAGTGGTGGCGGGCGCTTGGGCGGGCATTTCGCAGGCGAATGCGCCGACGCCGGGCGGGTTTGTGCAGAGTGTGGTGTATAGCCAGTCGTCGGGATGCGGGCCGCGGCCTGGTGCGGACCTGTTGACGCTGTGCGGTCCGACATTTCAGCTGGATGCGGAGGAGTTGGCGTACACGGGCATGTCGAGCGCGTCGAGCAGCGCGGCGGGTTCGCTGCCGCCCGTGTTTGTATCGACGCGAGGCACGGCGGAGTTTGGGCGGGTGCGCATGTCATCGCGGTGCGAGTGCACGAGCTTTACGTTGTTTGCGTCGGCGTTGACGCACGGCGGTTGGAACGAGACGTTCACGATTTCTCACCCTGCGCTCACGGGGCAGAGCGGGTTCTTTGTGTTTAAGGCGCGGGCGCGGGCGTCGCTCATCACGACGGGGCTGGCGGGGTCTGCGTATGTGGGTGTCGCGGTGTACAAGGACAACGCGACGATTCTGCGGAACTCGCTGTTTAGCAATGGCAATGCCGATCCAATTGGCGCGTCGGATCAATATGTGCAGTGGGGACTGGCGTCGTTTGGCGTGCCCGATTCGCGCATTGTGGACGGGAACGCGACGTTTGCGGTGCCGATTGTGTTTGGCACGCCGTTCAAGCTGGGGGTGTACGCGATTGGCGGGGCGGGGCAGCGGGCGTCGGGTGGCAATTCACCGGTGCCGCAGGTTGGTGATGTGGATGCGAACGGAGACGGTGTGTCGTGGGATGGGATTGTGTCGGTGAACGCGGCCGGCGGACAGGTGGTGAGCGGGTACACGATCGTGTCGGGCAGCGGCAAGGACTGGACCGGCTCGTTTGCGGCGTGCGACGACATCGACTTCAACAACAACGGGG
>DATGWV010000295.1:0-1753 GCA_035299305.1 Phycisphaerales bacterium | reverse complement strand
TTGGCGATTGCACGCCGGGCGATCCGCTGCCGCCTCCGAATCCGTGTCAGGTCACGAGCATCTCTCATCGCTGGACGAGCGCGACGGGTTGGAGCAACATCGGTTCGCTGCCGCGTCTGCTGGATCCGGTGACCAATCGCTTCTTCGGCGGCACGCGCTGCGGTGAGTCGGTGAGCAGCGTGGGTGATATGTCGGGCGATGGTCGCTACATCGTCGGTGGCGCGTGGACGAGCCCGCTGTTCAACTCATCGGGCGGGCCGGCGTCGGGTCAATGTGGCAACTTCAACGCGTACATCTACGACGCGACGACGGGTCTGGTCACGGCATTGCCCGTGCAGGCTGACAACGCGGGCAACTCGCGCGCTGACAGCGTGAGCGGCGATGGCAGCGTGATCACCGGCTATGACGAAGGTCCGATTCAGTCGGAATTCGGGCCGTTTGATGCGCGGCGTATCTGCGTGTGGACCAACGGCGTGTCGACGCTGATCGACGATCTGTCGGCGAGCTCGATCACGTACCCGGTCAACAAGGCGGGCACCGCTATCGCCGGCTCACCGGTCAACGCGTTCAACATCGCCAACTTCGGCATTGACGATCAGCAACTGGTGAAGTGGACGCGGCAACCCGACAACTCGTGGACGCCGGTTGCGCTGGGGCGGCCCATTGACTTCTTTGACGGCGTGGAAACCAAGCCCCTGCGTTTCATGCTGCCCGGCGGCATCAGCGATGATGGCAACACCATCGTCGGGACGGCGGTCTTCGGTTTTGGTTTCTTTGATCGCGTCGAGCGCCCGTTCATCTGGCGTCCGAGCATCAATGGTGGCGTGCCGCTGGACTTGAACACCTATCTGGAGCAGATCGCGCCGGGTTCAGCGATCGTGCAGCCGGGTTACTCGATTATCCGCGCGACCGGCCTGAGCACGGATGGCAACGCGATCTCGGTCATTACGAATGATGCGCGCACGACGTGCGTGCCGGCGGAAATCGGGCTCACGACGGGCGGCACGGGCGTGCTGTATCTGAACGGCGCGGGCCAGACGTGCAGCAGCCCCACCCTCGCGTTTGACCCGCGCGGCGATGTGTCGCTGCAGTACACCCCCTTCGGCGTCGCGATCAACGCCTTCACGCAGGGCACATGGCCCATGACGTATCAGTGGCAGCGCGAAGACCCGGCCAACCCCGGGCAGTGGCTGAATCTCACGGATGCGTGCGCGGGCTTTGTGTTCGGCAGCGAGTGGGACTACGAAGGCACCGACAAGCCGCAGCTTCGCGTCGGTCAGAACAATTGCGGCGGTGGCCGAGGCGGCAACTACCGCGTGATCGTCAGCAACGCGTGCGGCAGCATCACCAGTGCGCCAGCGGTGGTGTCGTTCACGCAGGGCACGCAGATCACCCAGCAGCCGGTGTCGGTGTCGGTGTGCGCGCCGCAATCGGGTTCGGTCTTCGCCGTGGGCATCAGCAGTTCGTCGGACCTGAGCGAGCAGTGGGAGATCACCACCGCGAGCAACCCCAGCGAGTTCCAACTTCTCAGCGATGGCGTCTTCACCGCGCCCGACGGGCGTGCGCTCGAGGTGTTCGGCTCAGGCGGTCAGTTCGTGAGCATCACGCCCGGCGCGCTGGGCGGTGTCAGCCAGTATCTGCTGCGCTGCGTCTTCCAAAGCCCGTGCGGCAACACGACCAGTGATGTCGTGACGTTCACGGTCGGCGGTCCGACCTGCGGCTCAGAATGCGATGACATCGACTTCAACAACAA
>DATGWV010000294.1:0-1870 GCA_035299305.1 Phycisphaerales bacterium | reverse complement strand
GTCGCGGCTTGTGTGACTGCCTCAAATTCGCCGGTTACGAAACGTGCGAAGCAGGCGACGGCCAAGCCGGCCTCGATGCCGCCATCTCGCGCGACGTCGATCTCGTCCTGCTCGACCTGCTCATGCCCAAGATGGACGGCATCGCCGTCCTCACGCAGCTCCGCCAGAGCAAACCTACGCTACCCGTCATCATCCTGACCGCCAAAGGCGAAGAGCACGACCGCGTGCGCGGCCTCAAAACGGGCGCCGACGACTACGTCGTCAAGCCCTTCTCCGTCACCGAACTGCTCGCCCGCGTCGAAGCAGTGCTGCGCCGCAGCCCCGAGCGTCCGCGCCCCGTCACCAAGCTCGAGATCGACGGCCGCGCCATCGACTTCGCCCGCCGCGAAGTGCGAGTGAACGGCGTCGCCGAAGTGCTCAGCGAAAAAGAGACCGAAGTGCTCTCCTATCTCGCCAGCAATCGCGGCCGCGCGGTTTCTCGCGATGAACTACTGCAGCGCGTCTGGGGCATCGACCCTCGCGGCATGCAGACCCGCACTGTCGATATGGCCGTCGCCCGCCTGCGCGAATTGCTCCACGACGACGCCAACGATCCCAAAGTCATCGTCACCGTGCGCGGCAAAGGCTACATGCTCGCTTCCGCCGCCGGCGCGGAGGCCCCGCAGTGAGCGTGCGCACAGGCGATGTCATGGCCGAACCCAGCCCGCGTTGGACGCGGCTCGTCATCGTCGGCATTGTCCTCATCATCGCCGCGCTTGTCTGGATCACGTGGCAAGCTCTGCGGCTCGAAGACCGCGAGCGGGCGGCGCGACAGGAAGCCGCGTTCCAGGAATCGCTGCGGCTCGCCCTCTGGCGTATGGACAGCGCGCTCACTCCCATCATCGCGCGCGAAGCGGCTCGGCCCTACTTCGAATATCAGAGCTTCTATCCCGCCGACCGCGCCATGCGCAGCCTCGACGAGCCCGCCACGCTCGACGATGTGCTCGTGCCCAGCCCGCTCCTGACCGCCAACGACCCGTCCATCCGCGTCTACTTCCAAGTCGGTCCCGACGGCTCCCTCACCAGCCCGCAAGCCCCCGAAGGCTGGACGCAGCGCGTCGCCGAAGGCGTCTACGTCACGCCCTACGTCACACGCAACGCGCGTGACAACATTGCCTCACTCCGCGACATGCTTACCCAGCAGCGCGCGCGCCTCGCCAAAGCCCGCCAATCCTCCGACCTCAAAGAAATGCAAGTCGCTGAAGAACTCGCCAAGCCCGCAGCTCCCATTGCAGGCCGCACTTCAACCTTCAGCGATGCCGACACGAGCGGCAAACTCAGCGACTACATGCAGCGCCGCAGCGTCGCGTCGCAAGCTGCGAACGTTGTCAACGCGCCAGCTGCTCAGCAAGTGAAAGAAGCATCCAAGCGTGAGGAATCACGCGAAGCCGCCGGCGTACCAAGCCAGTACGGCGCAGCCGAAAACCACGCCGACGTTGCAGGCAGCGGTGCCGTGCCCCCCGCCGGAGTAACGAAATTCGCCGCAAACGAATCCGAGCCCGCCCCCGAAGCTGATAGCCTCGCCTACGACGCCGAAACCCTTCCCGCACCCACGCCCATCGTCCAAACCGATCCCGCCGTGCAGCCGGGCGAGTTCATCGCCAAGTGGCTGCCGAGCAGCTCAGGCGAACCCGAACTCGTCTTCACGCGCGAGATCCGCGTCGGTTCGCAGCGCATTGAGCAAGGCTTCTGGGTCAACTGGCCTTTACTGCGCGAGCAAGTCATGGCCTCCGCCCGCGAACTTGTTCCCGCTGCGTCGCTCAAGCCCGTCCTCGAATCACCAATCGCTCTGCCGCCGGAAACGCTGGGCCGCATGCTCGCCAGCGTGCCC
>DATGWV010000293.1:0-17133 GCA_035299305.1 Phycisphaerales bacterium | reverse complement strand
CTCCGCCTCCACCTCCGCCTCCGCCTCCTCCGCCGCCGCCGCCGCCGCCGCCGCCGCCGGTGAGGGTTGCGCAGTTGATTGACATCGCGCCGCGCGATCCGGCGATCACTGCGCCGGTGCGTGTGCCGGTTTTTGATATTGAGTTGCTGCGCCGGGTTGCGGTGGATGGCCGCACGGTCACGCCTGCGGAGGCGCTGCGTGATCGCGGGGCGGGGTCGCGGATTTATGTTGACACGAGCCGGACGGCGAATCTGGAGTCGAGCGAGTTTCGTGTCGCGGCGACGCGATTTGCACAGCATCGGGTGGCGCATGTGGTTGCGGCGCACGATGCGGTGTTCGGCGGGCCTGATGCGGATCGCACGGGGCTCATCGCGGCGGACTTGAGTTCGGCGACGGCGGGGTATCTCGCGGCGGGGCACAGCACGATGGAGCCTCGGGCGTTTGCGTATTACCTCGCGACGACGCCTGAGCGCGTGCAGACGGTGCGCACGCTGCTGGAAGTGCGCGAGCTGCTGGCGCGACTGGAGGCGCTGGGACTGACGGACATTGAGTTCGCGGTGGCGCGCGAGCGCATGCTGTCACGTATTGCACCGACCGACAGCGTGCTCGATCTGCCGACGTTGACGCGATTGCTGGAGATTACGGGGACGCCAGAGATGCTCTTGGTGTCGAGCGAGTGACGATGGCCGCGCGTTCGTACTGTTGGTTGTGACTGCTGACTTCTCGCGATATCACCGACAGATGCTGCTGCCTGGCTTTGGGGCGCAGGGGCAGGAGCGCATCGCGCGGGCGCATGTGGCGATTGTGGGTGTGGGTGCGCTGGGGTGCGTGCTGGCGGACCAGCTTGCGCGGGCGGGCGTGGGGATCATCACGCTGATTGATCGCGATGTGGTGGAGATGACGAATTTGCAGCGGCAGACGCTGTTTACTGAGGCTGATGCGCGCGGGGGCGTGCCGAAAGCGGAGGCGGCGGCGGCGCGACTCGCCGCGATCAATAGCGGCGTGACGACGCGCGTGTTTGCGACGGATTTGACGGCGCGGAACGCGGAAGAGTTGCTTGGCATGGGGCCCAACACGCCTTCGGTCATTCTCGATGGAACGGACAACTTTGAAACGCGGTATCTGCTGAATGACATCAGCGTGAAGCATGCCATTGCGTATGCGTATGCGGGCGTGGTGGGCACGCGCGGCATGCAGGCGACGTTTGTGCCGAATGCGGAGCGCAATCTGCCGTGCCTGCGGTGTGTGTTTCCAGATATTCCGCCTCCCGGAAGCGTGGCGACGTGTGATACGGCGGGTGTGCTGGGGCCCACGATTGCGATTGCGACCGGTGCGCAGGCGACGGATGCGCTCAAGATCATCACGGGTAATGCGCATCTGCTGAGTCACACGCTGCTGGAGTTTGATGCGTGGAACAACGTGCGGCGGCGGATTGATCTGCGCGCGATCGGTGCGTCGAGCGATTGTCCGTGCTGCGGCAAGCGGGACTTTGCGTTCTTGCGGGCGACAGATGCGGAGCACGCCGCGACGTTGTGCGGGCAGCGGGCGGTGCAGATTCCCGGGCGAGGGGCGGTGTCGTTTGATTCACTTGCGGCGGCGCTGGCGCCACTGGGGCGCGTTGAGCGATCACGGTTCATGCTGCGGTTTTTTCCGGTGGAACGGCCCGGCACGTGGCTGAGTGTGTTTGCGGATGGACGGACGATTGTGCAGGGCGTGGATCGGGTGGAAGAGGCGAAGAGTTTGCATGCGCGGTATGTGGGGGCGTGATCGCTCACGAAGAAACGACTGAGCACATTCATGCGGTCTTCGCGTGATTGTCGCGTCTGTGCGCTGCACGAGCTTCGTATCGTTGGTCATGCGCTACCGCACGCTTGGCAACACGGACATTCGCGTTTCTGAAATCGGGTTTGGCTGCTGGACCATGGGCGGGCCCAACTGGTCGCCTCAGAATGGGCAGGCGATCGGCTGGGCTGATGTGAACGAGGACGAGATTCTCGCGGCGATCAAGGTGGGGCTGGATGCGGGCGTCAATCACTGGGACAACGCCGATGTGTATGGCAACGGGCGGGCGGAGCGCATTCTGGGGCGATGTCTCAAGAAGCTGGGTGTGAAGCCGGGCACGCAGGTCATCGCGACGAAGATCGGGCACTTTCGCGGCACCGCGCCGCATGCGTATCACCCGGCGCACATTCGCAGTCAGTGCGAGCAGAGCCTGCGCAACTTGCAGGTGGATGCGATTGATCTCTACTACTTCCACCACGGGTCGTACGTGGGCGAGGATGTGAGCGGGCAGCAGCACGACTACCTGCATGAAGCCGCGGCGACGATGCATGCGCTGGTGAAGGAAGGCAAGGTGCGGGCGATCGGGCAGAGTGCGTATAGCAACGAGGATTTTGAGCGGGCGATTCCGGTGCTCAAGCCGCATGCGCTGCAGAACAAGGCGAATCTGCTTTTTCAGGATTTCATCAAGCCCGGTTGCAAGCTGCAGCAACTGATGGAGCAGTACAAGTGCGATTTCGTCGCGTTCGGGCCGCTGGATCAAGGCATTTTGCTCGACAAGTTTGATCCGGCCAATCCGCCCACGTTTGGCGAAGGCGAGTATCGCAGCAGTCGCAAGGACTTTGCGCCGGCGACGCTGCGGGATGTGCGCGAGAAGCTGGCGATGGTGCGGCAGCGCGCGAATGCGGGCGGATTTGGGCTGCCTGCGGGTGATTTCAAGATGGGCACGCCGCAGGACATTGAGCGGCTGGCGAGCATCGTGCAGCGATGGCTGCTGGCGCATGTGAATGTCGCGAGCGTGATTCCAGGTTTCCGCAATCCGCGTCAGGCGGCGTGCAATGTGACGGCGACGTCACATGCGCCGATGGAGCATGAGGATGTGAAGTGGTTGCGGGAGTTGTTTGCGTGAAGAAGTGCCAAGTGACTGAGTGCGGGGTGCACAGTGCACAGTGCCTGAGTGCGAAGGACAATGCACAGTGCACGCGGTGGCTCCCCCCTCCGCACTTCGCACTCTGGCACTTCGCACTCTGGTACTTCTTCAGTACACCTTCTGCACTTCCGAGCCTGGGTAGAACGTGCGGATCATTTTCCGCCAGTCCCAGCCGAGGTCGGCGAAGCCTTTGGCGCACCATTGGCACATGCCGATGCCGTGGCCCCAGCCGCGGCCGGTGAAGGTGACTTGGCTACCGTAGATGCTGACTTCGACGTCGCCGCTGTTGATGCGGTTGTCGCGCGTGATGGGCGTGGCGTCGGGGATGGGCTGGTTGGCGCTCATGCGGAGTTCTTCCGCCGTCATGGCGTAGCGCTTGCCGGTTTCGTCAGTCACGCGATAGATGTTGGGGCGATCGGCGTCGTTGACTTCGGCAACTTCAATCTGGCGCACGCGGCCCAGTTCGGCAATCTCGTGCTTGTTGATGCGACCCCACGCGCGCATGCGGCGGGAAACATCGTCGTCGCTGCGCGTCTGCGTCCAGCGATAGAACGTGGCTTTCTGGCAGCCGTGCTCGCGCGTCTTGCCTTGCAGCGCTTCGGCCTTGTTGAAGGGCTTGGCGTCATCTTCGGCCCATGCGCCCACTGCGCTGCCGGGTCGACCGCCGCAGGTGCTGCTGTAGTAAGCGCGGATGAGCTGGCCATTCTCCGTGATGACCTGCCCACGCGTGACGCGGGCGGCTTCGAGGGCTTTGCTGGCGGTGGTCATGCCGCCAAAGACTTGATCGGCTTCGGTGTCTTCCACATCGAAGGCGCGATTCTCGGCGCGGGCCCGCCAGCGTTCGTGCAGGGCATAGGTGCGAGCGGCGACTGCCTGCGCTTCGTACGTCTGGCGGGGCCAGTCTTTGAAGAGCTCATGCGTCAGCACGCCTGGGATGTAGCTCTCGACGCTCATCGTCACGATGATGTCGAAAGAGCCGGCCGCGCCGCTCCAGTTGGGGCGGATCGTGACGAAGCCGGGGTAGGGCGTCTTGTCGACGCGGAGGGATTGCTCGGGCGTGCGCGGGTAGCCGTCGGCGGTGCCGTCCCCCACTACCACTTCCATGTCGTTGCCGAAGCCCCATTCGCGCGTGCGTTTGTCGGCGTCGACGACGCGGACGCCTTTGCTGCCGCTGGTGATGGTGATGGGCGTGGCGACGTATTCGGGCGTGCCTGCGCCGACGCCGGCCTTGCGGATGATGACGCGGGCGGGACCGGCGATGGTGGTCGTGCTCACGCCTTTGCTGACCCGCACGCGGATGTCGGGCTCCTGGCGGAATGCGGTGGTTGACGGCCCGATGACGGCGGGCTTGGAGGAAAGCGAGGGCAGTTCCATGTCGCGCACGGTCTGGCAGCCTGTGAGGCTGGCCGCGAGCGCGACTGCGCCGGCGGCGACAATCGCCAATCGCGTCTTTACCTGCATCGTCCAACCGCTGTACGCTCTGCTCATGACTGATCTCCGACCTTCGACCTGGCGAACGAACGTGGTGCGACCGGCGTGTGTGCGCGCAATCGCCCTGGGCCTTATCGCCTCCGCGACACTTCCTATCGGCTGTGTGGCTCCAAAAGCTCCACCCACAATCGCGGCTGAAGCGTGGGCGGGGCCGGCGGTGAGCATCGACTCATCGCAGGCGACGCACCGCGTCAAGGTGGAAGCGCCGAATCCGGGTTGGCAACCAGTCAACGACCAAACGCGGCAGGCGTGGCGCTCGCAAGAGGTGTACATCACGCTGAAGGAGCCCAGCCCGCTCTACTTCTATCCGCAGGTCATCACGAATCACGAGATTGGCACCAATGTGCCCAGCAGCACGCCGCTGCGCGTGTATGTGCGGCGCGTGCCGGCGGATGCGAAGCCCAGTGATGAGACGCCGTATCACTTGGTGGCGCGTACGGGCGAATGAGGCGGGCCACGCTTGCGACGCGTTTACCTACGCTGGCGGCATGGCAGCAACGAAAACTCCCAAGGTCAAGCGTCTTTCCGGCACGCCGCGCAAGCTCGGGTTTCGATTTCCGGCGGAATGGGAAGCGCAGAGCGGCACGTGGTTCAGTTGGCCGCGGCCGGAGGGGATTTCGTTTCCGGGCAAGTACCACACGGTGCCGGAGAACATCTGCCGGATCATGCATGCCATGATGGAGCATGGCAAGCAGGCTGTGCACATCAATGTGCCCAATGAGAACTACGAGCACATCGTGCGCGGGCACTTGAAGGATGCGAAGGTGCCGGCGGACCTGGTCAAGAAGTATGTGCGGTTTCACTTCATCGCGACGAATGAGAGCTGGTGCCGCGATCATGGTCCGGCGTTTGTCGTGAAGGGTGCGGGCAGCAAGAGTTCGTTCGCGATTGTGGACTGGGGCTTCAACGCGTGGGGCGGGAAGTATCCTCCGTACGACAGCGATGATGCGGTGCCGGCGCGGATCGCGGAGAAGTACGCGAAAGACAAGCGATTTGCGGGGATTTTTGAACCCATGCACGCGAAGGCGGCGGGTGAGCAGGTGGGCAAGCTACGCCGGGTGGTGATGGAAGGCGGCGGCGTGGAATTCAATGGCAAGGGCACGGTGCTGACGACGGAGAGCTGCCTGCTGAACAAGAACCGCAATCCGGCTTTGTCGAAGAAGCAGATTGAAGCATTGTTGAAGGACTACTACGGGCAGAGCCACGTGTGCTGGCTGGGTGATGGCATCGCGGGCGATGACACGGACGGACATATTGATGATCTGGCAAGGTTTCTTGATCCGCAGACCATTGTCGTGGCGCGCGAGGAAGACCCCAAGGACGAAAACTACGCGTTGCTCGAAGAGAACGTGCGGCGCTGCTCGGAACTGAAGGATCAAGACGGCGAGCCGTTCCGCATCATCGCGATTCCGATGCCTGGCAAGGTGTCGTATGACGGGCAGCGATTGCCGGCCACGTATCTCAATTTCCTGTTTGTGAACAACGCGTGTCTGGTGCCGACGTTTGGGCACAAGACCAACGACAAGCTCGCGCTCGAGATTCTGCAGCAGTTCCTTCCCAAGCACAAGGTCGTTGGTGTGGATTGCACGGAACTCATCTGGGGTTTGGGCGCGATTCACTGTTTGACGCAGCAGGTGCCGGCGGTTGCGAAGCTGTGAGCGAAGCGCGGCGGGAGTGCAGGCATCCAACGTCCATGCAATTGATGCAACCGATCTCCAGTGGTTCGCTTCGCGCTCGCAATCGCGTGTGGATGGCACCGCTGACGCGGTGTCGCGCGCCGGGCGGCGTGCCGACTGCGCTGAACGCGGAGTACTACGCGCAGCGCGCGGGCGCGGGCGTCATTGTGAGTGAGGCGACCAACATCAGTCGCGAGGCGACGGGATACCCGGACACGCCGGGCGTGTATACCAAGGCGCAGGTGGATGGGTGGCGACTGGTGACCGACGCGGTCCACGCGGCGGGCGGCGTGATCGTGTGTCAGTTGTGGCACGTGGGACGCGTGAGTCATCCGGACTATCACGATGGCGAGTTGCCTGTCGCGCCCAGCGCGATCAATGTCGGCGGCGAGTGCCGAGTGCCCGATGGCTCGCGCAAGCAGCGCGTGACGCCTCGTGCGCTGGAGACGAGCGAGATTCCGCGGCTGGTGAACGACTACGTGTACGCAGCGAAGATGGCAATGGCTGCGGGGTTTGATGGCGTGGAAGTGCACGGGGCGAATACGTACCTGCTCGATCAGTTTCTGCGGTCGGGGAGCAATGTTCGCACGGATCAATACGGCGGGGGCGTGCAGAATCGCGCGCGGCTGCTGATGGACGTGCTGGATGCGGTGTGCAGCGCGATCGGTAGTGATCGCACGGGGCTCCGGCTGAGCCCCAGCGGCGAGACGCCCACGCACCGCGATGAGAATCCGCGCGAGACGTTCACGCATGTGGTGCGCGAGCTCAATCGCTTCAATCTGGCGTATCTGCACTTGCTGCGGTACTGGGGCGATGATGCCCAGACGAAGTCGCGCGAGATTCCGCTGCGCGTGTTTCGCGACATCTATCGCGGCAGGATGGTGGCGAACGGCAAGTTCACGCCAGACGAAGCCGAGACTTGGCTGGCGCGGGGCGACGCGGATGCAGTGGCGTTTGGTGAGCTGTTCATCAGCAACCCGGACTTGCCGCAGCGGATCGCGAAGGGCGTCGCGCTCACGCCGCCTGATCGCAGCACGTATTACACCAGCGGCCCGAAGGGGTACACGGACTATCCCAGCGCGACGTGAGGGTTTGTGGCGGTGATCGGTCGCGTCGCGACCAGCATGACGCAACAATCGCGGATGCTACCTGTCAACTCTGGCACGCCTGCGGGCATCAAGCCGTTTCAGATCATCTATCTCGCGTTCATGAGCGGCATCATGATGTTCGTGATGGTGACGCTAGCGCTGGGGCTTTCGCCCGTGAAGCCGGGCGTGACACCTGACGCGAGTCAGGCGCGCATCATGCTGCTGGTGCTGCTGGCGTATGGGCTGCTCGCAGCGAGCGCCGGCACGTTCCTGTGGTTTCACTTTGCCAAGCAGGCGGGGCGGCAGTGGCAGAGCCGGCTGGATGATGAATCCGGCGCGGCGGCCATGCTGAAACTGTTTGGCACGCGCAGCATCATCATCGGTGCACTCGCTGAGGGGGTGGGACTGTTCGCGGCGGTGGTGCTGTTTCTGCATCGCACGCCGTATGCGCACATCGGGATCGCACTGTCGATCCTGACACTTGCCGTGCTTTTCCCGACTCGGCAGAAATTGCAGGATTTTGTCCGTCTTGCTGCGGAATCAACCGGGAAAAACCTGTAAATCTCGTTCGTACGCGAGATGTTTGCCATCGCGCCTCACGCCGCTAGGATCGGGGGTCGATGTTCTTTGCACTCGCACGATGTGGGCTATTTGCCCGTGCGAACAAGTTGTATGTACTCAGAATTCATGGTCAGCCCGGCACACATCCACGCACAGGAGCGCCTTGCCAACGGCCCGCGCCGCGGGAAGGTTGAGGCGAAGCTGCGCACGCTCATGTACGCGTACATGTTCATGCTCGCGATCATGATCGCAGCGGCGCTCATGGCGTGGTTGCTGGTGACGATGGAAAGCCCGCGCAGCACGATGTCGCAGAAGCGCATCCTCATTCCGCTGGTCGCGCTGGTCTTTGCGACAACGGGCGCGGTGGGACTGGTGCTGGGGCGCGTGTTCGTGCATCAGTCGTGTCAGCGCGTGGGCGGCATGAATCAGCAGCGCGCCATTGACATTCTGTATCCGGCGTACATCTCAACACACTGGGCCCGCGCGATTCTGCTGCTGGTGCCGGCACTGCTCGCGACCGTCGCGACGATGATCACGGGAGACGAGAAGCTGCTGCTGGTGCCTGCGGGATGCGCATGGATTCTGGCGTGGCTCACGCCCACCATCTCGCGCTTTCACAACTTTGCCGAAGCGTGCACCAAGAGCAAGTGAACTGCCCGTGGCGCGTGGCGACTGACCTTTATTGACACAAGCCATCAAACGACAGACCGGCGAACTTGCGTCCGCCGGTCGTCGTCTTGCCTCACATTGTCTGTGATGGCCTGGCCTGTTTCAGGAACTCACTGGCAGCTGCCGCCTGCGAGCACGCCGAAGAACGAGATGACATCGCTGTCTTCGGGGAAGACTTCGTTGCGGTTGAAGTCGATGGGATCGCAGTTGCCGGTGCTGCAGGTGCCGCCTGCGAGCACGGCGAAGAAGTCAATGACGTCCTGATCTTCGGGGAAGACGCCGTTGTTGTTGTAGTCGATGTCAGCGCAGCCGGGGTTGCACTGCACGCTGCTGATGCGGAAGTTGTCGATGGCGGCTTCCACCAGCGAACCACCCACGCCTTCGTCGGCGGCGGTGAAGCGCACGCGAATGGTGTTCGAGCCGTTCATGTTCGGGACGAACCCGCCTTCGCGCCAGCCGGTGCCGGTGCCGAGCGGGCCGACGGTTTCGCCCAGTTGCCAGGTGCTGCCGCCGTTCACGCTGTACTCGATTGTCATCACGTCTTCGTTGGGATTGGACGTGCTGGCGTTGTTGATGAACCAGCGCTGATAGCTCACGACAGGCGTGTCGTAGCCCGACACGTTGTAGTCAACGGTCGTCAGGATGGTGCGACCGTTGTCAATGTCGGCTTCGCCCGCGTTGTTGCCGTTGGTGCCTTGGCCCGTGAACCAGCAGTTGTTGCCGTCGAAGCCGCTGGCGGGCTGCGCGATGGTCTGGAGAGGATCACCCCACGTCCAGTTGCCGGCAGTTGCCGCACCGACGGCCGGGTCTGTGCGCGTCCAGCCGCCATCGTTGTCTTGCAGGCCCGTGACTTGCTCGATTGTGCCGTCGTTGACGGGCACGCTGTAGCTGGTGCCGCTCAGGCAGCCGAAGGGGAACGTGAAGGTGCCGGCAGCGGTGCCGAAAGTGAAGCGATACTCAAGGGTTTGACCGCAGAGGCCGGCTGGAATGGTGCCGCTGTAGCGGTTGTTGCCAATGGGGTCGAGCTGCGTGGTGTAGAACTGATTGCTGCCATCGTGGCGGTAGAGCAACCGGGCGGAACCGGGCGTGACGCTGCTGGTGCCGGGCAGTGCTTCGACGACGACCGTCAGCGGCTCGCCGCTCAGCAGGCTCGAGGGATTCGTGCTGACGAGCGCGGCGTTGAGGCGCGCATCGGTGGGCGGCACAGGGATGCCGTGGTTGATGAAGCCTTGGCGGATGATGCTGTAGTTGGGCGTGCCGTTGCAGAGACGACCGTCGTCGTCATCGATGGTGAGATACTCGATGGCGGTTTCGGGGTGCATCGAGTTGAGGCCTTGGCCGCCGTTGGTGACGAGGGCCCAGTCCACGTGCGTCTGGCGAGCGAGTTCGAGGCCCTGTGTGGAGCCGTAGGTGGTGATGAAGCCCGTGCGGATGTCCCACGTGACGCCACCGAGAATGAGGCCGCAGGTGTGAATGGCCGTGGAGGTGCAGGGGTACTGGCGGTTGGCGGTGTCGGGGTTGCGAACAAGGCCGTTGGTCGCGGTGAAGCCGCGGCCCATGACGGCGTCGTTGTAGATGAGCAGCGCCATGCTGTCGGAGAAGCCTTCGCCGAACGCGCCTTGGGCGAGGCCTAGGCGATTGACGATGTGGTGGCCATATTCGTGAGCGACGACGCTGGGGATGGCACTGTTGTTGCATTGCGTGGTGCCCGACAGGCCCGACGCGAAGAAGTTGGTGCTGCTGCCGTTGTAGAAGGCGTTGCAGACGTCATTGAGCATGACGTTGATGGTCATGCGCGTGGGCGTCGTGCTGTTGTTGATCGTGTCGAGCGTGCTTGCGAAGCTGGGAGCGCGATCAGCGAAAAAGTTCCGCGTGATCGTGGTGTGGATCAGAGCGTTGAGCTGCGAGGTCGGGTTCTCCGCCGGCGTGGGATTCAGAGTGATCAGCGCGGGTGTGCCGGGCGTGACGCTCTGTGTGATTGTGACTTCGCCATCGACGGTGCTGTCCACCACGCCCCGCTCGGCGTTTGTCACGCTTACGACAAGATTCACGGGCGTGTTGCCGCTCCACGGAATCGTGAAGTTGCCGTTACGGTCAGTCGTCACCGTCGTCGTCGTGTTCTCGACAGTCACACGGATTTCGGGAATGTCGGTCAGCGCGGGCGGATTCGAGGGGATGTCCGCCGTGTTGTTGGGGCTTGCGAAGCCGCGAACTTGACCCGTGATGTCGGCGTGAAGAATCTCGCTGCGAGCGTGCAAGAGTTCGTTCGTACTGGCGTCCACGAAGAACGTGAACCGCTGCATCTTGCTGACGTCGGCCATTTCGCCCACGAACTTCCATGCCTTGACCGGCTCCATCCACTGATCGAAGTCACCCTCACCAAAGAAGACGACGAGTTCCGGCTGCGACCACGTATCAAGGGTCGCGAAGCGACCGATCTTCTTAGCGGTCGTGATGGCGTCGTCGGCCGTCACGGTCACGGGCGCGAAGCCGCCTTCGGGCGTCTTGGCAAGGCGAGCGCTGGTCATGACGACTTCGTGCGTCATGACGCCGTCCACCTGCGCGTTCTTGACGAGCACGCGGCCCTGGCTCAGTTCGACGGGCAGGCCGTCGAGATACTGGTCGTATGCGAAGACCGTGAAGCGGCCCATTGCGACGGGGTTCACGCGGCGGATGCGCAGGTCAAGGTCGCCCACCTGGAACTGCTGGCCGTAGTTGGCGAGCCATGCGTCGGCGGCGGCTTGGTCGGTCTGGGCGCTGGTCATGGGCGCGCCGTAGAACATGGACGGGCGACCGTTGTACATCATGGTCTGTACGCCCGGGTAGTCCGCCGCGACGTCGCGAGGGGCTTGGGCGTCAGCGGCGTGCGCTGAACCAGCGATGAGGAAAAGGCTCAAGGCCAACGACGTAGCAGCGATGCGACGATTCATCCAAGCTCCTTCCGCGAACGGGAGCGAAACACAACCACCGGAGACGAATGACTCCGGCGAACACCAATCCCCTACCCCGATAGCGACCGCGTCGAGCGAAACGCTCGTGAGAACGACGGACCGGACCCATACGTCCGGGTTATCGCCTGCGGTTGCGGAGGATCAGACTACACGAAACAAAAACGAAACGCAAGCCAGAATTTCCCAGTGCCTCGCATTCGCTTGGAAGGGAGATTTATGGGTCATCGTGGCGGCCCAGACGACAAGAATCCGCTATTTCCCACGTATTTCGCCCGAATCTCATTGGCATCCTGTCCAGAGGAAGTACAATCCATCAGGGTTGGACAATCGGCGGTGGAGAGACCTCGTATGCGCCACACAATCAATCGATCTGCCTTGCTGCGAGGACTGCTCGCCGCGGGGTGTGTGTGCGTCGGCCACGGGGCTGCCAAAGCTGATCTCACGTGGGGCGACAATCTCATCTTCAATGGCGATGCTGAGTCGGGTTCGGCCTCGCCCAACGGCCAGACCGTGGTCGCCATTCCCGGCTGGAACGTGACGGGTTCAATGACCGTCACGCAGTACGCGGCGACGGCAGCGTTGCCCGACACGCAGCACGCGGGGATCAACCCAGGCTCGCAGTTTTTCGTGGGCGGGCCGTGGTCGACCGTGACGCAGGCGATTCAGTGGGTTGATCTTGCTCCGTTTGCCACGCGAATTTCGCAGGGTGGGGCGCGATTTGAGCTTTTCGGGGCCTTTGGCGGGATCGCGAGCGAAGAAGACGGTGCCCGGATGGTGGTCTTGTGGCTGGATAGCACTGGCCAAAGTTTGCGCACTGACACCCTGCTGGGTCCCAATATCTTCGAACGCAACGGCCAGACGTTGCTCGTCAACCGCCGAAGCGAGGGCATCCTGCCCTCGGGCACGCGCTCGGCTCGCGTGATTTTGCTGATGACGCGCGTGAGTGGCGTTTCCAACGACGCGTATGCGGATGACCTGCGGCTTGCGGTGTATCCCGGGCCTTGCTCTGACCTGGACATCAACAACGACGGCGTTGTTCCCGATGACCGCGATGTGATCACGCTGTTTGAAGTATTTGCCGGCGCGCCGTGCGAAGCGTGCGACGGTCCGGACTTCAACGACGACTGGATCTTCCCCGACGATCGCGACATCTTTGATTTCCTCCAGGTGCTCGCGGGCGGGCCTTGCGGCGACTCGTAACCGTTGTCTTCACACGGTTTTCAACTTCCCCGCAACCCGGTGGATGTTCCTGACGGAATATGGACAAAGCGGGTGCCTTGCCGTCAAGGTGTCCCGTGAAGCACGATTGATTCGCATCAGCGTTCTCGGACGCATTCGTCGTCTCCGCTGCGTGTTTGCGTGGATCAATTCGTGGCATGGCACGTCGGAGAACGTCGCATGCGACGTTTTCCAGCGCAGTTCGCTTGCACCGGCGCAGTCATCGGGCACACTGTGCAGGCAGGCAAGCGTTCCGGTTGATCAGGGGTGCAATTCGGGCAGGGGAAGGCCGTGCGGTTTTGCGTCGATGCTCAACATGGGCTCGATGCGAGGTCGCAAGGTCCGTCGTCGTCGGACATTCGTCTGACGGGCCAGTTTGTTTCTCGCCTCAGGTTTCGCGGAGACCAGTTTCATGACAACGCAAAGCTCTCGTGCATCAGTTCAGCCTGCGCAGCTTGTGGCGCGGGCGGCGGCGTTCGCTCTTGCCGGCTGCCTTGTCGCAAGCGCCAGCGCGGGCGAAAGTTCGTATGGCGTGCTGAGCAAAGTGACCGGACACGGTCCGTCTGCATCGACCGGTGTGCTGCCGGCGTATGTGCCGCAGATCATCGACCCGGCATTTGATGTCGCCTTCGCGGACGCGCGCACCAACTCGAGCATTCAGTTCGATCTGGCTCGCGTGATGGTTGATCCGGGGTTCATCATGACGGTGGGCGACCCTGAAAGCGGCCCGAGCATGATCCACGCGTGCTTTGCGCGCAACCCCGACGGCTCGCTGCCCGCTCCCGAAGTCATCACAACCGTGAACCAGTATCTGCTCGACACTTTCTCGGGCCGGTATCAGTTCTTTAGCGGCGAACCGAGCTGGGCGAGTGGCCCCGGCACGCCGGTCAACCTGACGTGGAGCTTTGTGCCCAACACGGTCAACATTCCCAGCGGCGTTGGCGAAGCGGCTGCCAACAGCGCGCTCTTTGAGCCTGGCACCAACACGATGGACGACAAGTTCGGCGGCAACCGCGCGCTGTGGATCAGTCAGTTCCAGAGCGTTTTCAACCGCTGGCAGGCGCTGACGGGCGTGAACTACACGCGCGTCACAGCGGCGGGCGTTGACTGGGACGACGGCGCGGCGTGGGGCACGAGCGGCAACGGCACCACGCGCGGCGACATCCGCATCAGCATGAAAAACATCGACGGCGGTAGCGGCATTCTGGCGTATAACAGTTCGCCCACCAACGGCGACATGGTGATGGACCAGAGCGAAAGCTGGGGCACCAGCGCGAGCTCGTACATCTTCCTGCGCAACGTCGTGGCCCACGAACACGGGCACGGCCTGGGCATGGCACACGTCTGCCCCATCACCGCAGCTCCCGCGCAGGGCAAGCTGATGGAGCCTTTCTACGAAGACCGCTTCGACGGCCCTCAGCAGGACGACGTTCGCGGCGTGCAGCGTCGGTATGGCGACATCTATGAGCCCAACGGCACTGCGACCAGCGCGTTCAATCTCGGTACGCTCGCACCCAGCAGCGTGACGAACATCGGCACGGGCTCGGGCGTGCCCAATGGCTCGACTGCGGGCCTGGCGGGCAACGAAACTGACATCTACAAGTTCACCGTCGATGCGCCGCGGCTGGTGAACATCTCCGTCACGCCCATCGGCACGACGTATCTCAACGGGCCGCAGAACGCCAACGGCTCGTGCAGCGCGGGCACGAACATCGCCGCTCTCTCGCAGCATGATCTGGTCATCGCTCTGCTGCCCTACAGCAACGCGACCACGCTGGGCACGGCGTACATCAGTGTTGATGCGGCTGACGTCGGCGTGGGCGAGACGCAGGTTTCCGTGCTCATCAACGCTGGCGACAACGCCTTCCGCGTCACAAGCGGCAACAGCGTCGCTAACAACGAGACGCAGCTTTACACGGCGCAGATTCAGATTCAGGGATCCTCGCCCGCGTGCACGGCCAGCGATGGCAGCTTCACTGACAAAGTGCTGCTGACGTGGCCCACCATCGCCAACGTCACGCGGTACCGCGTGATTCGCAACACCACCAACACGCCCATCGGCGGCATCACGGTCGGCACGCTCAACGCGCCGGCGAACACCGTGGACGACACCAGCGCTGTGCCGGGCACGACCTACTTCTACTACCTGCAGGTCGAGCAATTCGGCAACGGCATCTTCCGCAACGCGCAGGCTACGGGCACTGCGGACACGGGTCGCCGAAACGCGATTCCGACAGCCAACGCCGGCAGCGACCAGACGGTGACCGACACCGACAACAGCGGCAGCGAAAGCGTGACGCTGAGCGGCTCGGGCACAGACAGTGACGGCACGATCAGCACGTACACGTGGCGCCGACTGGGCAACGTGATTCTGACGGGCCAGAGCGGCTCGGTCAGTCTGCCCGTGGGCACCCATGTGATTGAACTGACCGTGACGGACAACAACGGCGCGACGCAGGTGGACACGGTGACGATCACCGTCAACGCGCCCGTCCCGGCCGGCTGCGACAGCATCGACTTCAATGGCAACGGCGTCTTTCCCGAAGACCAGGACGTTGTGGACTTCTTCGAAGTGCTCGCCGGCGGCGCATGCCCCACCGGCTCGTGCAACGACGTTGACTTCAACAACAACGGTGTCTTCCCGGAAGATCAGGACGTCATCGACTTCTTCAACGTGCTCGCGGGCGGCAGCTGCCCGTAACACGCGGCTTGTGCCGTGTGCATCCGCGAGCGTTCAAGCCCGCGAAGAGCAACAGCAATCGACGGGGCGTTCGGAAACGAGCGCCCCCTTTTTTCAAATGCGGAGAGTCCTGTCATGCGTGAAGGCGTGTGGTCGTGTGTGTGGTTGTGCGCGGGTCTGACGTCGATGCTGGCTTCACCTGCGTTCGCGGGTGGCACCGTCGCGCCCGCGACTGACGCACTGACGTTTGATCTCATTGATCCGGCGTTTGACGTGAGCTACGCCGACGGGGCGAGCAATACATCGATTCAGCGTGAGATCGCGCAGGCGATTCGTCTGAACGCACAGGGCCTGCCCACGACGATGCACTTAGCCGACCCGGAACACATGGGCGTGGTGCAGGCGTGCTGGGATCCTGCAGGTCCGGCCCCCACCGCTGCCGAAATCGCGGCGATGCAGACGGTGCATGGCACTTTTGGCACGCGCTATCTGCTCAACGGCAGTTGGTCGCCTGCGCAGGGCTCGCCTGTCACCATCACGTGGAGCCTGGTGCCCGACGGGCTGAGCATTCCCACTGGCAATGGCGAGCCCACGGCGAACAGCACGCTGTTTGCGACGATGGATTCGCGCTTTGCGAATCAGGGCGGACGGGCGACGTGGATCGCGCAGTTTGAAACGGTCTTTGCTCGCTGGTCGGCAATCTCGGGCATCAACTACGTGCGCGTCAGCGCGCCGGGTCAACCGTGGGATGACGGCGCGGCGTGGGGAACCGCGGGCAACGGCACCACGCGCGGCGATGTGCGCATCAGCAGCAAACCCATCGACGGCGGCGGACGCGTGCTCGCGTACAACTTCTTTCCGACCGTCAGCGACATGGTGATGGACTCGGCGGAGAACTGGGGCAACGCGAACAACTCGTTTCGCTTTCTGCGCAACACGCTCGCGCACGAGCTTGGGCACGGCCTGGGCTTTCTGCACGTATGCCCGATCAATCAGAGCAAGTTGATGGAGCCGATTCTGTCAACGAGCTACGACGGACCGCAGCAGGATGATCTGCGCGCGGCTCATGCGAACTACGGAGACACGTTCGAGCCCAACGGCACCGTGGCGACTGCTTACGACCTTGGCACGCTTGTCGCCGGGAGCGTCGTGAACCTGGGCGCGGTGCCCGCGCCCGCCATCAGCAATGGATCGGTGCTCAGCCTGACGACTTCGGGCGATCGGGACTTGTTCAAGTTTCGATTGAATGAGCCGCGATTGGTGCGCGTGATCGCGACGCCCATCGGCAGCACGTACAACAACGGGCCGCAAGCCGGCGGCGAAGGCAGCGGATGCGATGCGGGCACGCCGCTCAACTCGCTCACGGCGGCGAACCTGGTGCTGACCGCGCTGACTGTCGATGGCACGACTGCGATCAACGCGGCAGATGCGAACATCGAAGGACAGACCGAGACGATCGCGGGCGCGATGTACACCAATGGCACGAGCTATCTGCGCGTGTCGTCAAACTCGGGTCTGGGCCCGGTGCAGTTGTACACGCTGAGCGTGGAAGTGCTGGCCAGCAGCCTCAAGCCTGTCGCGAGCGACGCGACGTTCAGCGACAAGGTGCGTGTGACGTGGCCCGCGATTCCCGACGCGGTGGACTACCGCCTCGTGCGCAACACGAGCAACACATCGGGCGGAGGCGAACTGCTCACGACGACAACCGCGACGAGCTTTGATGACACCACCGCGCAGCCCGGCGTGACGTACTTCTACTTCCTGCAGGTCAATCAGCAGGGCGGCGTGGGATATCGCACGACGACGCTGGCGGGCAACGGCGAAGAGGGAAGCGTCGCGACACCCGTGTGCGATTCCATCGACTTTAACA
>DATGWV010000292.1:0-6261 GCA_035299305.1 Phycisphaerales bacterium | reverse complement strand
GTGTTTGCCGTTGGCAGAAGCGGGGTGTTCGATCTTTTCGCCTGTGATGGGGTTGAGGAAGTGGGCTTCCTGGACGGGCACGACTTCTTCGAGGATGTGTTCGAGCACGCGTGCGGGCGAGCCGGTGGCGTCGACTTCTTTGATGATGTTCTTGGGGTAGTAGTCGAGCACGGGGAAGGTTTCGCGCTCGTAGACGTCCCAGCGGCGACGGATGACGGATTCGTTCGCGTCGTCGATGCGGTTTTCCTTCAGGGCTCGGCGGCGGAGGCGCTTGATCATCTCTTCCTTGTCGGGGCAGATGAGGTGGATGACCTGCAGGACGTTGATGTGCTTTTCGAGCAGCTTGGCCTGGTTCACGTTGCGCGGAATGCCGTCCAAGATGAGCACATCGACGTTGGGCTTGTAGTCGCTGAGCACGGTGCGCGCGTGCATGTTGTGCTGCCACATTTTGATCGTGACATCGTCGGGCACGAGCAGGCCCTTGCCGCTGAATTGCATGAACGTCTTGCCCAGTTCGCTGGACATGTCGAGGGTGCGGAAGACTTCGCCGCACGAGAGGTGATAGAACCCGGGAATCTGCCCGAGGATTTTGCCTTGCGTGCCTTTGCCTGCGCCGGGCGCGCCGAAGAGGAGAATGGTTTGATAGCGTGGCATGTGAAACTCCGTGTCCGGAACGTGTGAAGGGTACCGCTTGGATGGCGAGGCGCGGCGAAATTCTGTCGTGTGACAAATGATGTGACCCACTTCTCGGTCCCGCGCGTGTCGGTGCGCGGGATGAACGACGCCGCCAAAAAACAACAACGCCCCGAGCTGCAACTCGGGGCGTCGGAGGTTTTAGATCAAGGACATCTGCTCGATGCCAAGCCAGAGGCTTAGCGACGGGTGCGGCGAACCGCAGCCAGCAGGCCCATGCCCGCGAGCGCGAGAGCGCCGGGGCCGGGGACCGGCACGCAGAAGATCAGGTACTCGCCGGCGTTGGTGCCGGGCTGGAAGACGTTCTCGCCGTTGAGCGAGTTCGCCCAGATCCACTGAGCGTTCGGCGTGATGCCCGGAATTTCGCCCCACGGAGCCGTGGTGGGAAGGTTGGGGAGGTACACGCTGGGATTACGCCAGCCGTTGGTGCCGTTCGCGATGGCAACCTGAGCTTCGACTTCGTCGGCCGTGGGGGCCGTTGCGTTGTCGTCGCGGTTCAGGTTGGTGCGGAAGACACGGATGCTGGGATCGCCCGTGAGGACGATGGCCCCAGCCGCGCCGGGAGCGCGGAAGGTCGCCTGGCCCAGCAGGCCTTGGGCGAATGCATCGTCGCTCCAAGCGGCGATGTAGAAGAAATCGTTCGTGGTGAACGTGTCGTCTTCGGGCAGGCTCCAGTTGAACTGGCCCGGATTGCCTTGACGACCCGTCTCGTTGCGAGATTCAAACGTGAGCTGGTCGCCAGCGTCACGGCTGTAAATCGCATAGTAGTTGTCAGCAGTGAAGCGGCTGTCGACCGTGTACACCGCGGCGTTTGCAGCGCCCGCAGCCACAGCCAGGGACAGCAGCCCCGCCGATTGAATAAGACCCCTGCGCATAATGATCCTCACCTCTTTGAAAGTGTGCTTCTCAACTCTTCCGAATGAACGGGGTGCAGCCCGTGGCCTCGTTGGAAACGGGAGGCCAGTGTGAACATGCCACAGGAATGGCGGGATGCCAGATTTGTGCGCGAAATTTCTCGCTCGCGCAGAAGATTCCGGCTTGGGAATACCCCGATCAGATGAGCTTTCAGGAGCGCGGGGTTTGCGCAATGAAAAACCCAGGCCGTTGGGCCTGGGTTATCGAGTCATAGCGTTATAGGGCGAAGGGCTTTACTTCTTCGCGCCCTTGCCGCCGGCCTTCTCGTCGAGCAGTTCCTTGAGCATACCGGCCGGCATCGGGCGGTACTCGAGGAATTCCATGGTCGCGCTGGCGCGGCCCTGGCTCATGCCGCGGAGGGCGGTGGTGTAGCCGAAGAGTTCGCTGAGGGGGATTTCGGCGCTGACGAGCTTGACGGGGTCACGGTCTTCCGTGTCCACGATCATGCCGCGACGGCTGCTGATATCGCCCGTGACGTTACCCAGGTAGTCGTTGGGCACCGTCACGACGACCTTCATGATGGGTTCGAGGAGCTGAGGGCCAGCCTTCTCGACGGCTTCCTTGAGGGCGTTAGCGCCGGCCAGTTCGAAGGCGATCTGGCTCGAGTCAACGTCGTGGTACGAACCGTACGTGAGGGTGATCTTGGCGTTGATGAGCTGGTAGCCGAACTTCACGCCGCTCTTGGCGGTCGTACGGACACCGTACTCAACGCTGGGGATGAATTCCTTGGGAATGACGCCGCCGACGATGCCGTTCTCGAAGGCGATGTTGTCGGTGAAGTCGAGCTCGGCTTCAGCCGCCTGCTCAGCGGTGAAGGGTTCGAGCGTGATGACGCAGTCACCGAACTGACCGCGACCACCCGACTGCTTCTTGTGCAGACCGCGAACTTCTTCGACCTTCTTGCTGATGGCTTCGCGGTACGAAACCTTGGGCTTGCCGGTTTCGACGTTGATCTTCATGTCGCGGATGAGCTTGTTGCGGATGATTTCCAGGTGCAACTCACCCATGCCTTGAATGATGGTCTGGCCGGTTTCGTCGTCGTAGGAGTAGCGGAAGCTGGGGTCTTCGCGACGGATCGTGGCCAGAGCTTCGGACAGCTTGCGCTTGTCGTCCTGGCTCTTGGGCTCGATGGCCATGGCGATGACGGGCTCGGGGAAGTGCATGCGCTCGAGGATGATGGGCTTGTCAGCGTCGCACAGGGTGTCACCCGTGTAGCTGTTCTTGATGCCGACGATGGCGACGATGTTGCCAGCGGTGACTTCTTCGAGCGGGATGCGGTTCTGCGCGTGCATTTCGAAGATGCGCGACGCGTTTTCCATCTTGCCGTTGCCCGGGTTGAGCAGACGAGTGCCCTTGCCCAGACGACCGCTGTAGACGCGGACGTAGGTGAGGTCGCCGTGCATGTCGCTGACGACCTTGAAGACCAGGCCGGCGAAGGGCGCGTCCGGATCGTGCGGGCGGCTCATCGCGACGTTCTTGTCGCTGGGGTCGGTGCCTTGGACGTCGGGCTTTTCGGTGGGAGCGGGCAGGTATTCAACGACGCTGTCGATGAGGATCTGCACGCCGACGTTGCGAAGAGCCGCGCCGCAGAGCACGGGGAAGCAGCGACGCTCGATGGTGGCCTTGCGCAGGGCGGCCTTCATTTCGGGCACGGTGGGCTCGACGCCTTCGAGGTACTTGCCCATGAGGTTGTCGTCGAGTTCCGCGATCTTTTCGACCATGATCGTGCGGTACTTCTTCGCGATGTCGATCTCGTCTTCGGGAATCTCGATTTCCTTGATCTTCTCGCCGTGTTCGCCTTCGAACAGATAGCCCTTCATCGTCATGAGATCGACGATGCCGCGGTGCTGGTGGCCCAGACCGATCGGCACCTGAATCGGCACGCCGTTGGCGCCGAGGCGGGTCTTGATGGTGCCGTAGCTGAACTCGAAGCTGGCGCCGATCTTGTCCATCTTGTTGATGAAGCACAGACGGGGCACGCGGTAACGGTCGGCCTGACGCCAGACGGTTTCGGACTGGGCTTCCACGCCTTCCTTACCGTCGAAGACGGCGACCGCGCCGTCGAGGACGCGCATGGAGCGTTCGACTTCGATGGTGAAGTCGACGTGGCCGGGGGTATCGATCAGGTTGAGCTTGTATTCGCGGCCCTTGTACTCCCACGGACAGGTCGTCGCGGCCGACTGAATCGTGATCCCGCGTTCCTGTTCTTCCTGGAGGAAGTCCATCGTCGCGGTGCCTTCGTGCACTTCGCCGATCTTGTAGTTCTTGCCGGTGTAGAACAGGATGCGTTCCGAGCAGGTGGTCTTGCCGGCGTCGATGTGAGCGCAGATACCGAAGTTACGGATATGGGACAGGTCAGCGGGCATGAAAACTCTCCGAAAATCGGCGGCGGGAACAGTGCCCGTCGCCCGGTGCGATGCTTGTGACAGGATCGTTTTAGGAAAACGATCGGTATTCTGAGTGGGGTGTCGAAAACGTCAGAAGGCTTTGAGGGCCAGCGACTTAGACAAATTGGAGGGGGCCGGGACCAGAGGCCATCGAAGTGGCGGTCAACCGGCGGGAGCTACGGGGCGTTGTCGTCTTCGTCGTCGTTGTCCATAGCGGCACCGAGTGAGGCCCAAGGCAAAACCTGCCTGCAACAGGGTGCGAGAACGATTCTAACCAGCCGGATGCGCGAATCAAGTGCAGTGCGAAGTGGCAAGTTGTGTGTTGGCGGGGGGTTGGGTGGGGCGCAAAGGCACTGGGGACTGGGCACTGGGCATTGGGGTGAAGGCAAAATGCAAGTTGGGGATGCTAGTTGGCGACTCGGGCGCGGAGGCGGGTGAGCTCGGCGTCGGTGAGCTGCGCGAGGGGGTCGAGGCGGAGGTTGGCGTTTTGGGTGAGGGCGACCTGGGCCCAGCGTTTGGACTGCTCGCGGTCGGCGAGGGTGTCATGCATGTCGGAGATCTTCACGGCGTGGAGCGTGTTGTGGGGTGCAAGGTCGTGGGCGCGGGACCAGTTGTCGATGGCGGCGCGGCGGTCGGCGTCGGTGGTGTCGATGTTGCGAGCGGCGCGCTCGGCGTACATCGTGCCCAGCCAACTCCAGTAGGTGGTTTTGGCGGCGAGGGGCTCGCCGAACTGGCGCATGGTGAGCATGGGGGCGTCGAGTTGCTGCGGGGTTGCGCCGCCTGTTTCGAGCTGGTGCACGAGGAGCATCATCTGGACGGTGACGTAGGCGCGGACGGTGCCGAAGTGGCTGCCGTTGGTGCGGGCGGCGCGATCGAGGGCGCTGGCGACTTCGGGGAGGGCTTTTTGTTTGGCGGCGTCGAGGGCGCTGTCGATGCCGGCGGGAGTCGCGGGGACGGAGCGGCTGATGTACTTGGCGAGGTCTTGGCGGAGGAGGTCGATGGAGTCGGTGGGAGCGATGCCGGAGGGAGTGCGGGTGGCGAGGGCGTTGCGACGCTGGGAGAAGTCGCGGACGACTTCGGCGGCGTCGGCGGCGCGGCGGAGGTTGCTTTCCCAGGCGCGGGCTTTCATCCACCAGAAGGCGCAGCCCAAGGTGTAAACGCCGCAGCAGGCGATGAGGAGGATGGTGATGTGTTTGGGCGTCGGGAGAAATTTGGTGATGCGGGGTGGGATGGTGCGAGTGAGCGGAGCAGGTTCGGGGGCGAAGGCGGCGGCGCTGGCGAGGAGAAGCAGGCCCCAGAGCATGGAGCCGGGCTGGGTGCCGGTGAGTTCGATTTGGGCTTGTGCGATGAAGGCGCTGGCGCTGGCGGTCAGCGCGATTGCGGCGATGCGTGCGGTGGCTTGGGAGCGGAGCATGACGAGGGCGACGGCGGTCCCCACCACTGCTCCGAGGGTGAGGGCGAGGATGCGCAGGCCGATGAGGTCGATGAGCGGGGCGGCGCGTTCGAGGTAACCGGCGGCGATGGCAGCGATGGCGAGAATGAAGAAGAGGGGCTTGGCGATGTCGCGGGGCTCGACGGTGATGCTGCGTTCCTCGCGCGGGGACAGTGATGCGCCGGCGCGCCAGGCGAAGAAGAGCCAGACGCTTGCGAGGGCGAGGCCTCCGATGCCCAGGGTGGCGAGGAGGTCGAAAAGCGTGCTGTGTGGGAGGGCGATTTCTTCGGGATTGAGCGGGTTTTTGGCGAGGAGGTAGGCGTCTTTGAAGCCGGAGGGGCCGGTGCCGGCGAGGGGGTGATCGGTGAAGATGCGCAGGGCAGCTTGGATGTACATGCTGCGGAAGAGGAGGGAGAGTTCGCCGAGGCGCTCGCCGATCAGGCCGCGTGCGAGGATGGCGAGGAGGACGAGGGTGATGAGTGCAGGCGCGAGGAAGGTGGCGATGCGCGGCAGGTGTGATTGGAGGGTGCGGACGCGCGGGAGGAGGAAGAGGGCGGAGGCACCGATGGTGAGGCCCAAGACGAGGGAGGCGAAGCCGCCTTTGGAGCCGGCGAGCAGCACGCCGACGATGCAGGCGAGGAAGCCGGTGAAGATGGCGATGAGTTGCCAGTTGGCGAGGGCGTCGCGCGTGGTGCGCGAGTGCCAGGCGTGGACGGCGAAGGGAAAGAGCAGGGCAGCGCAGGCGGAGAAGATGGTGGCGGCGACGTTGGCCATGCCGAACCAGCCGGTGGCTTCGGCTTGGCTGATGCGGCGGGTGAAGGCGCGGGCCATGGG
>DATGWV010000291.1:0-7655 GCA_035299305.1 Phycisphaerales bacterium | reverse complement strand
GGTGCCGAGCTCAGCGCTGGAGGGGCGACTGCCTGCGGCGGCGCAGAAGTTTGTGAAGGAAGGGTTGATGGTGAACGGGATAGAAGTGGACGCGAGGCGGGTGGTGGCGATTGAGGCGGTGGAAGCGCGAGCGGGGGAATTGGTGGTGAAAGCGCGAACTCTGGTGGAATGACTGGGTGTGGTTCTCGGGCGTTGTTTGGCATAAACCTATGCCGGATATTGGGTTAGGTTGGCAAAAAGAAGTGTGAAGAGGCTGTGAATAGCAGGATGCCGGATTGACTGGCGAAGCGTCTTCACTACCCTATGGACGGAGTCGAGAGGTGGGAGTCACCTCGAGAGAACGCCCAGGACGGGTGCCAACGAGTCGGAAGAGAATGTGCCGCGCGCATTGGGGGCTTGCGGATGGGTCGTGTCAGACCTGTCGCAGCAAGCTCGCGTGTGAGAGTTGCTGACCGAGCTGAGGTGTCCTCAGCCCGTGCGCGGTGAGTCTCGCTCGGGATGCGGTGGCGCAGGGACTGCGCTGGCAAGTTCGTTTGGTGGCAAGCAGAAGTCGATGGTGTTTACGAAGCCCAAGGAGCAGATCATGAAGACGACGATCGCGTGTATGGTGGCCCTCGCTGGTTTGGCGAGTGCGGCGCAGGGACAGGTCCGCATGAGCCAGATTTTCGGCGCGGGCGGTGGTGCGGGTGGCACGTTCGGCTGCCCGATTTACAGCCACGACTACGTGGAACTGTTCAACGCGGGCACGACGGCGGTGGACATCAGCGGCTGGCGCATCCAGTACGCGAGCTCGACGGGCAACTTCAGCAGCAGCAGCAACCGCATCACGCTTCCTGCTGGCGCGACGATTCAGCCCAAGGGTTATTACCTCGTTCAGCTCGGCAGCCAGGCTCCTTCGACGGTCGGTGGTTGCGTGTACCTGCCGGTTCCCGCTGACTACATCGCGCCGGGGACGGCTGCGGGTGGCAGCACGACCAACATCAACGCCAGCGCGACGGCTGGTAAGCTGGCGCTGCTTGACGCGACGGCTGCGCTCTTGACGACCGGCAACGCAGCGACGTGCGCGAGCACGGGTCCTGGCGTGATTGATTACGTCGGCTATGGCACGGGCATCGAAGGCACGACCACGGCGAGCTGCTTCGAAGGTTCGACTGGTCCGGTCATCAGTCTGGGCAATGCGTTCGCGGCGTTCCGCCTGCTGGACGGCTGCCGGGACAACAACAACAACAGCGGCGACTTCACTCGCGCGACGCCGAACCCCCGCAACGCGGCGAGCCCGATCAACGACTGCACGGGCATCGTTGACTGCGACAACAACGGCGTGAACGACGTGACGCAGATCAATGCGGCTGGCGGCGTGGGCGGCATCGGCGGCACGCTGGACTGCAACGACAACGGCCAGCTTGATGCTTGCGAAATCAACACGGGCGGCGGCGTGAACGGCTTCGGCGGTACGCTGGACTGCGACGTGAACGGCGCGCTGGACACCTGCCAGATCGAGGCGAACGCGACGCTGGACTGCAACGGCAACAACACGCTTGACAGCTGCGAAATCTCGAACAACCCCGGCTTGGACGCGTGCAACAACAACGGGCTGATTGACAGCTGCGAAGTTCCGGGCACGGGCCAGGACTGCAACAACAACAACGTCATCGACTGCTGGGACCTCAAGACCGGCGTGCTGACGGACGTTGACGCGAACGGCACGGCGGACGCGTGCGAAGGCGCGATCGTGGTGGAAGCCGCGATCAACGCGACGGTGCAGGGCGCGGGCGTGCGTCAGGCGACCAACGGCAACAACTTCTTCAACGTGCAGGGCACGGGCAGCCTGACGAACGCGAGCTACGGCGCGCTGCGCTGGGCGAATGCGGATCTGGGCAACACCAACCCCGCTCGCGTGTACCTGTACATGCAGCAGAGCAACGCCGGCTTCACCAACGGTGGCGGCACGAGCGACATCGAAGTCGCCTTCAGCGACAATGACGCGCTGGACATCAGCGTGCCAGTCTCGCCCGCGACCAACCCGACGTCGTTCAACAACTTCGCGACCGATCACGCGACGCGTCTGGCCATCAGCACCTACGACTTTGTTCCGGGCCTGAACCCCGGCGTCTTCGGTGACGCGGCGGGCAGCGGCACGGCGGAAGCGTACAAGCTGTTTGACTCGGCTGGCGGCAACACCGCTGGCGGCGATGCCGTCGCGGCGGAAATCGCGAGCGGCGCGGGCAACCTGACGCTGGTGCTGAACCCGGTGAACGCTGCGGTCGCGGCAACCTACGCGGGCAACAGCAACAACCGTTACCGTGGTCCGTCGTTGGTCATCTTCCCGGGCGGTCCCGCGGGCTGTGACACGATCGACTTCAACAACAACGGCGTCTTCCCCGAAGACCAGGACGTCATTGACTTCTTTGACGTGCTGGCCGGCGGCACGCCCGGCACCTGCGACCCCACGCTGGGCTGCCAGGACATCGACTTCAACAACAACGGCGTGTTCCCCGAAGATCAGGACGTGATCGACTTCTTCAACGTTCTGGCCGGCGGCACCTGCCCGTAATAGATATGAAGGTTTGGCGAGCGGGCGAGAGCTTGGCTCACAAATCTTGATGAGTAACTGACTGCAACCCCGGCGAGAGATCGCCGGGGTTGTTTTCAATTGTGCGCAATGAAAGTTCCTTCATGCGACAACGCTGGAAAAGCGGGGTTTCTACAGTTGCTCGTGCAGACCACCGGCACCAACACGCTGCGGATCGCGAGCGCCATGTCGACGGCGATGGACACGGCGTGGGCGGCATCGCAGACGTGCGAGGTGCTGCAGCACAAACTCGGCAATGCGGATGTTGATCTTGCGTGCGTGTTCTTCAATCCGCAGCACGTGGAGAATGTTGAAGCGCTGAGCGACACGATTCGCGAGAAGTTGCGGCCGGGCGTGATGGTGGGCGTGTCGACGTGCGCGGTGATTGGCGGGGGCGTGGAAGTGGAGCGCGGGGCGGGGCTGTCGGTGCTGGCGTGCAGTCTGCCGGGCGTGACGGTGCGGACATTTTCGCCCAATGACCTACCTGCGGTGGAGACGCCCGACGCGGCGATTCATGAATGGGGGCCGGTGATTGGCGCGAGTGATGAACTGCGCGCGACGATGCTGCTGGTTGATCCGACGAGCGTGCCGATCATGAAGCTGCTGCCCATGTTCAATGCGGCGGTGGGGACGCAGCGCAATGTGAACCTGTCAACGAATCCGCGGGCGAAGGCGCCGGTGCTGTTTGGGGGCATCGCGAGCGCGACGAACAAGGCGGGCGGGAATGTGCTGCTGCTGGATGACAAGATGCCTCGGCATGGGCTGGTGGGCGTGAGTCTGTCGGGCAAGCTGCATGTGGACACGGTGGTGAGTCAGGGGTGCAAGCCGTTTGGGCCGACGATGGTCGTGACCAAGGCGAAGAACAACATGATCTTTGAGTTGGGCGGGCGGCGTGCGCTGGATGTGGTGCAGGAAGCGGTAGAGGAGTTGGGGGATGATCCGCGAGCCGCGCTGCAGGGCGGGCTGTATGCGGGCGTGGTGATTGATGAGTACAAGCCGCGGTTTGGGCGCGATGACTTTTTGATTCGCAACGTGGTGGGTGTGGACGCGAATCTGGGGTATATCGCGCTGGCGGATTTTGTGCGCGTCGGTCAGACGGTGCGAATGCATGTGCGCGACAAGAAGACCGCGAGCGAGGATCTCGCGCTGCTGATGGATGCGCAGCGGCTGTATGACGCGCCGGAGGGCGCGCTGCTCATCACGTGCAACGGTCGTGGCGAGCGGACGTTTGGCGTGCGCAACCATGATGCGGCGGCTGTGCAGCGGGCGTTTGCTCCGGAGCGAGCGGGGCCGGACGCAGCGGGGGGCGGGCTGTATCTTGATCCGTCGGCGAGCGCGCCGATTCCGATGGCGGGGTTCCATGCGGCGGGTGAGATCGGGCCGGTGGGCAGTCGCAGCTTTTTGCACGGGCAGACGGCGTGCGTGGCGATGTTCCGCGGGGCGTGAGGGAATTATGACTGCGCGAGGCGGAGTGCACTAAACTCGCACCCATGACCGCTTCCAAGCCACGTATTTTGACCGGCGACACTCCGACCAGCACGGGCCTGCATCTGGGGCACTACGTGGGAAGTCTGGAGAACCGGCTTGCGCTGCAGGACCAGTATGACTGTTACTTTTTGATCGCGAACGTGCATGCGTTTACGACGCTGGCGGAGAAGCCGGCGGAGATTCGCGCGAACACGATGGGGATCGTGAAGGACTGGCTCGCGGTGGGGCTTGATCCGACGCGGAGCACGTTTGTTTTGCAGAGCGAGATTCCGGCGATTGCGGAACTGACGTTTTTGTTCGCGATGCTCATTCCGTTCAACAAGGTGATGCGCAACCCGACGCTGAAGACGGAGATTGAAAGCAAGGGGCTGGGCGACACGTATCCATTTGGCTTCCCGATGTATGCGGTGGGGCAGTGCGCGGACATTCTGGCGTTTCGGCCTGACTTGGTGCCCGTGGGTGAAGACCAGGAAGCGCACATTGAGATGTGCCGGGATGTGGCGCTCAAGTTCAATCAGTTGTACTGCGGGGTGGGGAATCGCGTGCCGGCGGACGAACATCACAAGGCGGGCGGTGTGTTTCCGATTCCGAAGGCGAAGGTGGGGCGCGTGGGGCGGCTGGTGGGGACGGATGGCAAGCAGAAGATGAGCAAGAGTTTGGGGAACGCGATCTTCTTGTATGACGACGCGAAGGCGGTGCAGAAGAAGATCAACGGCATCGTGACGGGACGGGCGAGCATGACGGATCCGATTGATCCGAACCATGTGCTGCTGCAGTACTGCGATGTGTTCATTGGCGCGAAGAACCCTGAACGCGCGAAGCAGATTCGCGAGGATTACGCGAGTGGCAAGGAAGTGAAGGACGGGCTCATCAAGGCGGAGCTGGGGGACGCGATCAATCAGCTCATCGGGCCGATGCGCGAGCGGCGAGCGAAGTATGAAACGCCTGAGGGTGAAGCGATGGTGCTGGATGTGATTCGGCAGGGCATCACGCGGGCGAACAAGACGGCGGAGGAAACTCTGGCGCTGGCGAAGAAGGCGATGCAGATTGATTTTGCAACGCGGACGATCGGATGAGCGAGTTGGCGCGGCTGCGAGCGCAATAGAGTTGCGGCATGATGCTTCTTGCTTTTGTCGCCGCGTGCTTGCCTCAGATGTGTGTGTCGCAGGTGGTGCTGTCGCGTGATGCGGCGGAGGTGCCGATCACGCAGGCGCTTGCGGTGGATGCGAAGGCGAGCTGGAGTCGGCGGCTGATCAATATTGATCCGATTGTGCAGCGCGTGGTTGACGGGCAGCTTGCCCATGTTGGTGCGCCGGTTCCGAAGGCGGGAGATGCGCTGTTTGCGGGGCAGGCGGATAGCCCGGTGTGGGAAGCGATCACGGCGGAAGATGGGGCGTTCACGCAGGCGGGCACGCGGTATCTGTTTACGACCATCACGAGCGAGCGCGAGCGGGTGATGGTGCTGGAAGCGAGCGGGCACGGCGTGGCGTATGTGAATGGCGAGCCGCGTGCGGGCGATCCGTATGGATTTGGGTATGTGCATGTGCCGGTGCTGATGCGTGAAGGGGTGAACACGTTGCTGATTGCCTCAGCGGGGCGCGGGGCGGTGAAGGCGAGGCTGCGCGCGCCGGAGAGGATGGTCGAGATCAACACGGCGGACATTACGGCGCCGGATGTGTTGGATGAAGGGGTGAGTGTGTATTGGATGGGGGTGCCGGTGATGAACAACACGCGGGTTGCGCAGCGGGTGAAGGTTTCGGTTGATGCGAAGAACCGATCGCTGGAGGAACTGACGCGGTATTGGGGGCACTTTCCGAAGTTGGTAACTGAGATTGTGATTCCACCAATGAGCGTGGCGAAAGTGCCCGTGCCGTTTGATGGGACGTATGACGCGGATGGATCGTTGGATGCGAGAGTGTTTGCCGAGAGCGAAGGTGAAACGTCGCAAGCGACGATCGCACTCACGAGCAAGGCTGCGACGGCGACACACAAGCGCACGTTTGTGAGCGGTGTTGATGGGAGCGTGCAGTACTACAGCGTGGTACCGGCGGTGAAGGATGCGTTTGCGGAGGTGCCGCCTGAGGCGCCGGGGCTGGTGTTGAGTTTGCATGGGGCGAGCGTGGAGGCGACGAATCAGGCGGCGAGCTATTCGGCGAAGTCGGATTTTGTGATTGTGTGTCCGACGAATCGGCGGCCGTTTGGATTTGACTGGGAGGATTGGGGGCGCGTGGATGCGCTGGAGGTGTTGAATGTGTCGCGGCGGATTCTGGGGACGAATCCGCGGCGGCAGTATGTGACGGGGCACAGCATGGGCGGGCATGGCACGTGGCAGATGGCGACGCTGTTTCCGGATTTGTTCGCGGCGGCGGCGCCGAGCGCGGGGTGGTTGAGTTTTGACACGTATGCGGAGGCGGGCGGGATGCCGCGTGAGAATGCGGCGAAGCTGCGGGCGGGGATGCATCCGAGTAGTTGGACGATGGACCGGATCGGGAACTTGCGCGGGATGGGGATGTACATGGTGCACGGCACGGCGGATGACAATGTGCCGGCGAGTGAGGCGTATCGGGGTGGGGCGCGGATGGCGCTGCTGAACATGCCGTACGGCATGCACATGGAGCCGGCCGCGGGGCACTGGTGGGACAATGACGAGCCGGGTGCGGCGTGCGTGGATTGGGCGCCGATCTTTGAGATGTTCCGCGAGCATGAGCTGCCGGCGCGCGGGAGCGGGGAGGCGTTTGAGCTGCGCGGACGGCGCATGCGCGCGCCGATTGATGCGCGGGCGATGCCGGTGGGGAGTTTCAAGCGGGCGTTTGATCGGAACTTTGTGCTGGTGTATGGCACAGCGGGCGATGACGCGGCAGATGCGTGGGCGCTGGCGAAGGCACGGTTTGACGCGGAGACGTGGTGGTATCGGGGGAACGGGTTTGCGCAGGTGCTTGCGGATACTGCGGTGACGGGCGCGGATGTGGCGGGGCGGAATGTGATTGTGTATGGGCACGCGGACGAGCGGGTGTTCAGCGCATTTGCGAGTGGAAATCCGAAGGTGGATGCGGCGGTTGCGCGTGATGCGCAGCGAGCGAGTGAGTCGCCGGCGAGCGGGGCGAGTTTGCAGTTGTTCGGGGCGTCGGTGGGTGGAAAGCACCTTGATGGGAAGGCACTTCGCGGGGAAGAGCAGCCGCATATCGCGGTGATCACGGGAGATTCGCTGCGGGCGATGCGGGCGCTGGATCGGCTGCCGATTTTCTCGAGCGGCGTGATGATTCCGGAACGGCTGCGAATGGAGCCGGATGTGTGGACGCGCGGCGGGGCGGCGGTGGTGGAGCGGAGTGATGTGCGCGGGAAGTGAGTTGCTGGTTGCGCGAGCTCACTTGATGAGCGCGTCGTAATCGCCCCATTCACCAGGGCCCAGCAGGGCTTTGGCGCCGGGGACAAACCAGAGTGATTGGTCGAGCGGCGCGTCGTTCCAGATTTCGTCGGTCATGAAGTCGTAGGACCATGCGCCGGCTCCTGAGGCGCGGTCGAAGTTCTTCGACATCACGATGGTGTTGGACTGCGCGAAGGGATTGAAAGGAATTTGCGTGAGGTAGGGGCCCCC
>DATGWV010000290.1:0-2381 GCA_035299305.1 Phycisphaerales bacterium | reverse complement strand
CATGGCGATGCCGCTTGCGATCTTGTCGGCTTCGCGAATCGCGTCGGCGTTGCGGGCGGCTTTGCCTTGCTCGACGAGCGCGGTCATGAGGTCGTACTGCAGCTCGAGGTTCATTTCGGGCGGCATGTCGCCGGCGGTGAGTGCGGCGCGGTAGGTGTGGACGGCTTCGTCAAAGTAGTTGATCTTGTGGAAGCTGCGGCCGAGGTACGTGAGGCTCATGACGCGCATCTTGGCGTCGACCTGACTTTGCTGGAAAAGGCCAATCGCTTCGTCATAGTTGCCGCCTTGGTAGTAGCGTTTGCCCAGTTCGAACTTTTTGCCTAGGTCGGTGGGATATTCGGCGACGCGGGCCTTGAACTCGGTCGTTTCGAGCTTCAGCAGTGCAGCCTGCTCACTTTCGAGCATGCTTTGCACGAGTCCCTTTTCGCCTTCGCCGGCCCTTTCCAGCATGCGTTCGAGGTCGCGCACTTTGCGGGCCTGCTGGCGAATGCGGATGTCGCCCGCGAGTTCGCGGAAGCGGAAGGTGTTGAACTGGGCGTACATCTGCATGTAGAGGTCGTACGCGCGCTGTTCGTCGCCCGGCTTGGCGCGCTCGAGGAGGCGCTTGGCGAGAACTTCCATTGTGGGCAGGTCGTTGGGACGCTTGATGAATTCGTCCTCGGCGTTGCTCACAAGGCGATCAACGGTCTCTTCGGTCTTGACGATGCGATCGCCTTCTTCGAGCTGACGCTGCTTGGTCGCATCGCGGATATTGTCGCGGAAGCCGCCTTCTTTGCCCGAGTTGCCGTAGCCGCCTCGGCTCATGGTGGCGGTGGCGGCGAGATCGCGGACCCATGCGGAGAGTTCGCCGTCGGTGGGGTCGGCTTTCAGAGCTGATTCGGCGGCCTGGACAGCGCGGTCGGCGGCTTCGATTTTCACGAAGGCTTGCGCGACTTTCATGAGGAGTTCTTTGCGACGCTTGTCCAGCTTTTCGCGCAGGCAGAGAGCGAAGGCGCGCTCGCCGACCCAGAGGCCGGCTTCGCGCAGGCCCAAGGCGGTGGCGCTTTCCATCGCTTTGAGGGCGAGGAAGGCCTCGGAGGGTTTCATGGCCCAGTCGAGAAGGGCGCGGAGGTACTTATCGACGTCGTTGCTGCCTGAGATGCTCTTGAGGAGGTCTTTGCCGGGCCCCTTCTTGCTGGCTGGGTCGTTGAGGAACGCGGTGGCTGCGCCGAAGAAGCTCTCGAGGCCCGGGATGCCGTTGGGATGCAGGCGGATGCCTGAGAGCCACAACTGCATGGCGTATTCGTTGTTGCCGGTTTCCTGCACAGTTTTGGCGTGCTGGAAGAACTTGGAGGCCTTGCCCTCGTCGAAGACGATGGCGTTGGACTTGGGCTTCTCTCCTGGCTTGGGGACAGCACTCTCGCCGCTGGCGGGTGCAGCACCGGGTGCGGGAGCGGGTTCATCCTTCTTTTTGCCGAAGAAAAACGCCAAGGCGAACTCCTGATGAAGGCCTGTGGAAGTCGGATGGAGAGCGTAGGAGGGAAACGGACGGGTCGCGAAACGGGGAGGGAGCGTCGGCACGCGCGACGCACATTCCTTCTACCCTTGGACCATGCCTGCGGTTCCTTCGGTTTCGCTCCAGATTTATCCCTCACGCGTTTTGCGGCAAAAGGCCAAGCCGGTCGAGAAAGTGACCGACGAGGTGCGTGCGGTGGCGGCACGCATGTTTGAGATCATGGATGAGGAAGAGGGCATTGGCCTGGCTGCGCCCCAGGTGGGGTTGTCGTGGCGGATGTTTGTTTTGGACGTGCCCGAGAACGCGAAACGCGGGTATTCGGCGAGCAGTGTGCCTCCGACAGCGTCGGCGGGACCCATGGTGTTCATTAATCCCGTGCTGCGATTTGAGGGCCCAGTTGAGCCAATGGAAGAGGGGTGCCTGAGCCTGCCCGAGATCGCGGGTGATGTGCTGCGGCCACCGATTGTGCATGTGACTGCGCTGGATGAGAACGGCAAGGAGTTCTCACTGACTGCGGCGGGGCTGCTGAGCCGGTGCATTCAGCACGAGACGGACCACTTGGACGGCGTGCTGATCATCGACAAGATGACGCAGCCGAGCCGGGTGAAGAACCGCATCGCGGTGAAGAAGCTGGAACAGGAGTGAGCGCGCCGTCGCGGCGCTACTTGGAAAACGAACAAGCCCGGTATCCCGGGCCTGTTCGAGAGACACTGCACCCTTGGGAAGCGGTGCGGATGAGAAGCAGGAGGTTTAGCGGATGGGCGTCGCGTTGAGCGTGACGTCGAAGGTGGTGAAGCTGCTTTCGTAGACATCGCCGCCACTGAAGTTGATTTCCTTCAGCACGGATGCGCTGACGTAGAGCGTGTAGGTGCCCGGGCGGAGGCGG
>DATGWV010000289.1:0-6703 GCA_035299305.1 Phycisphaerales bacterium | reverse complement strand
GGGCGTCGCGTCGGCGACGCGGCTGACGGTTGGCGCGTTCGCGGCTCGCATGCCGCACGGTGCGTTTGTGCAGGTGGATGTCGTCGGCGTGGACGACGCGACGCTGATGGGCGTGCCGACGTCGGCGGGCGAGCATGCGCTGCGGCTGCGCGAACCGGATACGGCGCTGCTTGATTTTGGCGGCACGCACAATCAAATGGTGGTGCCGGTGGATCGGTCGCGGTGGTGGAGCGGCGAGCCGGGGCTGCTGGATGTTGAGACGCGCGCGATGGAAGCGGGGGACGAGGTGTTGCTGAATACCACGACGGTGCGGATCGCAGGGCAGATCGCGGGGACGCCGCGATTTCAGCCTCAGCCGGTGTTGTATACCACGTTCACGACAGCGTCGCGCATGCTGCCGGCGCAACGAAATCAACTGACGTATGTTCTGGTGCGCGTTGCAGAGGGGCGCGATGCGACGGAGGTGGCTCGCGCGATCGCGGCGCAGACCCGGTTGCAGGCGCTCACGGCGAGTGAGTTCAAGCGGCGGACGGTGATCTGGTTCTTCATCAACTCGGGGGTGATCAGCCAGATCACGGTCATGATCACGTTTGCATTTGCGGTGGGGCTGGCCATCACGGGGCTCATGATGAACATGTTCACGACGGAGAACAGCCGGTTCTATGCGGCGTTCAAGGCGATCGGGGCGAGCCATCGGACACTGCTGGGCATGGTGAGTGCGCAGGCGTCGTACGCGGCGGTGATGGGATATGGAATCGGGCTCGGCATCTGCTGCGTGCTGGGCGTCGCGCTGCGGGACACGGGTTTTCCGTTTCGACTCATGTGGTACACGCCGCTGATCACGTTCGCGGTGGTGCTGGTCATTGCGATGGTCACGGCGATGGCGAGCGCGCGGTCGGTGTTGCGGATTGAGCCGGGCGCGGTGTTCAAGTGAAGTGAACCAGTGTGGGCATGAAAAACCCAGCCGGTGGGGCTGGGTTTGTTTGCAAGCGGGTGAGCTTACTGGCTGATGCGGGGGCCGCCCTGGCGCTGGCCGAGGTTGATTTCGCCATTGCGCTCTTCGTACTGGCGGACGACCTGGCCCAGGCTGATGGCGAGGCGCTTGGCGCCCTGCCAGTTCATGACGATGCGGCTGCCGACGCCGAAGACCAGCGTGGGCTGGTTGTCGGGACCGGCCATGGGGAGGTTCATGCCGAAGTCGAGGACGACTTCGTCCTGGGTCGTGCTGGTACGGATGGTGTTGGCGTAGGTCGTCTGCATCTTGCTTTCATCGATGCGGAGCTGAATCTGACGCTGTTCGCCTTGGGGTTGATCGCCCATTGTCACTTTCCTTTCCCGTGTACGACGGGGGTTGCTCGCCTGGAGGGATGGCAGACCGGCCCGCAGCCCGTGCCCCCGGGGGACAGAGCGATGCGAAAAACCCGGGCGACGCGCCCGTATCTGCGTCCAACACAGGACGTGAGTCTAGCCGACCATCCGCCCTGTGAGGCGGTGTGGTTGCAGCAAGTGCCGGAGGAGGGACTTGAACCCACACTCCTTTAGGGGGAACCGGATTTTGAATCCGGCGCGTCTGCCATTCCGCCACTCCGGCGATTCGTGGAGGGGAGCATAGCCCGCATCTGTCACAGTTTCGATTGTTTGGGTATCGTTGCCTTGCACGGACAGGCTGCTATCCTTGCCGCTTTCCGTCACGCCCCCATTTCGTGCACCGAATTCTGTATCGGAGCATGAGGCGTGCGGTCGCGCATTGCGCCGGTCGCTCGTGGACCAGTCCAACGCACGCTCGCCCGCAGGTTTTCGCCATAAGGTCGCCTGTCATGTCCACCACCAACAAAGTCAACGTCGTCGATGCCGGTCCGAACCTCAAGAAGCTCTCGATTGAGGTGCCCGCTTCGGTCGTGGAAGAAAAGCTCAAAACCAGCATCGACGTGCTGACGAGCCAGGTCACGCTGCCCGGCTTCCGCCAGGGTCGTGCGCCGCGGCAGTTCGTGGAGAAGAAGTTCGGCGCCAATGTGCGCCGCGACGCGAAGGCGGAACTGGCGAGCAAGGCTTTCCAGGAAGCCATCAACGATCTGAAGCTGAAGATCGTGGGCGACCCCTCGGGCGGCAACCTCGACAAGGTGGACCTGCAGGATGGCAAGCCTTTCGCGTTTGAAGTCGAAGTGGAAGTGCTGCCCGAGTTTGAACTGCCCAGCCTTGAGGGCATTGAAGTTCGCAAGCCCATGCTCGAAGTCACCGACGAGGTGGTGAACGAGGAAATCAAGAAGATCTGTATCAACGAAGGCGCGCTGGAAAGCCGCGACGCGGCTGAAGCGGGCGACTACCTGACGGGTCACGCGAAGATGACCGGTCCGAAGGGTGAGACCTTCTACGACCTGCAGGGCGCGGTGGTGCAGAAGCCCACGAAGGACAAGAACGGCAAGGGCATGATCCTGGGGATCATGGTCGAGGACTTTGACAAGCAGATGGGCAAGGCGGGCGTGGGCGATGAGTTCACGATCAAGGCCAAGGGCCCAGAGCAGCACGAAGTCGAAGGTATCCGCAACGCGGACCTCACGATGACGTTCAAGATCGATCGCATCGATCGCATCATCCCGGCGAAGATCGAGGATGTCGTCAAGGCGTTCGGCCTCGAGTCTGAGCAGCAGATGAAGGACGCCATCAAGCAGCGTCTGGGCGTGAACGTGCAGATTCAGCAGCAGTCGGCGATGCACAGCCAGATCAGCAAGTATCTGGGTGACAGCACGAAGGTTGAACTGCCGGCTCGCGTCACGGCGCAGCAGGCGGCTCGCACGCTGGAGCGTCGTCGCCTCGAGCTCATGTACCGCGGCGTCGAGCCTCACAAGATCGAAGAACACATGGCCGAACTTCGCGCGGCGAGCAGCGCGGCGGCTCAGCGCGATCTGAAGATGTTCTTTGTCATGTTCCGCGTGGCTGAACAGCTCAACACGCAGGTGACGCAGCAGGAAGTCAATCAGCGCATCACGCAGATGGCGATGCAGCGCAATGTTCGCCCGGACCAGATGGCTCAGGAACTGCGCCGCACGAACCAAGTGAACGCACTGGTCACGCAGATTCGCGACCACAAGAGCCTGGACGCGATCCTCGCGAAGGCGAAGGTCACGGAGATGAAGGCTGAAGAGTTCAATGAGTGGGCGAAGAAGCAGGGCTAAGGCCAACTTTGAGCTTCACTGAGAAACACGGCTCGGTGACGGGCTGGATCACAAGATTCACACAGCGACTCCCGGTGACGGGAGTCGTTTTTCATTGCGGGCTGCGAGCGTTATGCGTCGTACGCTGTGGGTGTGGAGGCGAACACGAGCAAGTCGAGTGATGGCACGACCGGCAGCGGCGGGGTGGCGACATCGCTTGGCGTGAGCGAGTACAACGTGCCGGCGATTGAGGGGTACGAGCTGGTGCGATGCATCGGCCGAGGCGGCATGGGCGTGGTGTATGAGGGGCGGCAGCTTGCGACTGACCGGCGCGTGGCGATCAAGTTTCTGCTGGAAGTGGGGGCGGGCGATGAGTCGATTCGCACGCGGTTTGAGCGAGAAGTTTCGGTGGTTGCGCGGCTGGAGCACGACGGCATCGTGCGCATCATCGACTCGGGCGTGCGGCGCGGCAGTTATTACTACGTGATGGATTTTGTGCAAGGGTCCGCGCTCGATGAAGCGCTCAAGCCCGGCACGGCTGATGTTGACGCGGCGGTGCGCATGATCGCGATGATTTGTGACGCAGTGGATTACGCGCACCAGCGCGGCGTGCTGCATCGCGACCTCAAGCCCGGCAATGTGATCGTGGATGCGTCGGGCAAGCCGCGGCTGCTGGACTTTGGCGTCGCGAAAACGATGGATGACACGGGCACGACGGTGTCGCGCGAGCGGTACAACGTGACGGGGCAGGGGCAGATCATTGGCACGGTGGCGTATATGCCGCCTGAGCAGGCCAATGGCGACGCGAGCATGACGAGCATGCGCAGCGATGTGTATTCGCTGGGCGTGATGTTGTATGAGTTGCTTGCGGGACAGTTGCCAATTGAGCCCAAGGGATCATTGCGGGACATTCTGACGGCGATTGCGGAGAAGGATCCGCCGGCGCCCAGCGTGCATCGGCGGCAGGTGAGCAAAGACCTTGACGCGGTGGTGCTGAAGTGCCTGGAGAAGAAGCCGCAGAATCGATATGCGACGGCGGGGGAGTTTGCGGCGGATCTGCGGTTGTATCTGGCGCGCGAGCCGGTGTCGGCGCGGCGGCTGACGCCTGCGGGGCGGTTTGTGCGGTGGTGCGCACGGAACAAGACGCTGACGGCGACGGTCAGTATCGCGAGTCTGGTGCTGCTGGTCACATCGGCGACGCTGGTGACGCGGGTGGTGATTGAGCGCAATCGCGCGAATGCTTCGGCGGCTGAGGCGAAGGCGTACGCCGAGGAGTTGGAACGCAAGGTGCAGCTTGCCAACGACAGCATTGATTCGCTGAAGGGCGTGTTTTCTGCGGTTTCGCGCGATGAGCAGGGCGATACGACGGTGTCGAAGATGCTTGACGCGGCATCGGCGCGGCTCGAGAAGAATCCGCCCAAGTCGCCACTGACTGAAGCGGCGACGCGCGAGCTGTTTGGCAGTGTGTATACACGGCTGGGCAACTACAAGCGTGCGGAGGAAACACTTCGGAAGGCACTGGCGATTCGCGAGGCACAGCAATCGCAGGGCGGAGTGCAACTGACGATTGATGAGCAGAAGGCGATGGCCGATTGCCTGCACGAGCTTGGCGCGTCGTTGTACTGGCAGGGGCGATACAGCGCGGCGATTGAGTTTTATCGCAGGTCGCTTGCGATTCGGCAGAAGGTGTTCGTGGGCGATCATCGGGAGTTGGCGCAGAGCCTGACGCACCTGGGGGCGTGCAATCTGGCGATGGGCAATCACGCGCAGGCGCATGAACTGTACACGCAGGCGCTGGAAATGCGTCGCAAGCTGTATGGTGACGAACACGAGGAGATTGCGCAGTCGCTCAACAACCTCGCGAAGAGCGCGATGGAAGCTGAGGATTATGAGCGAGCGGAGTCGTTGTTCCGGCAGTCGCTGGCATTGATCATCAAGCTGCGCGGCGAGCAGTTTGTTGGCACGAGCGCGGTGCTGCAGAACCTGGGACGATGCCTATTGGATCGCGGCGATGCCAAAGGCGCGACGGCCACGTTTGAGCGCTCGCTGGCAGTGCGACGTGCGATGTTCCCGAAGGGGCATCCGTCGATCGCGGCGACGTTGGCGGGGCTTTCGCGAGCGGCGCTGGCGAGCGGCGACACGGAAACCGCGCTGAACCGCGCGAAAGAGGCGATTGCGATCTGCGATTCGATCAAGGATGCGCGGGCGCTGCCGGAAGCAGGCGAAGCGTTCAACGCGGCGGGGCAGGCGTATCTGGCGATGGGGGATGCGCCAGCCGCGATGCGAGAGCTGGTGCGTGCTCGCGATGTGCTGCTGAAAGTGGAGCCGCCGCCGGAGCTTGAACTGGCGCAGGTTGAACTTGATGTCGCGCTGGCGGCGAGCCGGGCGAAGCTGGCGGTGCCGCCCGTGCCATCGGAGTCGGCAGCGCCTTCACCCAGCGAAGACGTGCCGACGACGATTGCGCGAGCACTCACGCGCATGCAGATCTATCGCTCGCCAAGCAGCCGAACGATCAAGGATGCGTTTGAGCGTGTGCGCGCAGCAGGATTCGACCCCGCAGCACTGCCAGTGGTGACACTGCCAGCGCGGGAGTGAGCGTGCTATAAGTTTGTGATGTGTACTCAGCGACGACGACGGCGAGCCGCGACGATGCCGGCGGTCATGAGCATGGCCGCTGCGCCGGGGGCGGGAATGTCGGCGAACTCAACGCCCGTGACGACGATGTTGTAATCACCGCCCGTGAGGGGCGACTGCGGATCCCACGACTCCAGCGGGTTGATGCCGCCCTGGCCGTCGGGGCCGGAGGTTTCGCCTTCGCTCGCGAAGTTGAAGATGGGGCCCGTGCGTGAGAGAGGGCGATTGCCCGAGTAGGTCACGGCGAGGGCGTACAAGCCCGGCTGGCTGACCTGGGCACCGGTGCTGTCAGTGGCGTTGCCCGAGAGCACGACGTTCAGCGCGCCATCGCCACGTTCACCCACGAGGCCGAAAGCTTCGCCCGCGAGCGAGATGTTGAACAGGTACAGCGCGGGACTGAAGTTGAGGGCGTTGACCGTGAACGAGTACGTGCCCGGGTTCACGATGCGGATGATGTACAGGTCCTCAAGGTCGGCGCCGCCGCGGTCGCTCGAGGTCAGGTCGCCCGTGATGCTGCGGATCGTGCCTACACCGGTTGTGATCTGAGCAGTAAACAGCGATGAGCCCGCGTCGCCGCGCTCAACCCAGTCCGGACCGGCCACACACACCGCCGGAAGGCCAACGAGACCGGCGACAACGACAGACAATCCCAGGCGCATGGATAACTCCCTCAACGACAGCCGACGGAAATGGCGGCTGGCACCACGAATGTGTCACCAAGTAGCGTTTATGCCAGCAAGTTTGGTAAAAAACTTGTTCTGACGAGCGGTTTGCGGTGTGTTATTGGCTCTAGAAGCCCGGATTCGCGCAGAAGGGGCTTGGGACTTTGCCGTCTGCCGTGGAATCGGGGCGGCGTGAGTTTGATCTGCCAGCGTTGGGTTACGGGTGACAATCCAGCCGATAAACACGAGCCATGC
>DATGWV010000288.1:0-8211 GCA_035299305.1 Phycisphaerales bacterium | reverse complement strand
TGCAGGGCTTCGCGGTGAGCGGCGTGCGGGTCGCTGGTGGGCTTGCTGGTGCTCTTCGCGGTACTTCGCTTCGTGGGGTTGGTGGGTCGCTTGGCCATCGTCGTGGTCTCCGTCGCGGTTGGCGTGGTTGCCAACTTCGCTGGACACATGACGGGCTGGGACATGCCCGCATTCAAGTCGTGGGCGCGGAATGTCCGCCAGATTCCATGACAATCTGCAAGCAGCCCGCGTCATCCCGGACCTTGCGCAACAACAGCAGAATCCAAGGGGAAAACATGTCCAACGTGCCGGTAAGAACTAGCGGACAAGCGACTCACGTACGCCCATCACCCCCACCACTTCGCGCCTGTTGCCCCACGTTCGCCCGTGTCGCGAGAAGCCCACAAACCCAAGGAGGAACCCGATGAGCACACCCCTAGCCCACGACGGGCTTACGCCCAAACAAGAAGCTGCGATCTTGGCTTTGATGAACGAACCCACGGTCACGCGCGCGGCCGAGACGGTGGGTGTCGATGCCCGGAGCATCTATAGATGGTTGGAAGACGCCACGTTTGCCGCTGCGTTTCGACGTACGCGGCGTGAAGCGTTTGCGCAGGCCATGTCGACCACGCAGAAATACGCGGGCCTCGCTGTGCACTCGCTCGCCAAAGTGATGAGTGATGCGAACGCCAATCCACAGGCGCGCGTGGCGGCAGCGACGGCGTTGCTCAAGTTCAGCAGGGAGTCTTTGGAGATTGACTCGCTCGTGGAACGCATCGAGCAACTGGAAGGTGAAGTCGCCGCCAAGCCCAAACGCGTGACCAACGACGCGGTCGTTAACACGACAGCCAGCGAAAGTGCCCCCACCACAGCAAGCCCAGACGCGACGCAAGCGTGACGCTTACGCGGCATCGCGCTGCTCACCGCCACAGATTTCCATCACGCGTGCTGAGACAACATGTTGCAAGTGTGTAGGCTCTGTGGTCATCCACCTTCGTCGCGATGTACGCGAGTTTCGCAGCCGGGAATCGCACTCCATCGCAACGAATCGCAGACACGCGCCATCCGGGCAACACCGGGGCAGTTATCGCATGGCCAAAGTCCCCCGGTCCGAATTCTGCGGCGACGCGCGGAATGGGCGAGCGTTGGTCCCATGCGAAAAGTGCGAAGGAAATGACCCCCTACCCCCCCACCAGTCAGTCACGCTAGCACGTCACCGCGTAGTTCGCACGTCGCTTGCCGCAAGCTGTCGATGATCTGTACGTCATCCGAGTACAAGCGCGAGCTCACATTGCCAGGGTCAGGCTGTGAAACGACCCTTGGCCCATCCATAGCTGGCGTTAGAAGTTCAACTGAACTCCAACTGACCCTATCACGTCCGTGTCGTCGCCATTGTTGAAGGCCTCGGTGTGGTCGTTGAGCAACAGCACTGTCACTCCCGCGTTGAGGGTCCAAGCACCAAGGCAGCCGGGCTCGCCGAGTGGGATTGATGCTTTCGCGCCAAACTGTGCGAAGCCGAACGTAGCGTCGCTCCCGCTGGCGTCTTGGTAGTAGTCGGAGAGGCTAAGGCCGACAGACGCCGGGAACGTGAGCGTTACTGGCGTATGGCCCGCGTCGAAGGAGAAGCCGGGGACGATACCGAGTTCCAGGTACGCGCCGTTGTCGAGATCGGGCCCGTCTGAGCCGTTGGAGCCGGTTTCGAGGACGAGCGTCGCGTAGGGGTTCAGGGCCCATTCCTTCATCCACTCTGAGTCGTCGAGCGCGAGTGTGAAGCCGATCTCCTCCACGGTCTGGAACGCGTCGCTGGGGCTGGTGAGGAGTGTGTACGAGGTCGTGAGCGAGAGCTTGCCGTGCGTAAGCGTGAAGCCCCCGTACAGGTCGGACTCGTACCAGTCCTCGATAAGCCCGCCGGTCTGCGTGCCGCCGTTGGGGCCGAAGCTGTTCCATGTCCCGAGGAATCCGTCGAGCTGGACCTCGGCATCGTCGATGAAGCGCGTCGTCATTCGAGCTGCGGGCTGGACGATCAATCCCTTGTCCTGCTGGCGGATGCCGCGGTAGAAGTACGCGTTGGTGAAGTCGAGATTGAGTTGGACGCTGATGGCGGAGCCGACCGTTTCGGCGGGTGCCGGGGCGAGATCTGAGGTTGGAGCTGGCGCGTCCGGCGTTGAGGTCGCTGCTGTGGGCGTTGTGGCCGTCGTCATCAGTTCTGACGAGCCTTCAACAAATCGAATTGTGGGCGGCAAGCCTTGGGTTTCTGCCACCGACTGTGGGGCGGGCGTCTGCGCGGCCGCGACCGCCGCGGTCATGCCGAGGGCCGCGAGCGTTGTCCCTCGAGCGACTCGGATCGAGCGTGCGGAGCGATCCTGCGGCGTGGACCCGGCTCGCCAGCGCGCCCGCCGAGCGCGTTCGTCCGCTCGACCCTCACGCCAGTCGCGGATAAACATCCAAGCGAGGTAACCCTCTGTCGAGACGCCCGCACCGACCAAAAGCACCGCTGTGTACCAAGACGCCGTATCGCTCATGACACCATCTCCAAGCCATGTGCCTGGGTGCAGCCGCGAAGCATGGCCACACCCGGGCATGACGCGATGAGTGTGGAGGGCTCCGCGGCGATGTCGCTCAAGGGCGCATCAAGGGACCGCTTCGCTACATCAATGCCGCATCAACGCACGGCAGCGTCTCGACGCTTCTTCGAGCGGCGCGGACTGTCTTTATGCCGCCTTTATGCAATTGGTCACCGCGTTTACGCCCGGCTGAGCGACAAGGGGCCGGTGCACGGCGATGCTCATGCCATGATCGCACTGCATCACAGAGTCCTCGCCCGTCCGAGGGCCACTCCATGAACGACCTCATTCCCATTGCGTTCTTTGTCGGATGCTTGCTCGCCACGTTCGGCCTGATGCGCATGTGCGAGTGGCTGCGTCCCATCAGTCAAATGCAGCGCGGCGAACAGGCGGGCTCGCGCGACCCGGCTCCTCTGCACGGGGAGGAAGGCCAATGACGCCACAGACAGTCATCTACACGCTCGCGGCGGTCGTCGCAGCGGCTCTGCTCATCTATCTCTTGATCGCCCTGCTCAAGCCGGAGTGGTTTCAGTGAACACCCTCGCATCCGCATTGCTCCCCGCATCAACGCTCGCAGCCATCTCGGGCTCGGGCGTGTTGCAACTGGTCATCTATCTCGCGGTGCTGGTTGCGCTGGTCAAACCGCTGGGCTGGTTCATGGCTCGCGTGCTGGAAGGCAAGGCGGGTGAAGTGCCGCTGGGCATGGGCCGCGTGCTCGGCTGGCTGGAGCGCGGCATCTACGCCCTCTGCGGCGTGCGTGTCGATGCGGACAAGCGCCCTGTCGAGAGGGGCTGGAAGGCATATGCGGCGGGGATTCTTGTCTTCAACGCGATCGGCTTTATGGCGGTCTACGCGTTGCAGCGCTTGCAGAACATGCTGCCCGCGAACCCGGCAGGGCTCGGCGCGGTCGAGGCCAAATCTGCGTTCAACACCGCGATCTCTTTCGCCACCAACACCAACTGGCAGGGCTACGGCGGCGAGACGATGATGTCGTACCTCACGCAGATGCTCGGGCTGGGAGTGCAGAACTTCCTGAGTGCCGCGACCGGCATCGCTGTGCTGGCAGCGTTGATTCGAGGGCTAGCCCGCAAGTCATCGGCCACCATCGGCAACTGCTGGGCGGACCTGACGCGAATCACGCTGTACATCCTGCTGCCGCTGTCGGTCATTCTCGCGGTCGCGCTCGTCAGCCAGGGTGTGGTGCAGACGTTCCGAAAACCGCAAGAGGTCGCGCTGACCGTGCCCCTGACGACCTCAGACGGCGCGGCGATTACGACGCAGACCATCCCCCTCGGCCCCGCCGCGTCACAGATCGCCATCAAGCAGCTCGGCACCAACGGCGGCGGGTTCTTCAACGTGAACTCCGCGCACCCGCTGGAGAATCCGACGGCGCTCGCCAACTTCCTGCAAGTCCTGGCGATTCTGCTGATCCCCGCCGCGCTGTGCTGGACCTTCGGCGAGATGGTCCGTGACCGACGGCAGGGCTGGGCTCTGCTCGCGGCGATGATGGTGATCTTTGTACCTCTGCTAGCCGCCACGTACGGCTTCGAGGCCCGCGGCAATCCCGCCTTCGCCGCGCTCGGTGTCACCACCACCAGCGGTATGGGCGAAGTCGGCGGCAACATGGAAGGCAAGGAAGCACGCTTCGGCGTCGCCAACTCCGCTCTCTGGACCGCCGCGACTACTGCCGCGAGCAACGGCAGCGTTAACTCCATGCACGATTCGTACACCCCGCTGGGCGGGCTCATCCCGATGTGGCTGATGCAACTTGGCGAGGTGGTCTTCGGCGGCGTGGGCTCGGGGCTCTACGGCATGCTCATGTTCGTCATCGTCGCCGTCTTCGTCGCGGGGCTCATGGTGGGCCGTGCGCCGGAGTACCTGGGCAAGAAGATCGAGCCCTTCGAGATGAAGATGGCGATGGTCTGCGTGCTCGTGCCGTGCGCGATCGTGCTCGTCGGCACCGCGGTGGCGGTGCTTGTGCCCGCGGGGAACACCACGAGCAACCCCGGCCCACACGGCTTCAGCCAGATCCTCTACGCGTTTAGCAGCGCGGGCAACAACAACGGCTCAGCCTTCGCGGGCCTAACCGCCAACACGCCCTTCTACAACATCGCGCTGGGGCTGGCGATGTGGTTCAGCCGCTTCTGGATCATCGTGCCGGTGCTTGCCGTCGCGGGCTCGCTCGCCGCCAAGCGCGTCAGCCCGACGACCAATGGCACGCTGCCCACGCACACGCCGGTCTTCGTGATCATGCTCGTCGCGGTCGTGGTCATCGTCGGTGCGCTCACCTTCGTGCCCGCGCTGGCATTGGGGCCGGTGGTGGAGCATCTCCAACTCGTCGGAAAGTGAACGCGTTGTCCCCTGGAATCAGCCATGTCTAGCTCAACCACTTACGCCAACTCATCGATCTTCAGCCCGGCGATTATGCGGCCCGCCATCGGCTCCGCACTGGCCAAGCTCGATCCGCGAGTGCAGCTCCGCAACCCCGTGATGTTCGTGGTGTGGGTCGTGAGCGTGCTCACGACGCTGTTGGCCGTCGCAGGGTTCGCGGGCAAGGGTGAAGCGAGCGGATACTCGCCGACTCTCGTACTCGTGATCGCTCTCTGGCTGTGGTTCACGGTGCTGTTTGCGAACTTCGCCGAGGCGATGGCGGAGGGGCGGGGCAAGGCGCAGGCGGCGAGCCTGCGCAGGAGCAAGCGGGACGTGCAAGCGAACAAGCTAGGCACCGAGCACTGGGCACTCGGCACTGGGGAAAGGCAGAAGGCCACGGATGTCGGCTCGCTCAAGACCGAAAGCGTGTCGGGCGCGACGCTCCGCAAGGGCGACATCGTGCTCGTGCAGGCCGGTGACACCATTCCCGGCGATGCAGAGGTGGTCGAGGGCGTCGCGTCGGTCAACGAGTCCGCGGTGACCGGCGAATCCGCACCCGTGATCCGTGAAGCGGGCGGCGACCGCTCCAGCGTCGTGGGCGGCACGCAGGTGCTCAGCGATTGGCTCATCGTGCGGATCGCGGCGGACCCCGGCTCGTCGTTCCTCGACCGCATGATCGCGATGGTCGAGGGAGCCAAGCGGCAGAAGACGCCCAACGAGATCGCGCTGGACATTCTGCTCGCCGCGCTGACAATCACGTTCCTGCTCGCGTGCGCCACGCTCTTGCCGTACTCGGTCTACGCGGTGATGCAGAGCAAAGCCGCCGACGCGGCGAGCACGGCCCAGCCGATCACGGTGACGGTGCTAGTCGCACTGCTAGTGTGTCTGATCCCCACCACCATCGGCGGCCTGCTCTCGGCGATTCGCATCGCGGGAATGGACCGCCTCGTGCAGGCGAACGTGATCGCAACGAGCGGGCGTGCGGTCGAGGCTGCGGGCGATGTGGACGTGCTGCTCCTGGACAAGACCGGCACGATCACCTTCGGCAACCGCATGGCCAGCGCGTTCTATCCGGTTGATGGCGTCACCGCCGAGCAGCTCGCTGACGCGGCGCAGTTGTCATCGCTCGCCGATGAGACGCCCGAAGGCCGCTCCATCGTCGTGCTTGCCAAGCAGAAGTACAACATCCGCGAGCGCGACATGCACGCGTTTGGGTTTGATGGCAAGCCCGCGTCGTTCGTCCCGTTCACGGCGAACACGCGCATGAGTGGCGTCGATCTGCCGATCTCGACGCAGTACCCGCAAGGCCGCCAGATCCGCAAGGGCTCGGCAGACGCGATCGATGCCTACGTCTCCCGCATGGGCGGCACGCCGAGCGTGCAGGCCCGCGAGATCGTGAACGAAGTCTCCAAGCGCGGCAGCACGCCGCTGGTCGTCGCCGATGGGAAGGGCAAGACCCTCGGCGTGATCGAACTCAAGGACATCGTCAAGGGCGGCATCGCAGAGCGCTTCGCCGAACTCCGCCGCATGGGCATCAAGACTGTGATGATCACGGGCGACAATCCGGTGACGGCGGCGGCAATCGCTGCAGAGGCGGGCGTCGATGACTTCCTTGCGCAAGCGACACCCGAGGCCAAGCTCAAGCTCATCCGCGAGTATCAACAAGGAGGACGCCTCGTCGCCATGACCGGCGACGGCACCAACGACGCCCCCGCGCTCGCGCAGGCCGATGTCGCCGTCGCGATGAACAGCGGCACGCAGGCCGCCAAAGAAGCGGGCAACATGGTGGACCTCGACAGCAACCCCACCAAGCTCATCGAGATCGTCCGCATCGGCAAGCAGCTGCTCATGACCCGCGGATCGCTCACCACCTTCAGCATCGCTAACGACGTGGCCAAGTACTTTGCCATCATCCCCGCGGCGTTTATGAGCACCTACCCGGCGCTCGGCGCACTCAACATCATGCGGCTCAATCCCGAGACCGCGATCCTCTCAAGCGTCATCTTCAATGCCCTGATCATCGTCGTGCTCATCCCCTTGGCCCTCCGCGGTGTGAAGTACCGCCCCGTCGAGGCCAGCCGCCTGTTCGGGCACAACCTGCTCGTCTACGGCGCGGGCGGGCTCATTGTCCCGTTCCTCGGCATCAAGATCATCGACGTGCTCGTGAACCTTTTGCCCGTGTGGAACTAAATCATGCCCACTCAACCGTCCATGCTCCGCCCCGCGCTCGTCCTCTTTGTGCTCCTGTCTCTCATCACGGGCATCATCTACCCGCTCGCCATCACTGGCATCGCGCAGGTCGCCTTCGCCGACAAGGCCAACGGCTCGATCATCACCGACGCCGCTGGTGAGCAAGGCGGCAAGCCCATCGGCTCCGCGCTCATTGGCCAGGAGTTCGGCACGTCAGACCCCGCCGCCGCGCCCGCGCTCGCAAAGTGGTTCTGGGGCCGCCCCAGCGCGACAAGCCCCGTGCCCTACACCGCGCTCAATCTCGACAAGGGCACGGGCTCCAGCGGCAGCAACCTTGCCCCGTCCAACCCGGCGCTGCTCGACAACATCAAGGCACGTTTGGCCGCGCTTGACGCGGCGGACGCGAGCGTGGGCATCGTGCGCACGACCACCGCGCCGGGCGCGATCGACAGCACGCCCGCGCAGCGAACCACCGCCGTCCCCGTCGACCTCGTCACCGCCTCCGCCAGCGGCCTCGATCCGCACATCTCACCCGTCGCGGCGGAATACCAAGTCGCTCGCATCGCCAAGGCCCGCGGCTTGAACGAAGACGCCGTCCGCGCTCTCGTCCGCCAACACACCCAAGGCCGCGCTCTTGGCGTGCTCGGTGAGCCCGTGGTCAACGTGCTCGAACTGAATCAGGCCCTTGGCCACACTGTGCGGTGACGATGACGACGACTCAATACGATGACGCATCAAATGGCTTCCACGGAGACCAACCCGAGCCCACAAGCGACCGACGAGGTCTTGGACCGCTTCAAGCGTGAGCAGCGGGCCGCTGTCGATGGGGCACCGGTCGCGGGGTCGGCTCAGTCCCGCGGGCGGCTGAAGATCTTTTTCGGCATGGCGCCGGGCGTCGGCAAGACCTATGCGATGCTCGCTGCGGCGCAGCGGATGGCGGCGCAGGGCGTGGATGTCGCCGTCGGTGTGGTCGAGACGCACGGGCGGGCAGAGACGGAGCAGATGTTGCTCGGACTGGACATCATTCCGCGGGCGAAGATCGACTACCAAGGAGCCACGCTGCACGAGTTCGATGTCGATGCCGCCATGCGGCGTCGACCGGACATCC
>DATGWV010000287.1:0-2852 GCA_035299305.1 Phycisphaerales bacterium | reverse complement strand
GTGCGCGCACGCGGGGCTGCCCGTGCGCGAGGGGCTGGATTGCCCGGACCTTAAGGCGCAGCGACATGCGCTCAATCAGGCGTTTCAGACGGGCCGCATTCATGAAGATGCGTTCTTTCCGCAGCTCGCCGCGGCGACGGGCATGTTGTACAGCGCGGACGAAGTGCGCCAACTGCACCATGCGTGGCTGCTGGATGAGTACGCGGGCGTGGCGGATGTCATCGACGCCATCAACGCGACCGGGCACATCGAGACCGCGCTGCTGAGCAACACCAACGCGGCCCACTGGGCCCGCCACATGGACAGCCGGTGCGGCCGGTTCAAGGCCGACTACCCGACGATCCAGCGCATCACGCATCGGCACGCCAGCCACCTGCTGGGCCACGCCAAGCCGCACGGGGACATCTACCGCGCTTTTGAAGACGCCACCGGCTTCGGTCCCGGCGAGATTCTCTTCTTCGATGACCTGCCCGACAACATCGCCATGGCCCGCCAGCTCGGCTGGCACGGCGTGCTGATCGATTACACGCAGGAGACCGCGCCGCAATTGTGGGCCGCGTTGCGGAGGTATGGGGTGCACGAGTGCATGAGTGCGTGAGTGAGAAGTGCCGGAGTGCGGAGTGCCTGAGTGCGAAGTGCCGCGGTACTGAAGAAACGAAGTTTCGCAGGAAGGGCACTGTGCGATTGACGGCGTGTGTTGCGGGCTTGAGTTGACGGCTTGCGCCGCGGTGTTTGTCGCTGTCTGCTTTTCGCGCTGCGCTGTCTGCTTTTCGCGCTGCGCTTGATGCACGGCGTGCTCGATTGCGCTTGCGATGTGCGGTTGGCGCGACCACCACTCGAGTTGCTCGCGGCGGATGTAGCGATTGAACGCGACTTGGCCGAAGTCGAAGTTGTGCGCAATCAGTTGGCGCAGCAGGTCCTGGTCGTAACTGGTCAGTTGCATGGTGCCCCTCCCTCTTCGCGATTCTCTCAATCGCTGCCCCTGTCTCTCACTCACCCTCGTGCCGCGGCGTGACTGGTGTGTTATACCAGCGCGGCGAGAGAAAATGCGCGGGAAAATGGGGAGTGACGTGCATTGCGCGCACGGGGGCGGTGAGTAGGGGCAAGATTTTTGTAAGTGTGCATGATGGGGGCTGAATTGTGGGCGGGTGGTGGGGCGGTGGGTAAGACCGACGCCGTTGGTGGACCGATGCCGGGAAGGGCTGCCGCCCCTCCCCGGCACCCCATCCCGCGTCAGATGCAGACGCCGCAACAAGACGCACAGGCAGCCTCAAAGCGGACAGCCTGTGCCACGTGATCAGGTCGTCATTGGTGTCGTGCCACCTGCCTATTGAATCAAACTCTCGCCCTTGCCGTTGTTACAGCGTGCACAAAGTGTGCGAAGGTTGGCTGGGTCAGTTTTCCCGCCTTTCGCAATCGGCAGTACGTGGTCGACATCCAGCCGAACGTTCCGGTCCGATGCCGCATCAGCACCACAAGCCTGACAGCGAAAATCGTCGCGTTGTAGGATCGACCACCGCACAACGGAGGTCAGCTTGCGACGCTCTTCAAAGGCCGCCTCGCGGGAGACACTCTCATCGGCGATCACAACTTTCGATTGATCTCCATCTGACGGAGCGAACTGAACGTCCGAAGCTAGTCGCTCTGATGCGACAACAGCGCGAGCGATCGAGAGTCTCGACTTGACCAGAACTGTGGCCTGCTGCTTTGGCCGCTGCGTCCATCGAGTATGCGATCGCACCCAGGTTCGTCCATGCACTGGGTTTCCTTGCTGGTCAGTGCCGATACGCCCACTTGGCAGTGCCCGCCAGAAGCCATCAACTTCAACTTGAAACCGAGGCGCCGTAAATCGACGGGCGACGGGTCGTGCGACTGAGGAGACGATTTCAAGCGAGGCGACGCGCTTAAACCGCACACCATCTGCGGCAGGTGGCGAGACTCCTGCCTTCTCATCGCGTGCTTGCTCCGCCCTCTGTCGCTCCCACTTAGACGCAACCTGAGTAGCTCGCACGCGGTCACGCACGAGTCGAATCTTGAAAGCAAAATATGCGGGCAGGAGCGTCAAGAGATTGCAGCACTCGAAGAGCACGGCATACTTCTCAAGACTCGCATTGCTAGCCTCAAGGGCCTCTCGTACATCCGAGTCACTAAACTGCTCAAAGACTGACGGGTCGTCGGTGTGGACGTTGAAAGTTGAGCCCATGTCGACAGCGACGAGCCGAACCTGTATGGCGCGCGACTTGAGACCGAACCGCGCAAAGGCTAACACCCTTTGCAGATCGTCAAACCCCGGCAGCTTCCATGTCACCTCGTCAGCAACCTTCTTCATAGCACCGTCGAGCCATTCCCTGCCAGGAGCGGAGACAAACTTAGAGCTGCCGGCGTTCAATGGACGCGACTCGATCTGTGTCTGGTTAGCTGGCGCCCCGCCTATGAGAAACACAGTTAGTTCATCCTGTGTGCGAACCATCGAAACACCGGCTACCCCGCATTCTTTGTCATCACCGACACTGAATCGCAGGTCGCGTGGGTCATCGGTACATGTATATGAGTAGATCCTTCCGTCATCGAATCGCTCTGCGTGGGACAACGGGTCGCTCGGCGCGTCAGCGGACGTCACAAAATCGAGAAAGTCCGCAAAGGAAAATGCGTGGTCAGACTCAGGCAACAACTCCAACACACGATCCGCATTCAATCGAAAGAACCTTTGTGCCACTGTGAATGATGAGGGCATCGACTCCGGCCCGTGCCGGAGTAGGCGGTCGTTGTACTCTCTGAATAACGAACGAAGCTCTTGATCCGCCAACAGGCCTGCGCCGGACTTCATCATGCGGTCTAGCTGTGGACGCACG
>DATGWV010000286.1:0-2221 GCA_035299305.1 Phycisphaerales bacterium | reverse complement strand
GCCCGGCCATCGCGGCGACGTTCACTGCGAACGCGATCACGGCGACGATTTTGAGCTTCATCTTCATCGGCATCTACATCTGGGTGCGATTCAAGACGCCGCGGTACTCGCTGGCGGCGGTCGTCGCGCTGATCCACGACGTGCTGGTCGTTGTCGGACTTGTCGCGCTGGCCGAGATTCTCTACGACAATCCGAGCACGCACGCATTGGCGACGAGCTTGAACCTTTTGCCGTTCAAGATCGACCTGAATCTCGTGGCCGCGTTGCTGACGATCGCCGGATATTCGCTCAACGACACGGTCGTCATCATGGACCGCATTCGTGAGAACCGCGGCAAGCTGCCGTACGCGACGCGGGAGATCATCAACACGTCGATCAACCAGACGTTCAGCCGCACGCTCATCACGGGTGGTACGACGCTGGCATCGTGCTTCATTCTCTACATCTGGGGCGGAGAAGGCATGCGGGCCTTTGCGTTTGCTCTGGCGACGGGCCTGATCGTGGGCACGTACTCGTCGGTCGCGGTCGCCGCACCGATTGTGTGGAGCCGCAAGCACGAGGCGGACATGTACAAGGATGCGGGCCTCGCGCAGCCGACAACCTGATTCACACGCCGGCTTGCTTTAGCGAGCGAGCCGGTTGATTGGTGCGGCGCAAGCTGCTTCGCGGAGTTGGATTCGCGCGTCATGGGAGTCATGACGCAGGCGTCACGGAGGACGGCCATGGCACACGGCGGCGGCAGAATCGCGGCGGGTCTGCTCATCCTCAGCGCGGTGTGGATCGGGGTGTATTGGTGGTGGCCGGTGGAGCCGCCCATCAGCTTTGCGCAGACGGAGGCGAAGAGCACGCGAGACGCAAGTGTGTCGCCACGCGAAAGCGTGCGTGAAACGCCGCCGCCGGTGAGCGAGCGAGTGGGGGCGAGCACGACGACGCTGGCGAAGGCTCCGTTGCCGCCCGCGATTCAGTTGGTGCCGACGGATGCGACGGCAGGCGTGATTGCACCGACGTTCTTTGAGGACACGATTCGCGCGGGGGATACGTTCGCGACGATCGCGCAGCGGCACCTGGGTGATGCGGCGAAAGCGGATGTGATTGCGCGAGCGAATCCGCTGATGAGTCCGCTGAATCTGCGGGAGGGTCGCACGATTCGCATTCCGCGCGATCCGGCGAATGTGCAGGGGCAGCCAGTCTACAAGACCGCTGACGGCAGCACGACGCCGGCTGCGGCGCCCACGCAGGCTTCGCCAGTTGCGATGCAGGAGTACACGGTACAGAAGGGGGACTCGCTGGCGAAGATCGCGAAGCGCGTGTATGGCGAGGAGCGACTGGCGAACGTGATTTTCGAAGCCAATCGGGATGTGCTGGCTGATCCGTCGAAGATTCGCATCGGGCAGAAGCTGAAGCTGCCTGCGAAGCCCGACGCGGAGGTGTCCGACGCCGGAGGCGGCACATGACGCAGGCTGGTCGCACGTTCATCGTGACTGGTGGCTGCGGTTTCATCGGCAGCAATCTCGTCGCCGAGTTGCTCAAGCGATTTGCGGGCTCGCACGTGGTCGTCGTTGATGATCTGCGAACGGGCAGCTACGCCAATGTTGTTGAGGCGTGTGAGCGAGCGGGCGTGGGAGCGTTTGCTGGGCAGCTCATGCCCGAGAGCGTGTGCGATGTTGACTGGCACGCGCTGGTTGAGACGCACAAGCCGGCGGCGTTGTTTCATCTTGGTGCGATCACTGACACGACCAACGCGAATGAAGCCGAGATGATGCGGGTGAACAGCGAGAGCTTTCCGCCCATGGTTCTGGCGTGCGCGGGGCGTGTGCCGTTGGTCTATGCAAGTTCCGCTGCGACGTATGGAACACCGCCGGAGACGGCGCGGCGCGAGGCTTTTGCCTTGGAAGCGGCGGGTAAGCCGAACAACGTGTATGGGTTCAGCAAGTGGATGATGGAGTGTCATCATCGCCGGCTTGCGAAGCAGCTGGCTAGCGGCGGACGCGAGCCGCACGTGGTGGGGCTGCGATACTTCAATGTGTTTGGGCCTGGCGAAGCACGCAAGGGGAAGATGGCTTCGATGGCGTATCAGCTCGCGCAGCAGTGTCAAGACGGCAAGCGTCCTCGGCTGTTTGTCGATGGCTCGCAGGCACGGGATCAGGTCTATGTGGGCGATGTGGTGGACTGCACGATCGCGGCGGCGGGACTTGATGTCCGCAGCGTGACGCCTGGTGTG
>DATGWV010000285.1:0-8674 GCA_035299305.1 Phycisphaerales bacterium | reverse complement strand
GCCCCCTACATTCGCATCACCATGGCCAGCCTCACTGTTTCACGTCGCGTGCAGAGCCTCAAGCCCAGTGTCACTGTCGCGTTTATGAACCGCGCCAAATCCATGCAGGCGGCGGGCAAGGACGTGCTCTCATTCGCCGCGGGCGAGCCCGATTTCGACACGCCCGACATCGTGAAGTACGCCGCGATCAACGCGCTGACCAAGGGTCAGACGAAATACATGCCCACGCTGGGCGACCCCGCGACGCGCGCGTGCATCGCGAAGAAACTCACCGAAGAAAACGGCCTGCCCAACTGCACGCCCGATCACATTACCATCGGCGCGGGCGGCAAGCACAGCTTGTTCGTGCTCGCGCACGTGCTCATCGACGAGCCCAAGCCGGGCGAGCCGCAGCAGGAAGTCATCCTGCCCGTGCCCGCGTGGGTCAGCTACGCGCCCATCGTCGAACTCGCAGGCGGCAAAGTCATCGAAGTGCCCACAACCGTTGACACGGGCTTCAAGGCAACCGCCGAGCAGATCAAGAAAGCCATCACGCCACGCACGCGCATGCTGATTCTCAACAGCCCCAGCAACCCGTGCGGCACGATGTACACGCCCGACGAACTCCGCGCCATCGGCAACGTCGTGGAAGAAGCCGCTCGCACCATCGCGCCCGACATCACCGTGCTCAGCGACGAGCTCTACGAAAAGATCGTGTACGGCGGCATCCCGCACTTCTCCATCGGCAGCATGCCGGCGATCGCCGAACGCGTCATCACGCTCAACGGCTTGTCCAAGGCCTACGGCATGACCGGCTGGCGCATCGGCTACACCGGCAGCAGCGGCGAGTTCGGCAAGAAGTTCACCAGCGCCATGGCCACCCTGCAAGGCCAGATGAGCACCAACATCACGAGCTTCACGTATCCCAGCATTCGCACCGCGCTCACGCAGTGCGCGGGCGAAGTGGAAATGATGCGTCTGGCGTTCGCCAAGCGTGCCGAACTCATCAACGCCCGCCTCGCCAAGCTGCCGGGCATCAAGAACGCGAAGGCAACCGGCGCGTTCTACGCGTTCCCCGACGTATCCGCGTACTTCGGCAAGACCAGTAAGGGTGGCCGCAAGATTGACAGCGCCATGAGCATGAGCGAAGCCCTGCTCGAAGAAAATCTGGTCGCGTTCGTCCCCGGCGAGGACTTCGGCGGCTGCGGCAAGAACCACGTGCGCATCAGCTTCGCCTGCAGCGAAGATCAGATCAACAAGGGCATGGACCGCTTCGCGCAGTTCCTCAGCGATCTGCGCTAACCGCGCTTCTCATCGCTCTCGCGCTCAAACTTCACCGTCTTCGTCTCAACGCGCTCGATCTTGGGCTCGGTCTTGGCATCATACATCGTCGCGCCATCCGTGCCGCTCCGTCGCTTCATGAAGCGCACGAGCGTGTACACGACAATCGTGACAACCACCGGCGCTGCACAGAACAGCACGCACGGCGAGAACCATGTGAGCACGTGCTGCACGGATTGAAAACGGTTGGTCATGTTTTGTCTGCCTGTCTGCGTTCGAGTTCGCGCAGCCGCTGCTTGGCAGTGTGCCGCACTTCCTTGCCTGAACCCTTGATGACCAATTCTTGCAAGACCCACGCAAACTCGCATCGGCGAGCAAGGAACAAGTGGATCGCGGGCACTTCGCTTGCGAGTCCGTTGCGAAGAAACTGCTCATTCGCACGCGATTGTTCCCAACCGCGACGAAATCTCTCGTATGCCGCACTGCGACCGCCCAGCCCAAGTCCGCATGCCGCGTCGAGCAAACGTTCAAACTGATTGTCGGTAAGCCGCTCGTTGAGCAGACTCTTCAGCAACGTCGCCGCGCTGTTTAGGCCCGCATCCGAAGTCGCGACCCTGATGGCGATATCAACTTCGGCGTCGGATAGTTGAACGCGCATCAATGACCACGCAGCAAAGGCGTGGAGATGAAAATGGTCCACGTCTCGCTCAACACCTGCGAGGAAGTCCTGATGCTGCCGGAGTAACCCATCAACGGAGAGAACGCCGCTTTCGAGCCACACTCGGTCATATCGAAGATCACGCAGGGCAGCGTCGATTTGGTCCGTGGACGGCAAAAGACTCATTCCGCCCACCACCTGCGCCCCTCGCGCTTCACCCGTCGATACAGCGTGTCGCGTTCCACCGGCACAAACCCGGCTTCGCGAATCGCCTTCTGCAGCGTCCACGTGTTCACTTCCTGGTGCGTCGCGACGCTGTCGCCCGCGCTGCCCTGGCCCGCGCCGTGATTGATCTTCGTGATGTCATACCACACCACCGTGCCGTCGATGTCGTCCGCGCCGCTCTGCAACATCACTTGCGCCATCGGCAACGTCTGCATGATCCAGAACGCCTTGACGTGCGGGAAATTGTCCAGCATCAGTCGTGCGATCGCAAGCGTGCGGTAGTTCTCGAGCCCGCTGGGCCCGGGCAGGTGCTCAAGCTCGCAGCCATCAGGAAAGAACGGCAGCGGAATGATCGTCTGGTAGTAGCCCGGCACATCGGTGCGATTGCCCGCCTTGCCGCCAAACGCAAAGTGCTCCGGCAAAATCGCGCCGGGCTTGGTCAGGGTCACGACGGGCGTGTTCGACATTTCCTCGCGATAACCCAGGTGCCCGCCCTCCGACGTCGTGAGCGCATCGTCATCATCGCCGCTCTTGCCTGCGGTGTTCACTCCCGCGCCCGCCGCGCCTTCGCCGCCAAACAAACGCGTGAGGGCTTCATCCTGCGCGCGGCGCAGCATGTCCATGTGCACCAAGCGATCATGCCGCTGCTCGATATGGCCGTACAGCAGCGTCGCGTTGGTGTTCAGTCCCAGCTCATGCGCCGTGCGATGCACATCCAGCCACACGTCGCTGCGAATCTTGCCCTTGTACGCCTCGTCATGCACGCGATCGTCAAAGACTTCCGCCCCGCCGCCCGGCAGGCTGCCAAGTCCCGCTTTCTTCAGTTCTGTCAGCACAAATCGAATCGCCTCGCGCCGCGCGTTGCGGCCTTCCGCGCCCGGCGCGCTCGCACCCTTGTACACCTTCGCAATCTTGCACAGGTGCACGATCTCAACCGCCGTGAAGGCCTTCACATGCAGATCGCTGCCGAGCTTCTGCGCTTCATCACGCAGCGTTGAAATCAGATCGGTGTAGTAGCTGAAAGGCAGCGTCGGATGCAAGCCGCCCACGCTGTGAATTTCCGTCGCGCCGTTCTCTACGGCCAGCCGCGCCTGCCCGCGCACATACTCCATGTCGCGCGCGTACGCCTTCTCTTCGCCCAGCTTCGCGTAGAAATCGCAGAACTTGCACGACAGCGCGCACACGTTGCTGTAGTTCAGGTGCCGGTTGATGTTGTAATACGCGTTGTTCCCGTGCAATCGGCGACGCACCATGTCCGCCAGCTCCATGACGGTCCACACATCGGGCGTTGTGAAGAGCAAGTCGCCATCCGCAAGCGAAAGTCGCTCGCCTCGCGAAACCTTCTCGGCGATTGCATCCAGCCGCAAATCGCGACGGGGCACGGACGGGCGAACGGTGCTGGCCAACTGGGTCATGCACAAGCGTAGGCGAACGAAGTTTCAATGTGAATTGAAAGTTGTGAACTCGCGACATCTAGGCGGTTTATGCGGACTTTTCCCCCTAAAACGGCGATGGTGTTTGGTCGCCGGTTGCAACCGGCAGCAGCGCGGGCCGATGTTTGATGCGATGGGTCACACGGGCACGTTCAGAACAGCGACGACAGGCCGGCGCGACAGTGGTCGTCTGGCCGCGTTGCTGCTCGGACAAACGCTGGTCATCGCGGCGGGCCTGACAGTCGTGCTGCTGCCGGTGCAATCGCGCCTCACGTGGCTCACGACACAGCGTGTGGAGAGTGAGAATCTCGCCGAGTCGTATCGCTTGAAGAGCGATCTGCAGAACGTCTCGCGCGATATCGATCCCAGCGAGCCGGCATGGAAGGACGCGATAAAGACAGTGCTGACGACGGCATCGTTCCCCGCGCACGCAAGGGTCGTGGTGCTCGGATCAGATGGTGTTGTGGTTGGTGGCACGGGTCAGGCGCATCATGCCGATGCACGCTTGCAGGACAACGTCATCACTGTCGAGGGCGGACAAGAACGCGTGGGCGACATTGGGCAAGACTCGACGCTAGTGGGGCTGAACAACTCTGGCGAATGGTCGTTCGTGCATCGCTTGCCCAATGGCGCGATCATGACTGTGCAGCAAGACGCGGACGCGATGACCGCACACGTGCAAGCCAGCGGCCGCATGATGGTGGCATGGGCGGCGGGTGTCATGACGATCCTTGCCGGGCTGGGCGGCTTCATCGTGCATCGCTTCATTCGCAAGCAGCACCGCGGGCTGGAAGTTCGCAACAACGATCTCGCGGTGACGCTCGATAAGCGTCTGGCGCAAGGGCTCGCCGCACGAACGGCCTTGATTCTGGGCCTCGCGAAGCTCGCGGATTACCGCGACACCGACACGGGCTCGCACCTCGAGCGCATCTGCGCGTACAGCGAAACGCTGGCGAAAGCGCTGCGATCTTCGCACGGCGAGATTAACGAAACGTGGATTGCGCACATTCGCCCGGCTGCGAGTTTGCACGACATTGGCAAAGTCGGCGTGCCCGACAGCGTCCTTCTGAAGCGCGGCGCGCTTTCACCGAACGAGCGCAAGCTGGTCGAGCGCCACACGTACATGGGCGCCGACACACTCATCGCCATTCGGCAGGAACTGGGCGATGACGAACTGATCAACCTCGCGATACAGATCGCGCTGTGCCACCATGAGCGATGGGACGGCACGGGCTACCCGCTCGGTCTCGCTGGCCAGCAGATTCCGCTAGCCGCACGAATCGTCGCGCTTGCCGACGTGTATGACGCGCTCACCAGCCGGCGTGTCTACAAAATGGCCTTGACGCACGAGCGCGCATGCGAGCTCATCACCGATCTGCGGGGCAAGCACTTTGACCCAGACGTTGTCGATGCGTTCGCGAAGGTCGCCCACGAATTTGACCTCATTCGCAACAAAATGCAGCCATTTGGCGATCTTGTGGATGCGGCCCATGCCAAAGCGGCGTGACAAGTCGTCGCGTGGTTCGCGTACGCTGACGCATGCGAGTGGGACATCCAAGGCGTGAGCCGTACGCGTTGAGCAGCGAGCAAATCGAAGATGCGATCGCATCGCCACGGCCGCTGCGTTGGTGGGCTCCGGTGATGTGGTGGGGCGTGCTGGGGCTTGCTCTCACATTCGGTGGCCTCTGGGTGTGGCGCGATGCGGACACCGATCTTGCACGCGACAGCGATCCGCGGCTGGTGTCAACACCTGGCGTCGTGCAGAGTCCGGCAACTGGAGGCGGTTCCTATCGCCGCCGAGGTCGCACGATGATCGCGCAATACACGTTCCAAGTCGGCGGCATGACATACACGGGTTCGCGCGTCAGTCCGTTTGACGGACTGTCCGTCGACAACAACAGGGCGCTATCACGCATGCTGACGGTGGGGGCGAACGTCATGGTGAAGTACGATCCGCAGGATGTATCGATTAACTTCATCGACGCCGCTGCGATGGCTGATTTGTCGCAGGAACGCGCAACGGCCCAGCAGAACCGCGTCATCGGATTTTTCCTCGCGATTGTCGGCGTCGGTGTGCTGTGCTGGAGTGGCTGGACGTTTCAATCGCTCAGCGCGGCACGTCAACGCGACCGCGACAACTGAACAAGCAGCAGCGCGGGCCGAATCGGACCGGTGAGCAGTGCATGCGCATCGCGCTGGCGGCGGAGCACTTCGCGCAGGAGCGGCTTGAGCGATGGATGTGTCCGTGAGATCGCGTTTGCGTTGCGGCGAATCGTGGCGTACAAGCGATCATCCAGCCGCGTGACTTCGCCGGGCGACATGACGTGCGTCCGCAGCACGCGGTGTCCCTGCGAGATGATCGAGTCGCACAACTCATCGCGAGAGAGTGGCAGCTCGGCATCTTCGCCGATTCCCGGCGCACGTACCGCGTCATCGGTCAGCACGAAGCCGCCCGGTCGCACGTGGTCTGCGAGGAACTTGATGCTCTCAGTCGCTGGAAACAAGCTGAGCATCATGCCGGCACGTGGTGTGACACGACTCGCGTTCTTCCATGTTCGCACGTCAGCACAAACAAACTCGCAGCGAGCGGTAACGCGAGCCCGTGCGGCATGCTCGCGAGCGGCATCGATAAACGGAGCAAACGCATCCACACCGATCACGCGGCATCCGCACGCTCGTGTCACCGCGACCGCCGGGCTGCCTTTGCCGCAGCCCATGTCAAGCACGCAGTCGCGCGGCCCGATGCCTGCATCACGCAGCCAGGCTGCCGTGCGACGAGGCGATGTGCCCAGCGCAGCAATGCCAGCAAAGAGCGGTGCCATCACCGGCAGCGCCTCGTGCGGCACGTCCATGGATTGCGTCACGCGGCGAGCGAGCGCGGCGTGAAGGCGAGCGGCACTCACTGTTGAATGGTGGGTTTGCCGCGTTCGCCGCGTTGCTTCCAGTTCGCAAACGCACTTTCGCGATCCGCGAACTCGGTGGTGCTGAAAACGATCTTGGACGAGCCGATGCTGATCTCATCGCCGTCGACGAGCGCGACTTCGGTCGTCACCGCGCGGCCATTGATGAGTGTGCCGTTCGCGCTCTTCATGTCCAGCGCGAGATACTGCTGCTTGGCGTCCTCAAAGCGAAGCTGGAGGTGCTTGCGCGAGATGCGCTGATCGGTGATCTGAATGGCTGCGCCCTCGTCGCGGCCGATCACCAGCGTGCGTTTCTTCATCGGGTAGTAGTCGCCCTCGTTGGGGCCCGCAACGACCAGAATGGATGCCATATTCGCCTCGCTCCTTTGCGAAACGATAGTCCGTTCGGACAGTTGTTGTCGTGTGCCGATTGCCCGCCTTCAGCGAAGGCCCGTCATATCGCCCGGCTTGATGAGCTCAAAGAGCGTTTGCGTGCGGACGACCGTGCCCGTGGCGGGAATGAGGTGGAAACCCAGGATGGAGACTTCGTTGGCCTTGCGGTCGATCTCGACGAGACTGAGGCCCTGGCCCTCGGGCTTGTTCCACATGTGCACGAGGTGGTTGTTGCCGCGTGCGGTCTGGAGGAGTTCTTCGTACGTGTCGTAATAGAGGTTCGGCGCGAGAATTTCCAACTGAATCGAGCTCATGTAGCGGACGCCGTGCTTGGCGAACTTGTGCTCGACGTCCTTCTCGGCGTTGACGACATGCGAAAAGACGATACTGCCGGTGGGAATCGCTCGTTCGTGCTCGCAGACGAGTTCGGTGGCGCACAGCGTGCCCGACTCGAGGCGAAGGGCGTGGCTGCCTTCCATGACCCAGGCTTCCAGTTCGTACTTGTTGCCGGGGCCCATGATGGTGCGTCGGCCATGCAGGTCCACGTGTTCCGGGTGGAGTGCCTTGCTATAGAGCACGATGCGGTGGCCGGCGAGGATGACGGGGCGGATCATGTCGTGCTGCTTGCCGGTAGCTTTCGCGCGGGCCTCGGGCTTGAGTTCCACGTGCGAATCGAGCGAATGGGAAATGCGGGATTCAGTGCTCATGCGTCTCGCTCCATGGCTGTGTCGCCGCGACGTGGCGGGGGTTGCGTCCTGACAACCTCCTCCGAACCGGTCCGCGAGAACCGCCGACGACCGCTCGGAGCGACAAGGCGTGCGAGTGGTGCGAGCTGGCAGCATGGTTCATTGCACAATCAGACACCGCGGCTGATCGTTTGGACGAACCGACTGACTTTCGCACACACACAAGCGGAAGGCGGCACAACAGGCCCAACGCACAACCGCGTACACAAGATACGAATTGCATGGGCGACTGTCTACACGATCTTGCATGATATCTGGAGGAAATTTTCGATAGAGTGTAAAGTTCATGCGCGTCGGGGGATATGTTGTCGTCTTTGCGCGATGAGCGCGACGCGCGGGAGTCACGAAAACTCGTGACTCAGTATGCTTGTGCGAGAGCGTGACACGCTCCCACAGGATTGTGTGACTTCGATGCGTGCAGGATGCACGCGGCATCGCGGCCATTGACCTCCACAGGGCAATGAGCACGCGCAACGCAGAGGCAAGGAGTGCCGATCCATCGCTGAGAACGCCGCCAGACAGTCGATGCAGGACAAGCTCGCTCGCTTGAGCAAGCTGTCAGTCGCTGAACGTGCGCGCGTGATGAGCGAGGCATTGCTGGTCTGCTCCGAGGAAGAGGCTCAGCACATTGCGCCTGCGTTGGTGCAACTCGCGGTGCCGCCCACCCTGCCTGTCCGTCCGGTTGAACGCACCAAGCTACCACACGCGTCAAGTGGCGCGACTCGAGCAGGCCATGCGGCCACGGCGACGCCCAGGCGGGCTGATGGCAAGCCGGATTTGCATGCGTTGCGGGCGCGGTATGGTCTCGCGGGTGGTGGCAGTGCAACAGGCACGCAACAAGTCGCCGCGAGCATCGGCGCTGTCACGGTCGGTACGCAGGATGAGCCGCTCGGTTTCATGCAACGGCTGCGAAATTGGTGGCAGCGTGATCGCGTCGCGTCCGCGAACGCGGCGCTGGTCGAGTTGGCGCGCGGGTGGGCGGGAGTGCCCGCGCTGTCGCGTGATGCGGCGTTGGCGGTGGGAATGGATCGCTGGCATTTGGCCGCAGAGGCCTTGGCT
>DATGWV010000284.1:0-3470 GCA_035299305.1 Phycisphaerales bacterium | reverse complement strand
GACGGCGACCATGCAAGGCGAATCACTAGCCGAGCCGGTCGCCGTCTCGCCCATGCTGCGATACATCCACGAACTTGATCCGAGCGTGGAGCGAGTCGGCCTGCTGCACACAATGTGTGATCGCGCGAAGGCGGCGATGGTGCATCCCGCACTGGGACTGCTGACGAGCGACGACGTGCTCCACGACCCGTTCGTCACCACCTTCGAGGTGCTCGATCACTTCCCCTGGAAGCTGCCCCGGGCCAAGGACAAGCTGAAGAACCTGGGCGCGGGCATCGTGGAGGTGAAGACGCGCGACAAACAGGTCGATCCCGATAGTGTGCAGCGGGAGTTGTCGCGAGCGGGCGCGGGGCCCACGCTCACGCTGTTTGTGCTGCGGTTTGATCGCGAGGTGCGGGGAATCGTGGCGAAGCGCATAGCGAATCGGGCCTGAACTAAGCACGTCACGCGGACGAACAACTGGTGGCGCCGGTCACGGGAATTCGTCGCTCGCATCGCCGGCATCGCTGGACTTTCACCGCGAACCGTCTATATTCCACACAGTTTGCGCGCACTTCGCCGGAGGTGAGGTTTCGCACAACGCGCACGACGGAGAAACGCCCCGCCATGCCCAAGCGCACCGACATCAAGACCATTCTCGTTCTGGGTTCGGGTCCGATTGTGATTGGTCAGGGGTGCGAGTTTGACTATTCAGGCACGCAGGCGTGCAAAACGCTCAAAAGCGAGGGCTATCGCATCGTCCTCGTCAACAGCAACCCTGCGACGATCATGACCGATCCGCAGTTCAGCGATCGGACCTACATCGAGCCCATCACGCCCGAGAGCGTGCGCAAGATCATCGAACTGGAAAACAAGCGCGGCCCGCGCATTGACGCGATACTTCCGACGCTGGGCGGCCAAACCGCCCTGAACTGCGCCTGCGGGCTGTGGGATAACGGCACACTCAAAGAGTTCGGCATCGAGATGATCGGCGCGAATCGCGAGGTCATCCACCGCGCCGAAGACCGTCAGATTTTCAAGGACATCTGCGAGAAGATCGGTCTCAAGCTGCCCAAGGCCAAGACCGTCAACACGCTGAGCGACGCTGAAGAGTTCCTGAAGGAGATCGGCCTCCCCGCCATCATTCGCCCCGCCTTCACGCTGGGCGGCACGGGAGGCGGTATCGCCTACAACCTTGAAGAGTTCCGCGACATCGTCACGCGTGGTCTCGCCGCGAGCATGATCACGCAGGTGCAGATCGACCAGAGCGTGATCGGCTGGAAAGAGTTTGAGCTCGAAGTCGTTCGCGACAAGAAAGACAACTGCATCATCGTCTGCGGCATCGAGAACATCGACGCCATGGGCGTGCACACGGGCGACAGCATCACCGTCGCGCCGATCCTCACGCTGACGGACAAGGAATATCAGGCGATGCGCGACGCCGCCATCGCCATCATGCGTGCCGTTGGTGTCGAAACGGGCGGCAGCAACGTGCAGTTCGCCGTCAACCCGAATCCCAAGCCGAACGCCGACGGCAGCAAGCCGTTTGAGATGGTCGTGGTGGAAATGAACCCGCGCGTTTCGCGTTCCAGTGCGCTGGCCAGCAAAGCAACGGGCTTCCCCATCGCGAAGATCGCTGCGCGTCTCGCCGTCGGCTACACGCTCGACGAACTCAAGAATGACATCACGGGCACCACGAGCGCTTGCTTCGAGCCGGCGATTGACTACTGCGTCGTCAAGATGCCGCGCTGGACGTTCGAGAAGTTCCCCGAAGCTGACGAAACGCTGACCACGCAGATGAAGAGCGTGGGCGAAGCGATGGCCATCGGCCGCACCTTCAAGGAAGCGCTGCAGAAAGTCATCCGCAGCATGGAAGTCAAGCGGTTCGGGCTGGGCCTCGATCGCAACGACAAGTGGCTCTTTGCGATGCGGGCCGTGGAGAACGAGCAACTCGTGCTCGATGTCATGGGTGGGCCGACCCTCCGGGGCGGCAGCAATCCAACGTCGACGAATCCCGGCAACGCAACGACGCCGGACGGACAGCCCGCCACCGACACCGGCCTCCGCACCGCCGATGGTCAAGCCATCGAGTGGCCCATCGACGCCGAGAAACTCAGCCGCAAACTGAGCGTGCCAAGCCAAGGTCGGCTGTACTACGTCCGCTACGCGTTCAAGATGGGCTGGAGCATCGAGCGCGTGCACCAACTGTGCAAGTACGACCACTTCTTCCTCGATCAGATCAAGCAACTCGTCGAGTTCGAAGACACGCTGTGCAACTACCGCACCCTCGCCGACGTGCCCAAGGACGTGCTGCTCGAAGCCAAACAACTCGGCTATAGCGACGCACAGCTCGCCAACCTTTACTTCGGCGGCATCACCACCGCCAACATCTTCAAAGTGCGCGAGTACCGCAAGAAGCTGGGCATCGAGCCCGTCTATAAGCTCGTCGACACCTGCGCCGCAGAGTTCGAGGCCATCACGCCGTACTACTACTCGACGTATGAGCGGCCTCACTCCGTCACTTCGTCACCGCGCCACTCCGTCACTGCTTCCGACGAAGTCCGTGTCACGACCAAGCCCAAAGTCATCATCATCGGCGGCGGCCCCAACCGCATCGGCCAAGGCATCGAGTTCGATTACTGCTGCGTCCACGCCGCTTTCGCCGCCAAGGAGCTGGGCTTCGAAAGCGTGATGATCAACTCCAACCCGGAGACGGTCAGCACCGACTACGACACGAGCGATCTGCTGTTCTTTGAACCGCTCACGCTTGAAGACACGCTCAACATCGTCGAGAGATTGAATGGCACGCCTCTCGGTGGGCCGTCCCTCCGGGGCGGCAGTGTGCAAGCGTCGAGCGCTAATGGCAATGCGCCCGCCCCGGAGGGGCGGGCCACCAACCTCGTCCACGGCGTCATCGTCCAGTTCGGCGGCCAAACCCCGCTGAATCTTGCTCACGGTCTCGAACAAGCCGGCGCACCCATCATCGGCACATCCGTCGACTCCATCGACCGCGCCGAGGATCGCAAGCGCTTCGACCAAGTCCTCGACAAGCTCAAGCTCCAGCGCCCTGCCGCCGGCATCGCCAAGAGCCTCGATGAAGCCATCAGCGAAGCCAAGCGCATCGGCTACCCCGTGCTCATTCGCCCCAGCTACGTGCTGGGCGGACGCGGCATGGAAATCGTGAGCGACGAAGCCGCCCTCAAGCACTTCATGACGACCGCTCTCGTCGCCGCCGGTCTCGACGACGCGCCAGTCCTCATCGACAAGTTCCTCGCCGGTGCGACCGAACTCGACGTTGACGTCGTCGCAGATTTTGACGCCACCGGCAACGGCACCGCGGTTGTGTCGGGCATCATGGAACAGATCGAGCAAGCCGGCATCCATAGCGGCGATAGCGCCTGCTCATTGCCGCCCGCGTCGCTGTCCGCGTCAGTCATGGCCCGCGTCGAAGAACTCGGCAAAGCGATGGCTCGCGAACTGCGAGTCTGCGG
>DATGWV010000283.1:0-9169 GCA_035299305.1 Phycisphaerales bacterium | reverse complement strand
GGCGTTCCGTAGCTGTTGAGGCCTGAGAACGTGATGGCACCGGGCACCGCGTGCCGCGAGCCAAGGGCGTCGCCGGGCGATGACAAGCGCCAGGCTGCGCCGTTGTTGTTGTCCGTCACGTTGCCGACGAACTCCCGAAGCAGTTGGATCGATCCGCCATCATTGTCGTCGGGCCAGGGCGTGACGATGTCCTCGTCATCGTCGTAGTCAACTCTGTCGATGACGACACCTAGGTCATTGATCAAGCGAAGTTGCTCGTTGGTCGCACTCGGAGAGTTGGAAAGGCCATCCAACGTTGTCGCGGCAGGCACCGGATCTGCCGGGTAGTTCCAGAATGAATCGACGAAGATGATCTGCACGCCCGGGCCCCACGCTGCGGCGAATGCGGTAGCGTTATTGACGTATGTGCTTCGTCGCTGCGTGCCGTTGCCGGACACGCCGCCCCGGATGGGTACGACCACAGCGACTGCGCCGGGAGCGAGCGTCGCACCGGTAGGAAAACGATCGGTCTGGCCATCGTCATCCTGGAGACGCCACCGCGAGATGCTGACGGGACCGCTGGTTGGGTTGTATATCTCAACCCACTCCTGCCCCTCGTCAACGCCAGCGGGGTTGTACATGATCTCCGTGATGACAATCGGTCCGGCTTCTTGTCCACATGCAAGGGATGCCGAACTGGCAAGCAAAGCGATCGCGAGTGACAAACGCATGGCGGAGTTCCTTGAGACACTCGCCGTGAGTTCAGGGAGTGTTGAGCTCATCATGCGGCGACTGCCGGACCGCGCTATCAGAAATCACGCAGAAACATGACATGCTGCCATTGTCAATCTCGCATGAATCAGCGATGAATCGCGTCTCGGTGCCTCGCAAGGGCGTCATCGCCGCTGGATTTCCACTTGCCGCGGAGGCAGGTGCAGCCATGCTGCGCGGTGGCGGCAACGCCATCGACGCGGCGTGTGCGGCGGCCTGGGCCCTGAGCGTCTGCGAAAGCGCTGAGAGTGGACTGGGCGGCCACACCGTGATGCTTGTGCGGCTGGCCAGTGGGCGAGTCTTCGTCATCGACGGGCACTCTCACGCCCCAGCGTCACTACGTCGCAAACTCGTCACGACGCGAGAACAAGCTGAAGGCATAAAGGCGACGACGATCCCATCAACCGTCGCGACACTCATATATGCGCAGCAGAAATACGGCACGCAACCTCTCGCGACAGCTCTTGCACCGGCGATTGACATTGCAGAGCGAGGTTATGCGATCACGAAACTGCAGCGCAAACTGATCTCGTGGGTCGCGCCTCGCTGGGAGCGTGGATCGGTTGAATCCAACACGTTCCTCCATCGTCACGCAGTCCCGCACGCGGGCTTTCTGCTGCGTCAGCCATTGCTCGCACGCACGCTTGAACGCATTAGCACTCACGGCGCGGACGACTTCTATCGAGGAAGCATCGCGCATGAACTGGTGCGCGATATGGAAGCTCGTAGCGGGTTGCTATCAGGTTCTGATCTGGCGTCGCTGACCTTGCCCATCGAACGGCAGCCACTCGTGGCGGAAATCGCTGGTCGCCGCGTGTTTTCTACGCCACCCGCAGGTGGGGGCGTGCAAGTGCTGCTCGCGCTGCAGATGCTTGAGCAGCTGCGGCTCGACGCGCCAGACGACTGCTTGCCCATTCACCTGATCCACGCGCTCCGTCGCAGCTTCGCCGAGCGAGATCGCTGGCCCGAACATCCCGATGATTTCACGCACACGCTCGCTCGCTGGCTTGTGAGCAAAGAGCGTGCACACGCGGTGCTGCAACGACAAACAGCCGGAGTTCAAGGGGCGTTTCGCGAGCCTGGCAACACCACGCATCTGTGCGCGGCTGACAGTGATGGCAACGTCGTGGCCCTGACTCAGTCGATTCAGTCAGTGTTTGGTGCGAAATCGATGCATCCAACGCTTGGATTCTTTTACAACAATTACCTGAGTGCATGTCCGCGCGAGAAGCACTGCTACCGCCTGCGTGGCGCCTGTACTCCCATGTCAAACGCCGCGCCAACGCTGATGACCGATGCGCACGGTGCTCCGTTGGTCGCCATCGGTTCTGCCGGCAGTCGCCGCATCACGTCGTCCATTGTGCAAGTGCTTGCGCGCGTGCTGTGGGCCGGTTCATCCCTGCGAGATGCTGTGGATGCACCTCGCATCCACACACTCGACGCGGAACGCCTCTGGATGGAGAGGGGAGTCAGCGACGAGCAACTCGCGTGCATCGGTGCGCATGCGCGCATTGCAAGAACCTACAGCCGCTACAGCTACAAACTCGGTGCAGTACATGCGCTGGCGTGGGACTCAAGCGGCACGGCTCAGGGCGTGGCCGACCCACGCCGCGACGGCGCAGTCGTCACGGTGCAGGAGTGTCCGGCATGAACACTGCGATGACTCGTTCACGAAGAGCGAAGTACCCGCGCTTCAGCAAGCGGACAGCGTGGAGCGTGATCGCCGTACTCGTGCTCATCAGCGTGCTCAGCGTCGGTTACAAGCTCACTGCACTACCCGGGGCGGATGTGTTCGCGTACACCTTGTCGTTTGATGCGCTTCCGCACGACATGCGGCATCGCGCCGTGCATCTGCTGGTTGCGCCCATCGGAGCACTCGTCGTTGTGTTGTTTCGGCTCACCCTTGGCATTCGCGTGCTTGGTCCGTTTCGTTCCGTGCTGCTCGCGGTCGCTTTTGAGATGACCGGCATCGCAGTCGGACTCGCTGCCTTCACGATCGTCGTCTGCGCGATCGTTGCCCTTCGACCTGTGTACAAACGCCTTCGTCTCGCCTATTTCGGACGCTCGGCGGCAATGCTCGCATCAGTCGCCGGCATTCTCATCCTGTGTATGCTGGGGGGGCTCGCTTTAGGCATGTCCACAATCGAGCATCTCGCATTCTTCCCCGTTGTCGTGATGACACTGACCGGCGAAGCCTTTGCAAACACGTACCGCCGCGAAGGCACGAAGTCGGCAGTCTGGCGAACCGGCATGACAGCCGTGGTAGGCGTCATCATCACGCTGCTGACCGGTCCGGCTGCGGTTCGTGAGGCGTTACTCCGTTTCCCGGAGATCACGCTGCTCTGTCTCGCCGGCATCCTCGTCATCGGCACGTCGTGCAAGTTCCGCATGCTGCAGGCAATGAATCCGCCACGGCGGAAGTCAAAGCGCAGCACGACGCCAACTGTCCCAAGTTCGCAGCCTCTCCCACAAACATGACAGGGTCGAGCGCTGAATGTCGCATGTTGAGCCGAATCGGAGGATGTCATGCGTATCGCAGTCGTTCGCAATCGCGAGAACACCGGCGTGGTCAGTCGCTTTGGTCGGCCGAGCCCTGAGGTGTATGGACGTCAGAGCGTGCAGCGCATCATCGACGCGCTGCGCGAGATTGGTCACGATGTGGGCGTCTTCGAAGGCGATATGACCATGTTGCCCGGACTGCGCGACTTCTTCGCCCTGAATCAGCAGACTGGGGCGCCCGATGGACTCGTGTTCAACCTTTCCTATGGCGCGCAGGGTGATTGCCGATACACGCACGTGCCCGCCATGCTTGAAATGGCTGGGATTCCCTACACGGGCAGCAGCCCGCTGGGGCACACGCTCGCCCTCGACAAGGTCATCACGAAGATCCTGATGATTGATGCGGGTGTGCCCACTCCCAAGTACACCGTGGCGAACACGACGCGCTGCGACACATCGCACATGCGTTTTCCGATGGTCGTCAAGCCAAAGCACGAGTCGTCCAGCTTCGGGCTGCGACTCGTCAATGACGTGCGCGAGCTGCACGACGCAGTCGCCGTCATCGTACATGAGTACCAGCAAGATGCACTCGTGGAGGAGTACATCGCAGGGCGTGAAGTCGCCGTAGCGATCCTGGGCGACGGCCGCAACACGCCGCACACGCTGCCAATCGTGGAAGTTGACTTTGGCAGCCGCCACCTTGCGATGATGACTCACGCGGACAAGCTTCACAAGAGTGAGCAGGAACCCGTGCGGGTATGTCCTGCGCCGCTCGAAAGCTCGCTGGAGCGGGAATTGCGTGACATCGCGCTGCGGACGTTCCACGCGTGCCACCTGCGCGATTACGCCCGCGTAGACATTCGTATCGACGCGCAAGGTCGCCCGAGCGTGCTCGAGATCAATTCGATGGCTTCACTGGGCTGGGGCGGCGCGTATGTTCTCGCCGCTCGCACCGCCGGTTACTCGTTTCCGGAGTTGTGCGGCGCGATCGTTGACAGCGCGTGCAATCGTTACTTCAACATGCCCGCACCAGTTCGTCAGCACACAGCAATGAACGCGACAGTCCGCACGGCGGATTGACGCATGAGTCTTCGCTCGCGATGGGGACCTCGGCGAGCGCCATTTCAACATGCGACATGCTCGCATGCCTCGACGGCGTCATTGTGACATCCGTCGTTCGGAGTCGTTATGTCCACTCACACACTCCCCGTTGTTCAGATCAATCAAGGCGTCGGCTCCGCACGCAGAGTGCGATATGTCACGAACATCGACAGCATACCCGGGGTATCGCCGCAGGATCGCGAACTGCTTCGCAAAGTGGCCGAGCGATATGTCTTCCGCGCCAACGACTACTACCTGCGATTGATCGACTGGACAGATCCGAGTGATCCGATTCGCCAACTCATCATTCCGCGGCAGGAAGAACTCCGCGAGTGGGGCAAGCTCGACGCGAGCAACGAAGCCGCTGTCACCGTGGAACCGGGTGTGCAGCACAAGTACGCCGACACTGCGCTGCTGCTGTGCAACGAAGTGTGCGGTGCGTACTGCCGCTATTGTTTTCGCAAGCGACTCTTCATGAACGACAACGACGAAGTGAGCAAGGATGTCACCGCCGGGCTTGTCTACATCCGCAAGCATCCCGAAATCTCGAACGTGTTGCTGACCGGCGGCGACCCGCTCATCATGGGCACGCGTCGGCTTGCGGAGATCATTTCTTCTCTGCGCGAGATTGACCATGTCAAGATCATCCGAATCGGCAGCAAGATGCCCGCATTCAACCCCTTCCGCATCCTCGATGATCCTGAACTGCAGCAGCTCTTTCGCACGTATTCAAACTCCGAACGTCGTATTTATCTCATGTGTCACTTCGACCATCCGCGTGAACTCACGAAGGAAGCCCGCGAAGGCATCGCGACGCTGCTTGCATGCGGCGTTACGTGCGTGAACCAATGCCCGATGATTCGCGGCATCAACGACGACCCCGACACGCTCGCCGAGCTCTTCCGTGAACTGTCCTACATCGGTTGCCCGCAGTACTACGTTTTCCAAGGACGGCCTACGGCGGGCAACGCGCCCTATGAGGTGCCGATCACGCGAGCGTGGAGCATCTTCAACGACGCGCTTACACGCGAATCGGGACTGGCGGGCCGTGCCAAGTTCTGCATGTCACACGCCGCCGGCAAAGTCGAAGTTCAGGCGGTTGACAGTAAACACATCTACCTGCGATACCACCGCAGCAAGTACGCGGAGAACAACGGACGCTTCTTCGTCTGTCATCGCGACGACTCGGCCTATTGGCTCGACCATCTGCAACCGGTCGCTGGCTCGTACGTCCCTCACGGCGTGCAGTTCGGTCAACCGTCATCAACGCACAACAACGTGGCTGGCGATGCGGCGGATGTCGCCACGCACATCGAGCCGCAAGGAGCCTGCGCATGACTTGCCCGCGCCGAGCTTTCACGCTCATCGAACTGCTGATTGTCATTACTGTCATCGCGCTTCTCATTGGCATTCTGCTGCCAGCGTTGGGGGCGGCCCGACGATCAGCCTTTCGCACGCGAGAAGTCGCGGCGTTGTCGCAAGTGGGCACTGCTTACGCGCAGTACGCCAACGACAACGCGGACCGTCTGCTTCCGGGCTACTTGCGCGGTTCATGGGCGCGAGCCGAGAATCGGAGGTTTATCGCGTACGAGGGAGCCAACGACGCAAGCGAAGAGGCTCGCATTGTCGGTTCGCCGCTCCGACCTTACCCCTGGCGACTGTTGCCGTATCTCAACTTCACGTACGACGTGCTCTACGTTGACAAGAATCTCCAGCGCGATATTCGAGAGCGCGTGCCAAACATGACTGAGCGAGCTGGCTTCCATGTGAGCGCGTCGCGCAATCCGAGTTTCGGTCTCAACACCACGTTCGTCGGTGGCGACGCGCACCGCGGCGGCTTTACACCCGCGGCGTTTGTTCGCTACGGCGCGTTCTACGTCACTCGAATGGATCAGCCCGTCCAGACTTCGCGGCTGTTGATCTTCACGACCGCTCGCGGCGTGCTGCGTGAGACGAATGGGCGTAAGTATCCAGGCTATCACCGCATCGAAGCGCCTTGGCATGCTACGGCCACATCGAACTCCGTGCCGGCGTTTCTTCCGTGGACCGGTTCGACCTCGCACTTCGATCCTGAACTGCCAACAACCGCGCACGGCCATGTTGACTTCCGCCACCTCGGCAAAGCGGGCGTCCTGACGTTCGACAATCACGTCGAGTTGCTTAGTGTGACCGCACTTGCCGACATGCAGCGATGGTCCAACAAGGCCACATCGCCTGCGTGGCATCCCTAACGCACACGGAAGTTCGCAGAAAGTGACGGAGCCTGCGAACTGCACAAGCCGCAACGCGGCGGCGCCGAGTACGCCGATCGCGCTGGTGGGAATGCGGGGTGAAGGCTGGGGTTTGTGCGAGACAAGGTAACGGGCATGGGGCCTCCGGCTACCTAAAGCTCTGCGTGTGTGGGGGGGCGCGAGAACGACACAATTTCACGAGATCAACAAGAATCTCGCACCGATTCCGCTACCACTTGCCCTCCCCGCCCCCGTTGTCGCTTGGAGTTCAGCCTCCTCCGCTTTGGACATACCGGCCAAGCGTGGGGCTGGAACGAGGCGAACGATGAACCGCATGAGCATGCCGTCGTGGGATCGGATCAAGGCTGTCTTTGCTGAAGCGTGCGAACTATCCGCCGAGCAGGTCTCCCTATCCACAACCCCCGCGAACAAATTCTCTAGCCGTGGCGGTGGGGGAGGCGGGCGGATTCTCTGGTTAACACCCGGGTTGGACGGTCACGTGGAGGGTGTCACTGCGAGGTCGCACCACGCCAATAACGGCTCTGGCGCTGCGCCAGCGGCGTTCAAATACTCCAGCCGTCCGGTTTGAAGGGTGATTAATGCTAGGAAAGTGGTTAACAGCCGGGCGTCTCGACCGACAAATCGTAAGGGGTTGATAGCGCGGCCAGGTGGTGCTGGGTGCTGAGTTTGACCTCGAGCCGTCAACCAGTGGGTTGGGGAGAATGCGGTGCACCAAGACGCACGGGCATCTGTATGGCCAGAAGCCAGTGGCACAAAGGTGAGGCTAGTTTGTTGGTGAAGTTGTGCCTCGCGCCCAAATCAAATGTGCTTAGGATTGCCACATTCCGGACAACGGAGCGTGTCATTCAAGGGGTATCCACAATGTACGCATCTTGAATTACGACGACGCTTCATCGCACGCAACTGAAGTGTAATTTCCTGAAGTACCAACGATACTAGTGAAACAAAAACAAAATCAGCGACAATCCACCTTGTAGGGACGTAGGGAATGACCCATTCACCGAAGGAAACGGCACCCCTTGGAATTCTCAGTCGCGTGCTGATTGTGTCGAAAAACACGACTGAATCAAAGGAGGAAAACACAACTCCAGACCGTATCCGCCACACTACCTCGCCACTTTGTGTATCTTCCTTTGAAACAGCCAGTGTGTCGACAGAACTCCCAAAGAGGTACCCCGGCGCCATCGCAACAGTGCCCTGAGGACTTCCGGCTTCAAGTGGAACGTACACGAGCGTTTCATAAAACGGTCTCGTGCGTCGTGTGGCTGTCCAGGTCGTACGCTCACTTCTAGCCACGAAAGCGGCGGATCTACCGCGAGGCATGATTCCTGAGAGTGCGCTTGACCCAAGACATATCGTTGATACCGGAAGCGCGAGTCCGACAATACATGCCCATGCCAGATTGCGACCTCGTACAAACATGTTTACCTTAGGACTCCGCTACGACATGGAAAGAGTTAATCGGCGTTGTGATAGGCGTAAGCCGCACGGGAGTGGAATCACCAGGCGTTGGAACAGGCAAGCACTGCAAAAGCTGGTTGATCGTGTCGATAGTACATACGATCTTCTTCTGGGTCGGTGGCCGCACAATCCAGTTTGGATTGGTTTCGATCTCAGGCGTGAAGGGTTGATCCCATTCGAATGGGAAGAAGCACTGTCCATCACTTTGCATCGTACCCGTCACACGAATTCGATCAGTGTGTGTTGCGACTGTACGAGTAGACACGTACCCATTTGGGTAAGTGCAGGTCTCCACCTGCGAACTATCGATCTGAAGTGTTCCAGGGCATGGTTCGCCATTTCTCGGCGTGGGATCGAACGTACCCCATCCGCGGAAGAACGTTGTCGTGCTCACGACCGAAGTTGTGCAGACTGGAGGGCCAACTACGCCGCCATCATCCGGCCCGAATGGGCCCTGCGGAATGTTCCGGCGATCGGGAAAGATAGGCGGACCTGGGCTCCAGATCGGTGGGAACTGCCGTCGACCGTCGGGATCCACTAGTTCAATACTCTTGCTATTGACATACTCAACATCGCTCATCCCATCCACGTATCCCAGCGGATCGCGCTTGGTCCACTTGCCACTCTTGCTATCCAGCACGCGATGCCGGACATGCCACATCTCAAGCGTGTCGTCCCACTCATACCCCGCGTAGCCTTTGCGTAGTCCGTACGTGCTCTGGCGACCGTAGCCACTACCGGTTCCGCTGCCTGCCGCGGTGTACTGAGCGTAGTAGAAGGTGTCGTCGCTGCCGTCGGGGAACACGTCATCGCGGTTGATGTCGGAGCTGAGCCACACCGCGCTTGCGTTGGGCGTGCCCGCGTACAGGTCGTCCCAGATCGATGCATCGGTCGCGTTGACGCTGCCATCACCGTTCACGTCCGCGATCGGGTGGCTCATTGGCTGGCCATACGCCGTGTAGCGGTACCACTCCACCGGCTCGCCGCTGGTGGTGAGCATTGTGGTCACGTCGGCCCGCCAGTTCTGCACGAGGTAGCGGCGCTCTTCGAGCGTTGCATCGCTCGTGGTGGTCCAAGCCGTGTTGGCATCCTTGTCACGCAGAATC
>DATGWV010000282.1:0-2188 GCA_035299305.1 Phycisphaerales bacterium | reverse complement strand
CTCTCTCCTCTTGAGGCAGCATGCTACCGGGTTGTATCTGAAATGCAAGAGCGAATCTGCCGCCACTCGCGTTCGCGGACGACGATCGGCGATCACCAACGCGTTATGAGACAGCCGCAGGCAGCTTGGCGATTTCCGCCTTCGCAAGCTCACGCATCGCATCGTCTTGTAACAAATCGAGCGACTTGGTAAGGCTCGCACGCGCCGTCGCCACATCTCCTGCCGCCGCCTGCATCGTTCCCAGCAGCAGCCACACCTGCCCCGCCTCGCGATCGCGCGGATACGCCTTCAGAAAACTCGCAAACGCCCCCATCGTCGTTGCGTTGTCTCCCGCTTCGTACAGCTTGCAAGCCACCGCATATTGCTGATCGCGCGGCAACACCCCCACCGCATCCGCACCTTTGAACTCCGACGCCAACGCGCGGTACGCGTCACACGCCGCCTTGTCATCCCGCCCCGCAAGCGCCGCACTCACCGCTGCCCGCAGTTCCATCTCACGCGCCGTCACTTCCGCCGGTCGCCGGTTCCGCTCGCGCTCCTTCGCCGACGCCTCCATCGCGCCGCGAATGTCAGCCCGCCGCTTGGCCTGCTTGATCGCGCTGAACATGTCATACGGCTCGCCCGGAATGATCTTGAGCCCCAGCAGCGCGAACGCGATGCCCCCGCCATACGCGTACCCGCCCAGGTGCGCCATATACGCGACATTCGAATGCGTCGTCGCGTTCACAAAAATGTCCCACATGATCGCCCCGCCAATCACCCACATCGCGGCGAAGTTGTACACCCCGCCCATGATGAAAATGATGAGCACGCGCACCATCGTGCGCGGGAACATGACCAGAAACGCGCCGGTGCACGCCGCCACCGCCCCTGACGCTCCCAAGGCTGGCGCACGTTCAAACGTGATGTGCGCCAATCCCGCCGCCGCCCCACCCGCGAGATAAAACAACAGAAACCACCAGTGCCCCAGCCTGTCTTCAATCGCCGGTCCAAACACCCACAGGAAAAGCATGTTCCCCAGCAGGTGCAGAAACCCGCCGTGCAGAAACGCATACGTCACCAGTTGCCACCACACCAGCCCCTCGCGCTGCACATACAACGCCGCCTCGGCGGGAGGCATCCGCGGGTCGGCATCCCGATTCAGCCAAAATTGCACGCCAAACGCAATGCAGCACGCCGCGATGATCATGGGCGTGACAATCGTCGCGTGCCTGCGGGGACGGTCGATGGAAAGCGGAATCAGCATGCAGCGTGAAGTGAACCACAAACCGAGCGTGAAGGGGTGAATTTCAGGGGAGACGCACGCAGAACCCGCAGCGTAGCGGCCTCTTGCTCACCTTTGCCGACATCTTGCCCACCTTCGCCGCATCGCTGCAACGGAAGGGCCGAAAATCGCGAAAGCATGCCGATTGCTTCCTCGCGGCGTTGGGATTTTTCCCCCCGCGTTTCTATAGTGGCAACCCCCTGCCGGTTGTGGTGACGCGGCGACGGGTGACCAGTCAGATTCGTGTCGGTGGACACAAAAGGTTTGACAGCATGTCGTACTCCAAAGGTCTCGAAGGCGTTGTCGCGACGGAAACCAAGATCTCCTTCATCGATGGCGAGAAGGGTGTCCTCGAGTTCATCGGCATCCCCATCGGCGAACTCGCCAGCAACAGCACGTTCGAAGAAACCGTCTTCTTCCTCTGGAACGGCCGCCTTCCCAAGAAGGCCGAACTCGCCGAGTTCGAAAGCGCCATCCGCGCCCGCTACGACCTGCCCGCGTACATCCACCAGCTCATCACGAGCATGCCCAAGGATGCACAGCCCATGCACGTGCTCCGCACCGCAGCGAGCGCAATGGGCCTGATCGATCCCAAGCCCAACGCGACTGACCTCCCCAGCGTGCGCGACAAGGCTCTCACGCTGCTGGCCGTCATGCCCACCATCCTCGGCGCGTTCCATCGCTACCGCCAGGGCAAGCCCATCATCGCTCCCGACAAGAGCCTGCCCATCGCCGCCAATGTCCTCTACATGATCAGCGGCAACAAGCCCTCGCCCACCATGGCCAAGGCGCTGGACGTCTGTCTGGTCCTCCACACCGACCACGGCCTCAACAACAGCACCTTCAGCGCCCGCGTCGTCATCAGCACGCTCAGCGATATCTACTCCGCCATCACCGCCGCCATCGGCAGCCTCCGCGGCCCCC
>DATGWV010000281.1:0-13172 GCA_035299305.1 Phycisphaerales bacterium | reverse complement strand
GCCCGCGCCGGTCTCTTCGCCGCTGCCGATGGCCTCCACTTCCGGAATCGTGTGCGGAAACGCCCACTTCACCGGCTGCCCCGCGTTCAGCTTGCCCTGGCACAACTGCTCCACAATCACGTACTGGCAGAACGCCACGCTCAACTCGCGCCATGCCTTCGGCTTCTCCGGGAATCGCGCCGCCAGCATGTCAGGCTTCGCCGGCTGCGCGAGAAATCCTCGCTTGCTCGCAAAGTCCCACAGCCCGAACCGCTCCTCACCCAAGTCGTTGCGTGATGCGAGCGCCGCATCCAACTCGCGCAGCGTGCCGCCAAACGACGACACATGAATCAAGTCGCCCGACGCCCGCGCAAACGCGTCCCACGTGTAATCCTTCATCCCGCCCAGCACGCGATGCGTCGGCCAGATCACCAGCCCCGGATCGCTCATGCTCACCAGCACCATCATGCTTCGCTTCGCCGGATGCCCCTCAGGCAGAGCCGCCTTCTCTTCCAACTGCTTGAGATAGTTCAGCCCCGTCGTATACCGATGGTGCCCGTCGGCGATGAAAATGTCCTCGCCCTTGAGCGCCGCTTGATACGCCGAGATCGTCGCCGCGTCATCAATCGCCCACAATTCATGCAGCACACCGTCGCCGCCCGCGTCCTTGCTCATCGTCGCCGTCATGTCGGCGGGCCGCTTGCTCATCACCTCACGAACCAGCCGCGTCGCGGTGCCCTTCTCATCCGCGTGCAGCCCAAAGATCGGCGACAACTGCGTCTTGGTCGCCTTCATGAGCGCCATGCGATCTTCCTTGGGCCCGCTGAAAGTCTCCTCGTGCGGCAACACGCCCCCGCCAGCACGCGGCCCAAATGGCACCACATCCGTCGTGCACGCCATGCCGCACCGCTGAATCAGCACGCCATCCGCCGTGAACGACTGGCGATACGCAAACATCGCCGGCATCCCGCGCTTGGTCAGCGTGCGCTCCGCCAGCAACTTGCTCAGCCCCGCCGCCGCCGCGTCGTACGCACTCTGCGGCCCCAGCTCCTTCGCAGGCGTGTGAGGCAAGTCAATCCCCACGATGTTCGCTGCATGCTTCGCAAGCAGCTTCGCCTTGCCGTGCGCATCCAGCACGTCATACGGCGGCGCAATCAACGCCGAAGCATCACCACGCCCGCCGAGATACTGAATCGCATGAAAGGGATAGACGTTTGCCATGCATTGAGGATAGTGAGTCCACCAATCAGGAGCAACGGCGAGTACGACGCAGCGGATCGACCTTGCCCCAAAAAACCAAAGACGGAGCCGTACAAGTACGACTCCGTCTTTCTCATGCCTCCCGCATGTTTGTGTTGTCAGCGCGTCTCTCAATGCACAGAGTTATTTGTGCTTCAGAAGACAACGCCAATCAGCCAATACACCAGCAGGAAGATCAGAATCGTCGAGATGATGCCGCCGCCAAGCTTCCACGCTGCGATGCCTGCGACAGTGCCACGCAAGAGTCCCATGGCTCACATCCTTTCTTGGTAGTTCCACTCGCGTCAGGTTCAGGGGCGGCGGGCAGCTCACACATGCCCGCCAACCCCCTCCATGTCCTGCTTCGCGTCTTCGATCAGTTCACCGGACGAACGCGGACTTCCGTCATCGCCGTCTCAACTTCGCGCCCGTCCACCAGCAGCGTCGCCTTCACGGTGTACGTGCCCGTTTCCTTGAACTTCACGCGCGCCACGCGCCCGTCCTGTTCTTCGCTCATATCACCAGCCGTCGACGACCAGCGCACATCCGCGTCCCGGCCGTACGTGTCGCGAGTGCGAGCGATAAACGTCGCAGTCTCGCCCACCATCACATCGCGTCCGCTCGACTCAATCGACACCGACGCGGGCATCCGGCCTTCGCTCGTGCGGTACGAACGCTCGCACGCACCAAGACCAGCCGCACCAACCATCGCCGCGATCAACGTCGCCTTTACGCCCATCTTCATGATTCATGCTCCAGCGGGCCCCTTCGGCCCGGTTTCATTTCGTCGCTTCCAGTCACAACGACCGTTGACAACACCGACGTGATGCATGAATCGTGTCAGCCGCTGGTGAATCCCACGTGAATTCGCTTTTATCTTCACGCCGCCGCACGCTGTTCTCGCGTCGCGCCGCCCCGCAGCATCTCAATCAAATCCGGCATCGACAGCGGCTTCGCAAAATAGAACCCCTGCCCGTCATTGCACTCCAGCGCCTGCAGAGCCGCAAGTTGCTCCGCCGTCTCAATCCCCTCCGCCACCGTCTTCATCCCCAGATTCGTCGCAAGTTCCATCACCGACCGAGCCAGCGCCATGAACTGCGTCCCATGCCCCAGGTTCTTGACAAACCCGCGATCAATCTTCAGCACGTCAATCGGCAGCGTGTGCAGCGCCGACAACGACGACAACCCCGTGCCAAAATCATCCATTGCAATCGTCGCCCCCAGCATCCGCAGTCGCATCAGCAGATCAATCCGCTCCGCCGTCCCCGACATCACTTGGTGCTCCGTCACCTCAAGCTGCAGCCGCTTCATCGCCACGCCGCGCTCCCGCGCCGCCCGCGACACTCGCTCCACCAAGTCCTCACACGTCAGCTGCGCCCGCGACAAATTCACGCTCACCCGCGTGATGCTCTTCTCCCCAAGCTCCGCATCCAGCACCCCAATCGCATCCAGCGCCTGCCCCAGCACCCACTCCCCAATCGGCACAATCAGCCCCGCATCCTCCGCGATCGGAATGAACTCCGTCGGCGTCACATTCCCGCGCCGCGGATTATGCCACCGCACCAGCGCCTCCACCGACCGGCACACCCCGTCTTCCAGCGACACGATCGGCTGATAAACCACCGAAAGCTCACCGCGTTCAACCGCCAACCGCAGCTCGGCTTCCAGCTGCACGCGCTCTTGCAGCTCGCTGCGCATGCTCGCATCAAACATGACCGCACACCCCTTGCCCGCCTGCTTCGCTCGATACATCGCCGTATCCGCGTCACGCAGGACCGTCTCCGCATCCTCATTCGACCGCTGACTCGTCACCACCCCGATGCTCGCCGTCGATCGCAGCGAATGCACACCCACCTGATACGGCTCGCGCAGCGTGTCCAATAGCTCACGCGCCACCCGCATCGGTTCATCATGCTCGCGCACATCATCCAGCAGCACCACAAACTCATCCCCGCCCAATCGGCACGCCAGCTTTCCGCCGCCGTCACTCGACAGGTTCGCCGTCGGCTTCACAAACTCCCGCACCCGCCGCGCAATCTGCCGCAGCAGCTCATCACCCGCCTCATGCCCCAGACTGTCATTCACCACCTTGAACCTATCAAAATCCAAGAACAACACCGCATACTGCTTCCCGCCGCGCCGCGACTCCTCCACACATCGCTTCAACCGATGCATGAGCAAGTTCCGATTCGCCAATCCGGTCAAACCATCCGACAGCGTCTCCTGCTCCAGCAGTTGCTCCGCGCACTTGCGCTCCGTGATGTCAAACTGCAGACCGTCAATGAACGCCGGCTGCCCGCTCACGTCATCACACACAATCATCCCGCGTTCCAGCACCCACCGCATCGCCCCATCGCGCCGCATCACGCGATATTCCACCGCATACGCGCTCCGCGTCTCTATCGCCACCCGCACCGCCTCATCCACGCGCCCCACATCATCCGGATGCGTGATGCTCGCGCAATCCCGCACCGCGTTATTGATGAAGTCACTCGCCGGATACCCCGTCATCTCCTCAATCCCATCACTCACAAACAGATTCGTCCACTTCTCATCCACCGCCACGCGAAACGCCACGCCAGGCAGGTTCTGCACCATCGTGCGATACCGCGTCTCGCTCTGCCGCAGCGCAACCGTCCGCTCCATCAGCTCGCGCTCCAGCCCGTCGCGCTGCTGCTGCGCCTGTTCTCGCAACTGCCGCTCGAGCCGCGGAGCCTGAAACGAAATCGCGAACGTCTCCAGCTTCGCGCAGAACCGCCACGAGAAGAAATTCAGCACCATCAGCGCAAACGCCATCAGCCGATATCCCGGCCACACAAACATCAACATCGACAGCGCATACCCGCAGATCGCGCACCACAGAAACACCATCCCCAGATCAAACAGCTTCTTGTTTCTGTCCGCCAGCTTCTCCGCGAAGTAGCACCGCATCCAGAAAATGAAAATCCGCGCATACGCCGCCACCACACCGGTCGTCAGCACCGCCAGCGCAATCACCCAGAACCAATCCGTCTTCCCCTCCTGCGTCACCATGCAATGCACGCGCGACATGTACTCCCCACCGCCCGTGAAGAAATCAATCAGCGCATTCCCCGTCCCCGTCGGCGGCACATGTCCCGCGTGTGCAACGTGACCCCCAACCCCCCCAACTCCCATCACACTCGCGCCTGCAGTACTGCCAGCAACACTCACCACACCCTCCCCATTGCACACCGGCACCGCCACCTGCCCCGCACATACACCCGCAAATCCCAACGCACCAACGCCGCCGCTCACCGCAGCCACGACCCGACGCAAGACTCGCAAGTCCCCAATCCCCATACCTCCCCATCGTCTCCGTTTCCCCCCGCATTCAACCATTCTCCCCAAACCCCGTCAACCTGTACCGCCTGTATCGCAATCTCGAATACCGCACCACCAACCCCGCCCTTTCCAGTAACCCGTCGAGGTGATTCCGGCCCAGTTCACCCGGTCCATGTACTCTACCCCATGCTCCGCCGCATCTCACAACTTCTAGCAATTCTCCTCACCCTCCCCGCCTTCTCTCAGCAGCCGTCCACCTACGCCCCGCTCACCACCGCCGCCGGCATCCCCGCCCTCGAACTCACCTGGAACAACACCGACTACTACGTCGTCTTCGACACCGGTTCCGAAATCAACGCCGCCCCCACGCGCCTCGGCAACGATCCCACTGCCGATTTCCCCGTGCTGGGTATACCCATCAGCGTTCGTGACTTCAGAACCCTCCCGACGATCCCCACCTTCGATCGCCCCATCGTCATCCTCGGCCGCCCCTTCTTCAACGACCACATCGTTCAGCTCGACTTCGGCAAAAGCCAAGTCGCCATCCTCACCCCGGACCAGTTCGCGTCACAACGCGACGAGTCTCTCCTCGGCTCGCCCATCGCCGTCACCGACGGACGCGTCGCCATCGTCTCCGCCTGCATCACCGCCAACAACCGCACCGTCGGCGCATCGCGCGTCCTCATCGACACCGGCTCCGCCGACGCCGTCACCATTGCACCCGCCCTCCGCGCCCGGCTCGATCTCGCCGCCACGCAAGGCATCGAGCGAACTCTCCAAACCATTCGCGGCGACAGAAAACAACTGCTCACCAACATCCGCGCGCAGTTGACCTTGGGCAACGCAACTCTCAACGCACCGGTCGCGTGGCCCATCGAATCAAACCTCGACGACGACATCACCATCGGCACCGATGCACTCGTCAACTCCCGCCTCACCATCGACCTCGCCAACAACGTGATCTACGTCGCCCCCTCCCCCCGCGCCGCCCAGCCGGCCACCTGGGGCTTCTCCATTAAACCCCAAACGCTCTCCCCGCTCACCATCATCCTGAGCACCATCTATCCCGACTCCCCCGCCGCCACCGCCGGCCTGCAATCTGGTGACAAACTCACCGCCATCGACAACCAACCCGTCGCCGAGATGACCCCCACCCACTTCCGCAACCTCCTCTCCAACCCCGACACCAAATCCTTCTCCCTCACCCTCCAACGCAACACCGAAACGCTCACCATCACACTCACCCGCCCCTAGCCCTACCCAACCCCGCTCCCCCCGACTATCCTCGCCAAAACTCCCCCTCACTTCCCCCTTTGGCCATTTGGAAATTTGGCCCTTTAGAAATTTGGACCCCCCCCATGCCCAGCAAAATCACCATGTCCCCCGCCGGTCTCCAGGTCCCCAACGACCCCACCATCCCCTTCATCGAAGGCGACGGCACCGGCCCCGACATCTGGCGTGCTTCCGTCCGCGTCATCGACGCCGCAGTCGCCAAGGCCTACAACGGCCAGAAGAAAATCCACTGGCTCGAAGTCCTCGCCGGCGAAAAAGCCTTCAACAAAACCAACAACTGGCTCCCCGACGCCACCCTCGACGCCTTCCGCGACTACCTCGTCGGCATCAAGGGCCCGCTCAGCACGCCCACGGGCGGCGGCATCCGCAGCCTCAACGTCGCCCTGCGCCAGATCCTCGACCTCTACGTCTGCCTCCGCCCCGTGCGCTGGTTCAAAGGCGTCCCCAGCCCCGTCAAGCGCCCGCAAGACTGCGACATGGTGATCTTCCGCGAAAACTGCGAAGACATCTACGCCGGCATCGAATTCAAGCAAGGCACGCCCGAAGCTGACAAGTTCCTCGCCCTCATCAAGGAAGCTTTCCCCAAGGAAGCCGCCAAGATCCGCTTCCCCGCCAGCTCAGGCTTCGGCATCAAGCCCGTCAGCAAAGAAGGCTCCGAACGCCTCATCCGCAGCGCCATCGAATACGCCCTGCGCGAAAAGCGCAAGAGCGTGACCCTTGTCCACAAGGGCAACATCATGAAGTTCACCGAAGGCGCCTTCAAAGACTGGGGCTACGCCCTCGCCACGCGTGAATTCCGCGACTCCGTCATCACCGAGCGCGAATCCTGGATCCTCGGCAACAAAGACGCCAACCCCAGCCTCTCCAGCGAAGACAACGCCCGCGCCATCGACCCCGGCTACGACTCCATGACGCCCGACCAAAAGGCCAAGCTCGTCAAGGAAGTCGACTCCGTCCTCGCCGCCATCGGCGCCACCCACGGCGGCGGCAAGTGGAAGTCCAAGCTCATGATCAAGGACTCCATCGCCGACATCACCCTCCAGCAAGTCCTCACCCGCACCAAAGACTTCGACATCGTCGCCACCATGAACCTCAACGGCGACTACCTCTCCGACGCCCTCGCCGCCCAGGTCGGCGGCATCGGCATCGCCCCCGGCGCCAACATCAACTACACCACAGGCCACGCCATCTTCGAAGCCACCCACGGCACCGCCCCCAAATACGCCAACCTCGACCAGGTCAACCCCGGCTCCGTCATCCTCAGCGGCGAAATGATGCTCCGCTACATGGGCTGGACTGAGGCCGCCGACCTCATCATCAAGGGAATGGACGGCGCCATCCAAGCCAAAACCGTCACCTACGACTTCGAACGCCTGATGAAGGCCGAAGGCGATGCTACCGTCAAGAAGGTCAAGTGCAGCGAATTCGCCGATGCCGTGATCAAGCACATGGGGTAGTCAGTATGCGCCCAGTTCAACTCGCTTCTCGACGACTCAAGTTTCTTCTTTGCAATACCATGCGGCCGTTGATCGGCGAAGATCCGATCAGCGTATTTCTGTGCGGCAAACAAGTTGGACGCAGCACAGAAGATGTGCGGAGACAGATTCAGTGGTTCATTAAGTCCATACTTGCCTGCGATGCCTTCTTGGGCGAAGATATCCCTGCTCTTCTGCGCCCAAAGATTAGTGATGACCATCTTAGCATCGAGACTGAGGCCGCCGAGCGAGCGAATGTGATTGCTATGCTGCTCGGATCCCCCGGCACGATCGCCGAGCTGACAGCGTTTGTGCTGAACCCGCAGCTTCGACCGAAGCTGCTAGTATTTAACGAATTGAAATACAAGGGAGAGAAGACCTTTCTGAATCTTGGTCCTCTAAAACTCTTGGATGACAATTCTCTCATATGGCTGCCGGAAGATGAGACTGCTGCCTTACAAGTGATTCTCGCTTCTATCGATCTGAGAGCCGCACAGTGCCTCCTGAGTCGTCGCGCTCCCTCCAAGTTGGCTCTTACAACGGACGAATATATCACTCTTTTATACGTACACATATTGCATCCCATCGGCTACAAAGACCTTACTAGTGCGATCCCTTTGGCTTCAAAGCAAGTCGACATGGCCCTGCGATCTCTCTTCTCGTATAAAGTTCTGAAGAAGTCAGACAATCTGTACTGGACGGTTCACAACTGGATGGACCGCATTGCTCTGTCGGGGTCGGAACGCGCCGAAATCGCGCGCGTCCGGCTCGCAGTCATGGGCGGAGAGCTAGTTGACGCTGAGGCCAGAAAGCGATATCGTCTAGCAGCAGTTTAGTTTCTGAGAGAAGTCCCTTGGACCGCTCTGCGGGAGTGGGTGATGATATCGTCACCCCGGTAGAAATGGACGCACTGGCGTCTACGTTCCAGACGTCGTCTTCGAGGTGCCTCGAAGACGACGTCTTACACTTCGACGTGATGGGAAGTCGCAAGGGACTTCTTTCAGGAGCTAACTGCTATGCCGAGACCGATTCGACTGGGCTCCGTTGACGAGTTGGCGGCCGCACTCGGAGTTCCGAAGTATGTTGTGACCCGGTGCGCGTTCCAGGCCGATCGATCGTACAAACTATTCACCATCCCGAAGCGTGGTACAGGCCAACCACGACGCATTTCTGCGCCGAGCCCGGTCCTACGCGGCGTTCAGCGATGGATCCTCTTTAACATACTACGTGACCGCCCTCTGCACGATTCCGCAACGGCCTTTGCTCCGCAGAGCTCAATTCTTAAGAATGCCGCACCGCACGTTGGCGCGGATTTTGTGGTTAACTTGGATATCAAAGACTTCTTTCCAAGTATTTCCGCGCGTCGGGTTTTTGGACTTTTCCGGTCATTCGGGTATCCCAAAGAAGTATGCTTCATACTGACGAGACTCTGTACAATGAATGATGCGTTGCCGCAAGGTGCACCGACATCGCCCGACATTGCGAATCTAGTGTGTCGCCACCTAGATGTTAGGTTGGCAAGTCTGTGCAAGGTGCGAGATTGGAATTACACACGTTACGCTGACGATATAACAATATCCGGCTCTGGGTCGAGCGAGCGAGTGATTTCACTTGCGACCACAATTTTGAATGATGAGGGCTTTGATGTGTCGACTCGCAAGTCGCGAACACTTCGTCGCGGCGATTGTCAGATGGTCACCGGCCTCGTTGTTAACGAACGAGTTGCACTGCCAAGGAAGTGGCGCCGCCGACTTCGCGCAATGATCCACCAGATCTCCATAGGAAACACTGAGGCGAAGCAGCAATTGTCGCGTGTTCATGGGATGGTCTCTTTCCTAACGATGGTCGATCCCAATCATTCCCTAGTCAGGCGGTTTGAAGCGATCTCTGATTGACGCGAGACTAGCGGTAACTGACGAGTCGTCGGTGCGCATCCGCACTTTCCCTTACTCCCCGTGCCACGACCTACCTGCCCTTCGCCCGCCCGTGTGTCTTTGGCAGGTGGCACAATGTCCCACCCCGCCCATGCCACGGGCTGCCTCCTCTGAGGCTGCCCGTGTGCCCTTGGCTTTACCACCCATCCCACCAAATGAAAAACGCCCGCCACCCAGCGAGCGTCAACCACCACAACTTCTCACGCAACCGCGCCCTCCCAACTCACCGCCCCACCCCGCGCCGCCGCCGCATCGCGGCCACACCCGCCACCACCAGCACCCCCGCACTCGCCGGCGACGGAATCACCTCCGCCTGCATGTTCGTGAACCCGCCGCTGAACCCGCCGTTCGTGAAACTGAAATTGAAGTTGATAGTCTGATCAAACGCGGCGAAGTTGTACGACTCCGGCAAGGCGTAGTTGTTCCACACGGTGCTGTTGTTCGCGGCGTAGTTGATGAACATGTTGCTGAACGCATCACCATTGGGCGCGTTGGCAAAGCTCACCGTGTCGGGCTTGGGATTCGTGAACTGATACGTCCCCGGAAGCGCCGCGACCTGGAACTGAATGCCGTCAAAGCCCGAGAGATTGTCGTACTTGTTGATCTGCCCAAACGCGCCGCTGTCACTGGCCGTCCACGCCCCGCAGGTGACACTGATCGAGCGGAAGTGATCAACGTAAAACGCCTGCCGGTTCGCGATGAACTGCGGGCTGCCCGAGCTCTCATACGTCCACACCATGCTGAACGCCTGCCCAATGGGGAACGCGCCCATGTTGGAAGAAGTGACATTGCCCTGCATGGTCATCCGAATCAGCGCCGCGTCAGCAGTCGCCGCGCTCATCATCCCACCCACCGCAAGAACGCCAGCCAACAAGCATCGTTGCAAACGCATGAAGAAACTCCTGTACCAAGTGCGAAGGAAATCGACCCGCGAATCTACTTGCGACTCCATCGCCTGTCAACAGAAGTTTCAAATCGCAGCCCATTCCGCCCACTTTTCACGCGAACGCGTGTGCCGCCGCAGGGTGAATAACACAAGACCGGCGGAGAGCTTCCCCCGGTCCTGTGTTCCAACCTGGCGGGCGGCACAACCTCCCCAATCCCGTGCCACGCGCTACCTGCTCTGAGGCTGCCCGTGTCCCTTCGGCTGTCGTCGATCAACTCCCCTCTTCGCCTAGATGCCTTGATGCCGCATGCCTTGATGCCTGCCCCCATTCTCACCCCACCATCAACACCCCCAACGTACCTTCCGTCACGCCCCCCAGCGAACGCTCGAGCGCCTGCGCCGTGTGTACGAGCTGATCCACTCCCTCGCTCCAGTCTTCCTGAGTGCTCTTTTCGGCATGCGCCCGCAGCGTCGCCGCATCTGCCTTTCCCTCGCGCAGTGCCCCAACAACCTCCGCCGCGTTCGTCGCATCGAAAGCCCAGTAGACCACGCCCTTCTGCGTCAACTGCATCGCGAGCCCATGCTCTTCCGCACGGCGCACCGCGGGCATATCTCCCAGAGAATCTAAGACCAGCACAACGCAATACCCCGAAGCATCCAACTCCAGCACATCCGGCGCAAGTTCATCCAAAATCGCTTGCCCTTCATCACCCGCCCCCGCGATGCGCCCCGCCGCCTCCACCGTCACAATCCGCAACTCCGCAATCGCCGACATACGCACCTCCCTTTCGCAGGGCGAGTATACAAAGTCGATCCCACCACGAACGTGCTCGCGCCCCGCAACACGAATGCCGAATCACGAATGCCGAATGCCGCTTCCCAAAAACAACCAACGCCCACCATCTCGGCAGGCGTCAGTCTCTTCCATGTAGCAGCTCACACGCTCATCACGCGACCCTGCCTCAATACGTGAAGTTCGCATTCGCATCCGTCGAGCCAAGATTGCCCGTGTACGTGTTCCCGGTGATCGCGCTGCTGTTGGTCGTGGCCTGCACAATCGGCGCCACAAAGTTGCCGGCCAAAATACTCCAATTGATCGAGTTACCCGAGCACGTGTTGCGCATCACGATGGTGCTACTAGCGGCAATCTGCAATCCGTAGTCCGCTCCCGAGAGTACATTGCCCTCAATCCGGCACCAGGAGTTGGTCACATAGATGCCCGCACCGTTGGGCGCACTGACGCCGTTGCCCGTCGCAACATTGTTCACAATGACGCATCGACCCGCGGCCTCAATCCCATCGGTCCGATTGTCCGACGCAACGCAGTTTCGCACAGTCGTGCCCGCGCCCGCCACGATGCCCTTGGTGTTGCCATTCGCAATGCTGTCGGCGACCATGCAATCCGTCTCGGTCCGGATGCCGAAACCGCCATTCGTCAGTGCCGAGCAATCGCTCACCGACATGTTGCTGCCCGCCTTGATTCCAACGCCAACGTTGTTGCTCGCGGTCACATTCTCAATTTGTCCTCCGTTCGCAAGCGACAGGTTGATGCCATCAGCGCCCCATCCATCGATGACGCCATTGCGAACGGTGATGTTTTTGGAATTGCCCGGCAGCTGGATCCCCGACAACGACCCCGCAACCCCTTGGAGGTGAAACCCGTTGAGATCAATCGTGACGTTGTTGACGCCCGCAGGAATGAGAATGCCCTGCTTTCCGCTGACGCCTTGCACATTCCCCGTCAGGTAGTACGACCCCGGCTGCGAAATCACGAACACGTTGTTCGCATTCCCAGGCGTGTTCACCGCATTGATCGCAATCCGCGGCTCCACCTCCGTCAACGTCTTGCCCGTGCTCGTCACGGGACCAGCAGGCGGATTGATCGGCCCCGCAACCGAAGCGGCGTTGAAAGCGAGCGAAGCGAGCACAAGAGCAAGAGGAGCGGCGATGCGTTGCATGTGTCAATCCCTTTCGTAAATGAGGTTCCCCCACCAGTGCGAACTTCACCCCCCACCCGGCTAGCCACGCAAGCAAAAATCCTGCACCGTGCCACCGACCGCCGGCTCTGCGGCGGTCGGTGCCGATCTCCCCTCGACGCTCCCCAAGAACTCGAGGGCGCAAGCCCTCGACCACCCGTCCGCATCTTCCCCTCGCGCAGCAGTACATCGCCGCCGCGATCTTCACTCGAAACATGCAGGCCGATGCCCTACACATCGCCATCTGCTCACCTCTTCACATCCCTTCCTGTCTCTACCCTTGTCCGCATGGCCCTCGACATCCACTGCACCCTCGAAGTCCACCAGTCCGACCGCTGGGTCTTCCTTTGCGACTTCACCATGCCACGCATGCCCGAGCTCTTCGAGCGCATGGGCTTCGACGCTGACCGCATCAATCATCACGAAGACCCAATGACCGACTGGTCCCCCATGTCCCGTCTCGTCTTCAATCAAGACATAGGCATCCAACGCGGCTGTCTCTCCCTCTCCGACTTCCGCACCGCCGCCCTCGCCTTCCGCGCGTCAAACCCAACTCGCTACGACCTCCGCCCCAGCTGGCGCGACCCCTTCGCCGAGTGGGCCGAGAAAGAACTCCAATCCCCCTTCTGGCTCGCATGGTTCCTTAGCGAAGCAACGCCCGCCGACCTCACCGAAATCGGCACGAACTTCCGCATCTGCTACTGGTTCCACTGACAACCAGCCCCGCACGCATCGCACCTTACCTGCGAGCCTCACCACAAATGCCTCGTCACGAATGCCGAATCACGAATGCCGAATGCCGCTTCAACCAAAAATCTTCACCCTACTTACCGCACCTGTGCGCCCAATCCCAGTCACTACCAAACTTCTCCCTTGCATTCGCATTCCCGTTCCGCGAAAATACCCACCGGTGGCCCGTCACGGAGTCACCAAGTCTCCCTGATCGGTCGTGTGGCGGCAGCCGCAGCCTCGTGTCGAAAGCGACACGACTCGCAGCCCGCTCGATGACCCACCGATCACCGACTTGGCGAAGACCGAACCATCCACCAGCGGTCTGAAGGCATTGAGGTGGGCCGCCCCTCTGGGG
>DATGWV010000280.1:0-2515 GCA_035299305.1 Phycisphaerales bacterium | reverse complement strand
ATGCTCACGCAACTGCGCCAGCGTCAATTCCTCCAAAGGCCGACCAACTTCCAATCCCAGCCGCACGCACTTGCCCGCCTGCTCGTGCGCATCGCGAAACGGCACGCCCTTGCTCACGAGGTAATCCGCCAAGTCCGTCGCATTGCTGTACCCGCCCTGCGCCGCACGCATGCACACATCCTTCCGCACGGAGAGCCCCGCAAAAATCCGCGGCACACTCCGCAGCATCAGGCTCACATGCTTCATCGCGTCAAACAGCGGCTCCTTGTCCTCCTGCAAATCCTTGTTGTACGCGAGCGGCAATCCCTTCAGCGTCGTCACCAGACTCGTGAAGTCTCCAATCACCCGCCCCGCCTTGCCGCGCAAAAGCTCCGCCGCATCCGGATTCTTCTTCTGAGGCATCAGCGACGAGCCCGAACTGAACGCGTCATCCGGATCAAAGAACGCGAACTCCTGACTCGTGTACAGCACCAAATCCTCACCCAGCCGCGACAAGTGCATCGCCAGCACGCTCAGAGCCGCGAGCGTCTCGAGCGCAAAGTCCCGATCACTCACCGCATCCAGACTGTTGCGACTCGCCGCCGCAAACCCCATATCGCGCGCCAGTTGCTCACGATCAATCGCATACGCGCTCCCCGCCAGCGCTCCGCTGCCAAGAGGCGACACATTCACCCGCGTTCGCGCATCCCGCAGCCGCGCCTCATCGCGCAGCAACATCTCGTGATACGCCAGCGCCCAGTGCGCCAGCAAAACCGGCTGCGCCCGCTGCAAATGCGTATACCCCGGCAGAATCACATCCAGATGCTGCTCTGCAAACGCCAGCAGCCCCTTGCGCGCCGCGGCGATCTCACCAAGCCGCTCATCAATCGCACGCCGCGTCCACAGCCGCAGATCAGTCGCCACCTGATCATTCCGGCTCCGCCCCGTGTGCAACTTCTTCCCCAGTTGCCCCACCCGCGCGACCAGCCGCGACTCAACCCATGAGTGAATGTCTTCATGCTTCCCCGCCTCCGCCAGCGGCGCACGCGGATTCGCAGTCACCTCGCTCAGCAACTCATCCAGTGCACCCAGCAGCGACGCCAATTCATCCTTCGTCAAAACCCCCGCCCGATGAATCGCCCGCGCCTGCGCAATTGACCCCTCAATGTCCTCCCGCGCCAACTGATAATCAAACGGCAGCGAGTCATTCAACTCGCGAAACAGCGGATCCGGTCCACCAGAAAATCGTCCACCCCAGAGGGCCATGGGCAGTCCTTTCAGCGTCGCGCAGCGGTTCACCGCGCGGAATCGCGCCTCAGCATATTCCGATGATGCCCGCCGCGGTTTCGGTCTGAACGTGCACGCACCGTCTTGCCGCGCATCATCGACGCGCTTTGCAATCAAGGCTCTTCAAATTCCACACCCATCAACTTGCACTTGAGCGCCTTGGCCTGGGCGCGAGCGATCTTGAACTCCGCTTCCAGCACGTCGATGTCGTTGGATCGGGTGAGGCGAGCTTCGACGTTCCACTCCACCTGACGCGGCCCGCGGCGGACGCTCTTGATGCCCGCCTTCTTGAGCCCGGCGATCGTCGCCGCCGGATTGGGCGCGTGGAATCCGAAGACGAAAATCAACGGTGCGCCAGCCGCGAGGCCCGAGTCGGTGTAGTGGTACAGCCTGATTCTTGCTTCAGGAAATGTGCGAATCAGCGACGGCGGACCCATGAACATTCGCATGTCAGAGAGTGTCATGCGAGTGAGGTCGCTGCATTTGGCCCCGTATGTCTCAGCAAGTGCCAGTATCTCTCGAACGAACTTCCGCACACCGGAGGGCTTGAGCGCACCGACCTTGAAGATCCTCGCCGTCGGACCGAGATCCCGCACGGTGCGAATGCCTCCTTCGATCTGAATGCTCTCCAGACTGTCCTGCATCATGACCGAGTACCCGTCGTTGGCCAGTTTTTTTGCCATTCGGCGCATCGTCAGTACACTGGGAAAGTGCAGTTCCATCTGCCACGCGCACTTGCGAGACGCGTCTTCCCGCATGATGAACTTGGCATGCTCAAAGAGCCAGTCGACCTGCTCCACGTAGTCCGCGGGAAGCTTGCGCATGACGTGAGTCTTCATGGCCGCAAGCGTAGCGGAACCGTCGCACGTACAGGTGCGGCACGCAGCACCGCCTCCCGCCCACCCTCGTATCATTTCCCATGACCTCCACGCCCTCCCGCCCCAGCGTTTCGCCCTCGGCTCGCCCCATCGATCCGCACGCCGTCACGATCTCGGGGCTGGTGCTCGACCCCAGCTACGGACCCACGCAGCAGAACTATCAAGAGGCCGAAGCCCTCAAGAACCTCCCGCGCGACCTTCCCGCACCCGGTCAGTATCCCTTCACGCGCGGCCTCTTCCCGCAGGGCTACCGCAGCCGCCTCTGGACCATGCGCCAGTTCGCCGGCTTCGGTAGTGCCGACGACACCAACAAGCGCTTCAAGTATCTCCTCGAACAAGCCAAGAGCAGCACCGCCGCCAACACCGGTCTC
>DATGWV010000279.1:0-2652 GCA_035299305.1 Phycisphaerales bacterium | reverse complement strand
GGCGTGAGCGCGGCGTAGTGGGGGTCGCGCGGGGGCGTCCTAGAACGGAGCGTGGTTGTGCGCGTGCGATTCACTCCATCGCGGCGGCGCGTTGGCGTATGCCGTCGATGATGTCGCGGACTTCGCCTGCCATGCGGCTGTTGGGGAACTGGGCGATGATCTGCTCGCCGATTTCAGCGGCTTTGCGCCATTGTTTGTCTTGCAGGGCGAGTTTGAACTGCGCGCCGAGATTATCGCGGGCTTTGCCGATGACGCCGCGTGCCATTTCGCGGAGCGGCTCGGCTTCTTCGGGCGTGAGATATTGGTCGAGCTGCTTGAGCCATTCCATGGCCTCGTCGGCTTTGCCTTCTTGCGCGGCGAGGAAGAAGCTGCGTTCGAGCTCTTGCTTGCGCGCGAGGCGCACGCTAGCGACGCGAGCGTCAAGGTTCGCAACTTTGGCGACGTCGGGGAAGAGACGTTGGACCTTTTGGGCTTCGGCGATGGCGGCGTCCCACTGGCCGGCAGCCATCAGCGTTTCGACTTGGGCAACGGCGTTAATGACGGCCTGATTGGTGGTTTCGAAGCGGGCACGTTCGATGCGCTGGCGGTATTCCTCGGAGAGCTGAAGTGATCCGTAGCGCTCGGCGAGACGCTTGACGAGGACCATCGCGCCGTCCCAGTCGCGGTTGGTGATGTCGTCTTCGATGGCGCGCTTGAGCATGTCGCGCTCGTGCTGGCGAAAGAGCACCTGCTTGGCGTCGTCGGAGAGCTGGGCTTGTGAAACCAGTCGCTGAAGTTCGCTTTCGACGTTTTCGAGGCTGCCTGGGGAAGTGCCGCGGGAGACGCCGTGAATCCAGCGGACGAGCAGAAGGATCGCGACGGGGAGGAGTGTGAGAACGAGAGCGATGCCGACGAATCCTGCGAGCGTTTCGCCTCGGTTGAGCATGACGATGCTGGCGACGAGCGCTGCGCCGTAGCAGAGTGTGGTGACGAGCAGCACGAGCCACTGGACAGGCGCGATGCGGCGGGCAGGCATCGGTCTGCCGAATGCAGCGTCGATGGTTTTGTCCGCGGTGATGTCGGCGGTGGAAGCGGGATGGGAAGTGGTGGTCATGCGGCTCGCGATCGGCGGTGCGGCTCCCCTCTGCGGAGTGATACGCAAGCGTAGAGCGTGCGGCTGCGGGGAAAGGTGTGGGGAATCATGCGGGCAACGAGGGAAACGTGCCCGGTGGGACAGCGAGCCTACTAGAATCGAGGCCTTGGCCAAGAAAAGTGACAAGTCCGGCGACGACGTGCAGATCATTGCGGAGAACCGCAAGGCTCGGCATGATTATGTCATTGAGGAAACGCTGGAGTGCGGCATCGTGCTGACGGGCTCTGAGATCAAGAGCGTGCGCGACAAGCAGATCAGCATTGGCGAAGGATGGGTGAGGGTCACGGAGAATCCGCCCACACTCATGCTGCAGCAGGTGCATATTGGCGAGTACAAGCCGGCGGGAGCGCTGGGGCACAAGCCCGTGCGCGGGCGCGTGCTTTTGGCAAAGAAGGGCGAGATTCTGAAGATCGCGCGGAAGTTCAGCAAGGGCACGACGATTGTGCCGCTGAAGATGTATTTCAAGGGCGGCTGGGCGAAGGTGCTAATTGGTGTCGGCCGTGGGGCGAAGTCGCACGACAAGCGCGAGGCGATCAAGCAGAAGGACGCGAAGCGCGAGATGTCGCGGGCGATGTCGCGGAAGTTTTGAGCGTGGGTAGGGAAAGAAAAACCCGCGAGTGGTCGCGGGTGACTGGGTCACTGAGATTGAGGAAGCGCCGAGGGCTTGCGCCCTCGAGTTCTTGGTTAGATGCCGCCGCCTTTGCCGGCCATTTCGACTTTCTTGGCGGCCACGGCGCGGGCGCGCATGAGGTCTTCGGTGGCGGCGGGAGTGGAGTCCTTGGGCTTGGCGCTTTGCAGCGTGCGGAGTTCAGCTTCAGCTTCGGACTTGGTGAGCGTTTCGGTGGCCCAAGCCTTTTCGGCGAGGATGGTGAGTTCTTCGTTGGCCATTTTGACGAAGCCGCCGTCGATGAGGAAGCTGCGGCTGCCGCCCTTGCTGCCGGTGCCTTGGATCTTGGCGTCGTCGGCGAAGTCGAGGCGGAGTTCGCCCATGCCGAGCTTCATGAGCATGGGGGCCCGGCCGGGCATGACGCCCAGGAGGCCGTCGAACATGGGCACGCTGGCGTAGACGCACTTGTCGTCGACGAGGCCGGCGGTGGGGGTGACGAGCTTGCAGCGGAAGGACTTCTGAGCCACGGGGCGGTGCTCCGGAGGAAAGCGGTTCGGATACTGTCAGCCGCACGGCGCGAGTGCCTGCGGGGGCCAATAGTAGACGATGGTTGGGCGGTTGGGTACCGGCCGCGGATGAGGTGTGATTGACGCGACGAGTGGTCATTTCGCTGTTGGTGCTGCTGGCGGGCGTGCTTGCGCTCGCGGCTGGAAGGATGCTGATCGGGGGTGTCGCGGATTTGGGGGCTGCAGAGCGCGACGTGGTGCTGGAGCTGCGCGGGCTGCGGGTGGCGACTGCGGCGGTGACGGGCGCGTGCTTGGCACTCGCGGGGACATTGCTGCAGGGGCTGCTACGCAATCCGCTGGCGTCGCCTGACTTGCTGGGGCTGGCGTCGGGAGCGGGGCTGGGTGTC
>DATGWV010000278.1:0-9171 GCA_035299305.1 Phycisphaerales bacterium | reverse complement strand
GAGCTTGCGATTGCCAGGGGGCGAAGCGATTTCCGATGCCGCGATACCGCTGCACAAGTCTCCGGCGCGATACACGGTACAGGCCGCTGGCCTGCGCAAAGCCAGCGTGAAGATTGTCTCTCTACAGACTTGGGATCCAGGGGTATTCGTATTCTGCCGCACGGCGACCAAGATCACCGCACCAAAGAAGGCGCGAGCCTCGAAGGACAACACTGCCTTTGAGGCCAATTTGGCACTCTCTGGTCAGGGGCGACACTACATCGATATCTATGTTCGTTCAGGCGTCACGGTGGGGCCAGTGGCGACGGGAAAAGACGCGAGTGGGGGAGCTGATAGCACGATGGTGTCGCCAGTCACGTCAGTCTCGGATCAAGCCTACGGGTTTGAAGTCGACGCGACAGCAGAATGCCACTACGACCTCACGATCAATCGTGGCGGTGATTTTGAGGAAGAGGTTCTGCGGCTCCACCTGACGAGCGACGAAACGTCCGCCGAAGGGTGCAAGACTGAGTTCGAGAGACTTATCAGGCTGAATCGACAGCAGGAGCGAGGTCGCGCCACCACAGACGTACAGATTGACCGACAGGTACGATGCGCAGATCTGGAAAGCTGGGTCCTCGAACGCGGTCGGGTAGAGCGGTCATTCTTCCCACTCGTCCTTGCTCCAGATTACGCGTCACGCTGGGGATCCCCGGAGTGGCGAGGGTTGACCGACACCGTTTTTTCACAAGGGCGATTCCTCCACGACCCAAGGCCGATGTTCGAGGAGATGCGTGCTCCCGAGGAGTTCGTCAAATCGCGGGTGGCACTCGCTGAACGCATCCGGCAAAGTGACGACAGTGGCCTCGTTGAATCCGCGCCGCTCGGCGTGTGGTTGGCTGGGGAACCGCAGTTCGGGGAGCTCATTGAACAGTATGTCCGAGCGTACCTGTCGTGGTTGGATGCTGAACCCGACATCGCAGCCTGGTCGGATCTGGTCGTGGTGACTGGAATGGAGGCCGACGGCAAGACACTTGTTCAGGAACCGGACGCAGTATTGGTGTCGCCACTTCATCCCCTGCGACTGGCTTGGCACTGCATTGCGCAACGCGCTTTGTACTTGGCATACAACCGACACTCGCCTTGTCCAGCAGCAAGCGTTCTCGATCCCGACAGCATCCCGGATGCCCTGTCCCTACCGATACGCACCGCGGCTGGTCCAGTACGGCGCCAGGTTTACTTCGCCGTAGAGTGCAGCTCGGACTACTGGGCCATCCTATGGAACGGCGCCCGGTTGGATCGGCTCGTCTCTCGGGCTGACCAAGCTCCATTTGACCAAGAATTTGGCGTCAGGCTTGGAGGTGTTTCGAGCGGGTTCAGCGTGTCCCAAGTCCAGAGGGCGTTGGACGACGTGTCAAGCATGCTCTCTGCAAAGCCGGTGCTCAATGTTGTGGTATCCAGCGCGGCAGGGCAGAACAATGCGTGCAATGAGGGACTGCTAGCTTGGTGCGGCGACAAGTTTGCCCTGTCGGAGCGAGATGGCCAGACCCTCCCGTCTCTGGGACCTCGGCTCATTCAGGTGTTTGACGATCGGAAGGCTTCCGCTAAGCCTGAAGACTCTGCGATCTCAAACTTGGCGGAAGATACGGGTAATGCGGTCCGTTGGTTCGGAAGCATTCCAGTGGGTGTGAAGCCGGATCTGGGCATCATCGCTCAGCTCGAAACATCCAATGCGAGCAGTGATCCAATCGACTTAGGCTCCCCGGTTGGGATCGGGGCGCTGATTCGGCACAGAATCAGGCGGCAGTTGAAAGCAGGAGCCGGCGCGTTCTTGAGCGAATCACGAATGGGGGTAGCCCGGCCGCCATCGGGGGACGGCCTCGCCGACAAGGTGATGTCCGGCATTGTTCGGCTGGAGAACCTCGGCGACGTTCGCATGGGATACACCTTTGCGCCAAGCGTTCACGCGATAGAGACCATGCTGCGCGTGAAGTCTGCAAATTTTGCTGCCGTCTCTTCATCGGCGGTTGATCCAGCCTGTTTCCTCGGTGACTGGCTACAGAGCGCTTATCTGTGGGACTACGACCTGCCGTCGTACTCTCATCGGGCTGGAGATACGAATGGCTACTACCTGCTATCGCAGGTGAAGGAGATCGATCGCGACACTCTGCGCGGCGTGTTGAGCAGGCTGCCCGGGTGCGACGACCTTGACAACCATGCCGTCGACGAGGTTATTCTGGAGGTAGCACGGAGAGGCATTCCAACCGTGCGAGGCCTTTCGGGCGGTGATTCGGGAGCGTCCGGTGATCTCGGACTATTTGTCGCGGCCAGACTCTTACAGGACGAATTCCGACGGTCGACTTCCTCAGCGAGCCTTCTCCCGGTCCTCATGGCTGACGAAGGTTCGCACTCACTCTCGATCGCAGTTCCAGTGGATCCGTTCCGGGGCTACCTCGAAGATCTTCAGCGAGGAGTCGGGAAGCCTCAGGCACTCCGGCCCGACTTGATCGTCGCATGCATAGTCATCACCGATTCGTCGGTGCGATGCAAGCTCACCCCGATCGAAGTGAAGTTTCGTGGCAAAGAGGTGATGTCGGTGCCATCGTGCAAGGAGGCTCTCCAGCAGGCGCAATCCCTGTCAACACTACTCAACGCCCTTCGAGCGCGTGCCGAGCAGCCCGATATGCTGCTCTGGAAGCTCGCGTTCCAGCACCTGTTGATATCAATGTTCAGCTTCGGCTTTCGTGTCTACAGCCAGCAGTCGCAAGCTGCCAATCAAGCGCGTGAGTGGTCTGCGCTTCACCAGCGGTTTGTAGAGGCCGTTCTGTCTGAAGAACTACATCTGGAGGTGGACGCGACCGGGCGTCTCATTGTGATGGACCGCTCGCCAACGAGCGTGCCCCGAGATATTGATGAAGACGGCTTCAAGGAGACTATCGCGATTAGCGCACGCGACGCCGCAGGCATCGTGAAGGGTGGTCCAGCCGAACTTTATCAGGCGATTCGCGATGCGGTGGGAGACTGGGGCTTCATGCCAACAGGTGTACCGGCAGTAGCGCCGGCACGACTAGAAGAGCCCCCTCGGCCCACCCTTGAACGGCCTCGAACTTCCGAGGTCGAACTGGTCGAACTGCAGGATAGTCGAATCGTGACACAGCCTTCAGGACCACCGCTAGAGGAGCGATCCTCAGACATTCCCGCCGGAGTGAGCGTGAAACCAGAAACCTCTGCGGAGGCTGGCATTGCTCCTGCTCCGCTGGGCGGAGTCGATGGTGCAACCGCGCCGTCGAACGGAATTGACGTACTCGTTGGAAGTACGGTCGACGGATTCCGGACCGAAGTCAAGCGCCTCAACCTGAGCGATACCAATCTCAATCAGCTGAACATCGGCGTCGTCGGCGATCTCGGGACGGGCAAGACGCAGCTCTTGAAGTCACTGGTGTTTCAGATCACTCAGAGCACCGTGGCTAATCAGGGTGTCCGACCCCGCTTCCTGATGTTTGACTACAAGAAAGACTACAGTGCCGATGACTTCGTAAAAGCGACAGGGGCAAAGGTAATCAAGCCATACCGATTGCCGATCAACCTGTTCGATGTGTCTGGGGCTGGCGATTCCATGACGCCGTGGCTTGACCGCTTCCGCTTCTTTGCGGATGTGCTCGACAAGATATTCTCTGGGATCGGACCTGTTCAACGCGGTCAACTAAAGCAGGCCGTCCGTCAGGCCTACGAAGAGTGTGAGAGTATGGGCCGGCAGCCCACGATCTACGATGTGCACGCGAAATACCGGGCAGTGCTCGGCACAAAAGCTGACTCACCGCTGTCAATTATCGATGACTTGGTGGACATGGAGCTCTTTTCTCCTGAACCAACCAGCGCCGCTACGTCGGAGCAGTTCCTCGACGGGGTCGTCGTGATCGCGCTCAACGCGCTCGGGCAAGACGACAAGACCAAGAACATGCTCGTGGCAATCATGCTAAACATGTTCTACGAGCACATGCTGAGGATTCCGAAGCGACGATATGTTGGCACCGAGCCGCAACTAAGAGTCGTCGATTCGTTCCTTCTCGTGGATGAAGCCGACAACATCATGCGCTACGAATTTGATGTGCTGCGCAAGATCCTGTTGCAGGGACGAGAGTTCGGAGTCGGTGTCATCTTGGCGTCACAGTACCTCCGCCACTTCAAGGCTGGCGCTACAGACTATCGCGAGCCTTTACTAACGTGGTTCATCCACAAAGTGCCAAACGTGACACCTCAAGAACTCGGGGCGCTCGGACTGCCAGCCGAATTGGTTGCACCGCTCGCAGAACGCGTAAAGACACTGGCGAAGCACCACTGCCTGTACAAGACTCAAGGCGTCTCGGGAGACATCGTTCAAGGTATGCCGTTTTACCAGCTCCTCGCTGCAAGCGATACGGACTCGAGCAGAGGCGGATGAAGGTTTCGTGCCATGTGCTCTCAGGTGGACTCTCCGATAGCGACTTCGACCGGTGACGACTTAAGCAGCATCACCCGACGCCGATGCTCATGTTGGGCACCAGTTCTGGACAACGTACCGATCTCCGGTTCGGCTCTGAAGACTCTTGGCCTCGTGCTCGGCGTCTTCGCGGAACCGCCAGCCCGTCTTCAGATCCGGGTTGCGGTAGAAAGTGTTGCCTTCGGTGTCGACGACGACCCACCACTCCTCGTCGCCGCTGGCGAGCACGAGGGTCTTGGCAGCCCGGGCTTCGTCAAAGTCCTCTTCGCTGTCATACTCGCAGAGGGCATCGCCGGAGAACACCATGTACTTCCCGTCGCCCCGCCAGTACGCGGCGAGCCAGATGCCGCCACCGCTGTCCCACGCTTCGCCGCTGAACACTTCGGCGAGGGCTTTGGCTTGGTTCTCATTCACAGCTGGCTCCTTCTTCTACTCAGAGGACATTACGCGGCGTGGCAGGCGTGCAAGCGTGTAATGTTGGACGTGTAGTTTGCACCGCGTGGACGCCACCGTAACTCGCGAGATCGTCAACCCCGCGTGCACGCATGCCATAGTCTACAGCAGATCGGTTATGGTAAGGAAGTTCATCTTGCGCTGGGAGTGGAGCTCGTCTCGTGACGGCGTGCGGGTAAAGTACATCCAACTGTTGACAGCACTGTCCCGCCAAGCCCCGCAACTGACCCAGTGACGCAGTGTGGATGGGGGTAGGGGGTCATTTCCTTCCCACTTTTCGTATGGAACCAACGCTCGCCCATTCCGCGCGTCGCCGCAGAATTGCGACCGGGGGACTTTGGCCATGCGATAACTGCCCCGGGATAGGCCGGATGGCGCGTGTCTGCGATTCGTTGCGATGAAGTGCGATTCACGGCTGCGAATCTCGCGTACATCGCGACGAAGTTGGGTGACCACAGACGCTACACGCGCGAAGCGTGTTGTCTCGGCGTGTGAACTCGAAATCTGCGGAGCGTTGTAGCACGGTGGCGGCTGCATGGTGGTGTGTCCGCATGCAGCGCGCCTTGTCGATCCATCTTGTGCTACCAGCGATTGCGCGTCGACGCCCTCAGAACGGCGACTCGTCACCGCTGGGCCCGTAGCTCACCGGAACCGATACGCCGAGTAGCCGCAGGTACACGCCCAGTTGACCACGGTGGTGATACCAGTGGTTAAACATGATGCTGCGAATGAACACTTCCCTAGGCGACGACATGAGCGTGCGCCCGGCGACGACGACACCGACCAGCGCCGCCATTTGGTGGTCGTTGACCTTCGGCAGCGCTTCCCGCACATAGACCGCGCCACTCTCCAACGTCTGCAGAACAGCTGACAGCGTCGGCGGCTGAAGTCTGCTCGTGCTCAGGTCGGGCGGTGTGACTTCATCACGAACGAACGTGCGGAGAACCATTTCCGGCGTTTCCGCGATGTGATGGGCAAGCTGACCGACCGACATCGACTTCTCGTGAGGCTTCCACGCGAGTCGATCACCCGGAATGCGTTCGAGAAACCGACGCGTCGTGGTCAGCTCACGTTCATACTCGGCAAGAAACAGATCTGCTTTACTCATGACTATTTCCTCTTGTGTGTGGCGATCAACTGTCAACCTTTGTGGCCGATCTTGGAATGGACTTTGACACTTGCAGTCTGCGCGATGCGACCGAGGCCGTGATCCCAGCCCTTCTGCACGCCCTCGCGATGTTCGGGAGTGAGCAATCCAACAGCGCGATGCGTAAGCAACAGTGTGGTGCGTTCACCCGCCGCCGTGAGACGATACTGCACGAAGTTCACTGCTGGATACGACATGAAGAGCGGCCCGCTGATCTCCAGCAGCGTCGGTGGCTTGATGACTTGGACGTGTCCCCAGAAGTGTCCGGTGTTGTTGCCTAGATCACGGAAGAGGCGTCCACCTGGCCAAGCTTCCAGCTTCATGTGCGACGGCGCACCGTCAGGCATGTGGCTTCCGGGGCCGAGTTCCTCAAGCACCGCCGCGAATGCGATCGCAATCGGCGCGTCGATCTCGATCTCCTTCTGAATGTGCAGCGTTTGAGTTTGCGATTGCGTGTCCGCCGGAGGCGCGATGTTCTTCACTGATGTTGTCACTTTGTCTTCCCTTTCGACTTGGCAGCAACCGCCTCGGCACGAGCCTTGATGCGGTCGAGGTGATTGGTCCAGAACTTCTCGTACGTTGATGTCCAGTCGTGAATCGGTTTCAAGCCGGCTCCATTGATGCCATACACGCGGCGTCTTCCCACGGGCCGCACAACAACGAGATCCACGCTTCGCAGCACGCTCAGGTGCTTGGAAACGTCGGCTTGCGGCCATCCGAGTTTGTCGACGAGCGTGGAGACATCCTGCTCTCCCCGTATCAGACAGTCGAGAAGCATTCGCCTGCGGGGCTCTCCGATCGCGTTGAAGACATCCGTCGTTGTTGCGGAACGAGGCATGAGCAGAGTATATGCTGATATCGGAATATGTCAAGCGGACGAGCTTCAAAGCTCATGAAGCGATGGTGTGCGTCAGGGCTCATCCATCACGCTTGCGTCTTGTCGTCACGTGTCGCAGTCCGAGTGTCGGCATCGGCGGGCGTGCTGACAGCCGCGTCGTTGACCACGCGCTTGGGCTTGCTGGCGATCTCGCCTTCAAGTTGCTCGATGCGCTCGACTAAAGAATCGATCTCCAGCGCCTCCCGGCTGAACTTGAGCAACGCTGTCGCTGCCGCCACGCGCGCTTGTGGGTTGGCGTTCGCATCGCTCATGACCTTGGCAAGCGAGTGCACAGCGAGGCCCGCGTATTTCTGGGTTGCCGCCATCGCCTGCGCAAACGCTTCACGACGCGTACGGCGGAACGCGGCGGCGAAGATGGGATCTTCAAGCCAACGATAAATACTTCGGGCATCCACGCCGACCGTCTCCGCCGCGCGGAGAACGGTGGTTTCACTCATGAGCGCGAGAATCGCCTGCTCTTGTTTCGGCGACAAACCATCGTGTGCTAGCGGGGTACTCATCGCGTGGTCTCCTGGGTTTCTTTCGATCTCGCGACACGGGCGAACGTGGGGCAACCGGCGCGAAGTGGTGGGGGTGGTGTGACGACGCGAGCCGCGTGCGGGACTGCAAAACGCATGTATTTCCCTTGCTTTCTGCTGATTCTGCGCAAGGTCCGCGATGACGCGGGGTGCTTGCAGATTGTCATGGAATCTGGCGGACATTCCGCGCCCACGACTTGAATCCGGGCATGTCCCAGTCCGTCATGTGTCACGCGAGTTTGGCAACGACGCCTACCGCGACGGAGACCACGACGATGGCCAAGCGACTGACCAACCCCACGAAGCGAAGCGCCAGCAAGCCCACGACCGACAAGCACGCCGCCCACCGCGAAGCTCTGCACGAACAAGTCCGCCAGCTGCTCGACCTCGACACGCTCGCCGACCGCAAACGCGACAGCTTGGACTTCCACGAAATCAGCGTCAGCGACATCCGCGCGATCATCGCCGTGGCGTTCGACGCTGGAGCACAAGCCGCCAGCGGCAAGCCCGCCCCGGTGATGAGCACCGACCCCGCAGCGATCATCGCGAGCCTGCACATCAGCAAGCGCGATGGTCGCCCGACCGGCGGTACTTGGGTACATGGCACGATTGCAAGCCACACCTTCGAAGCGTTGGTCTTCCCCGAGCACGCCGAAAGCGAGAGCTACGAGCTCGCACGAAGCCGCATCAGCAAATTGCATCTCAGCCACGAAGTCACGAAGCGCACCGCCGCAGCGTTTGACCGAGGATGGGAAGTCACGCCCACCAGCGACATGGCGAAGGCGATCGTCGATGTGCTCGCCAGCGGGTTGGCTGAGACGGTGTTCGGCAAGTAAACCACCACGGGGCACCGCGCGGGAGACCGCCTGGCTGCTCATTCCCCGCCGCAGCGTGCGGAGGGGTTTCCAGTCGACGTTCAGGAGAGTTTCAACATGCCCGTCACCCAGAAGACCAAGAACGCCAAGACCGCGAATGCGAAGCCGAAGAAGACCAGCGGTGCCAAGGACACCGGCACCAAGAAGACGCCCACCGGCACCAACAGCGGGACCAGTACCCAAGCCCAGCCCAAGACGAAGGCACCAAAGCGGATGAGCGCGCTTGACGCGGCAGCCCAAGTGCTCGCCACCAGCGACAGGCCGCTGCGCTGCACTGAAATCATCGCTGAAATGCAGAAGCGCAGCCTCTGGACCAGCCCCGGCGGCAAGACGCCCGAGAGCACTTTGCACGCCGCCATCACCCGCGAGATCGCGACCAAGGGCGACACAGCACGATTCAAGAAGGTCGAGCGCGGGCTCTTCTCCGTACGCGGTTGAGTGGTAGCCATTCACTTCTTCCCTCCCGTCTTCGCCGTAGCTTCACCAGCTGCGGCGTTGCTCGTCGTTGTGGGAGCTGAGACCCGTTTGGCCTTCTTGCCCGTAAACGTCTCCCATCGCTTGATGATTACGTCGCAATAGAGCGGATCGAGTTCCATCAGCAACGCGCGCCTGCCAAGCATCTCGGCTGCGATCAGTGTGCTGCCACTGCCGCCGAAGAGGTCGAGCACACGTTCGCCGGGGCGCGAGCTGTAGGTCATCGCGCGCGTCGCGAGCTCGACAGGCTTTTCGGTGAGGTGCACCATGTCGCGCGCGTTCACCTTGGTGACTTGCCAGACATCACCAACGTTGTTGGGGCCGAGGAAGACGTGCGCGGCAGATCG
>DATGWV010000277.1:0-4123 GCA_035299305.1 Phycisphaerales bacterium | reverse complement strand
GGGGGCCTGAGGAGCGATCTATGCGTCAGTTGCTGCGTGTTGGCTGTGGTGTGCTTGCGATGGCGGCGGGTTGTGCGGTTGCACAAGTCGCGACGGAGCAAGTTGTCGCGTCGACTGATGTTGTCGCTGAAGGCGAGCTGGGACGCTTTCCCGCCAATGAGATTCCGACGGTGCTGACGAGTGTGCCCACGATGCGCGTGTCGCGCACGCAGCCGGTGCAGTGGATCAACGCGGCACCGGGGTTTGGTGTACGCGGTCCGTGCCAAGCGGTTGGTTCACACACGAACGCGAACTTCGCGGGCGGTCAGTTCACGGTGCAGGCGGGCTTTGCACAGAATGAGTCCGCTGCAGCGACGTACAACGTGCCGGCGAATCAGTTTCCGCTGCGCATCGACCTTGCGGAGATGATCTTCGCGACGAGCAACGCGACGGTGCAGACGACGACGATCTGGGCGGTTGAGTTCTGGGCGGGTCCGCCCGGCACGGGAACGCTGATCGACACGATCACTGCGGATGACGTGGTGTTGCCTTATCTGCGGGTCGGTCCGGGCACGGCGGGTGTGAACGTGCAGTTCAGCGTCGATCCCAACGATCCTGAACAGATCATCATCCCGGCCAATCCGAGCAACAGCTTCTCGACGGTGTGGCGCATTGTGCAGCACAACAACCAGACGGGCAATCCGTGCATCACCGCGCCGCCGACGGCGAGCAATGCGTTTCCCACGACGGACAACCCCACCGGTGGGTTGAGTCAGCCGACGCTGAACTGGCTCTTTGGTGTGAATTGCGGCTCGCTTGGCTGTCCGCCTAATGGCGGTTGGGCGCGCTTCAGCGCGCTGAATGTGCTGTGTCGGCCAGGCGGCGACTGGGTGACGCGCACAACGTACAGCAGCGTGAACTGCGCGCCGCCAACGGGTGCGTGCTGCTTGCCCAGCGGATCGTGTTCAATTCTGTTGCAGACGGAGTGCTCCGCGCAAAGCGGCACATATCGCGGCGACAACACCACGTGCGCGACGGCCAACTGTCCGGTGCCGACGGGCGCGTGCTGCTTGAGCAACGGGTTCTGCTTGAACCTGTCTGAGCAGGATTGTGCGGGCGTCGCCGGGACGTTCCAGGGCGTGGGCAGTGCGTGCGGTTCGGGTAACACGTGTCCCAGCGGCGCATGCTGCTTGCCAAGCGGCTCGTGCGTCATCACGTCGCCCGTCAGTTGCACGCAGCAGCAGGGCACGTTCCGCGGCGTGAACACCACGTGCGCATCGGCCAACTGCCCGCAGCCCAACGGAGCTTGCTGCTTCAGCACGGGAAGCTGCCTGAGCCTGACGAGTGCGCTGTGCAACGGCGCGGGTGGTACGTGGCAGGGCGCACTCACAACCTGCGGCACGAACACCTGCGTTGCCCCTTGCGATGACATTGACTTCAACAACAATCAAGTCTTCCCCGAAGACCAGGATGTCGTTGACTTCTTCGATGTGCTCGCCGGCGGCACATGCGCGGCATGCAACGACATCGACTTCAACAACAACGGCGTCTTCCCTGAAGACCAGGACGTGATTGACTTCTTCAACGTGCTTGCCGGCGGTTCGTGCCCGTAAGTGCCGTCCGCCCACGCGACGTCACGCTCATATAGGCAAACCACTGACAAAGCGCGGCCCTTCAAGGGGCCGCGTTTTCGTTGCTTGACTGGGACGGCACATCCTTTCGTGCTTCAGCCCGCAGGTCCAATCAGCGGCGGATCGCAAGCAAACCCTATGCTCTGCCATGCTCACGCTGACCAACCTCCGCAAGCACTTCGGACCGGCGAGCCGGCGCGTCATGGCGGTGGATGGCGTGTCGCTGAGCGTGCGCAAGGGCGAAGTGTTCGGACTGCTTGGTCCCAACGGCGCGGGCAAGAGCACGACCATCGGCATGGCGACCGGGCTCATCGCGCCCGATGAAGGCAGCGTGAACATTGAAGGTGCGGGCGCGCCCACAACCAGTGCCGCTCGGTTGCATTTGGGTGTCGCGCCGCAGGAGCTCGCGCTGTACGAGCAACTCACGGGCGAGGAGAACCTGCAGTTTTTCGGCAAGCTCTATCACTTGCGAGGCGGCACGCTCGCCGCCCGCGTGGATGCAGTCTTGGAACTCGTGGGACTTGCTCCGCGGCGGACGGACCGCGTGGCGACGTACTCGGGTGGTATGAAGCGGCGGCTCAATCTCGCTGTTGCGATGATTCATGATCCGCCGCTGCTGCTGCTGGACGAGCCGACGGCGGGCGTTGATCCGCAGAGTCGTAACAACTTGATGGACGTGGTGCGCAAGCTCGCGAGTGAGGGGCGCACGATTATCTATACGACGCACTACATGGAAGAGGCGAGCAAGCTGTGCGATCGCATCGCGATCATGGACAAGGGCAAGGTGCTGGCGCAGGGCACGCTCGCGGAACTAACGGCGGCCCACGGTGGTCACACGGTGGTGACAGTCACGCATGGCGACACGCACGAGCGCATTGAGACTGCTGATCCGGTGAAGGAGATCGCGCGGGTCATGGCGAGCGGCACCGCGACCAACGTGCGGATTGATCCGCCTGACTTGGAGTCCGTGTTCCTGTCGCTCACGGGCCGAAGTTTGCGGGACTGAGCGCGAAACCTGGGGGTCATCGCAGGCAACCAACGCGCATGCTCTCTCGCCTGAATGTCGGTTCGGTCGCTTTGGTCGCGGTGCTTGCGCTCATCAGCGGATGTGCGACGAAACACGCCGAGTCGCACGTCCACGCCGCGACTGAGGCCACCGACGGCCATGTGATGGATAGTCGAGTTCATACCAAGCCGCATCTGCACCCGGAGTGTCCGGTGTGCAATCTCTATACATCGCATCGCGAAGGCATCGTGCGCATCGTGACGGCGTCGGGGCAGGGTTCAGGCGTTGTCGTGACAAGCACTGGTGACATTCTGACCAGCGCGCACGTGGTGACCGATCAAGATGTGGTACTCGTCAGCACGTGGGGCGGCAGTGAGTTTGCGGGAACGGTCGTCGCGAAGGACGTTGAGAGCGACCTTGCGGTGGTGCGCGTCACGCAAGCGACGACATGGAAGCCCATCGAACTGGAGATCGCGGAAACGACGCCCGTGGGCAGCAAGGTCTTCGTCATCGGGCATCCTGTGGGGCTGGGTTGGACGGTGTCGCAGGGCATCATTTCCGCCGAGCGAAGGGCGAAGGAGATCGCGCCGACCGCGCTTATTCAGACAGACGCGGCGGTTTCGCCCGGCAATTCAGGCGGCGCCTTGCTGGCGGAAGATGGCCACCTGCTGGGCATCATTCGGTCCAAGCTCGTGGGCCAGGGCATCGAGAATGTCAGCTTTGCGGTGCCGCTTGCGGATGTGCAGGTGTTTCTGGCCCGCGTGCCGCCTCGTTCGTGAGGCGGGCGCGACGTACGCTCCGGGCGCACCGGGAGTGTGCGTCACATGATGAGCATTCTCACTATCGCGCTCAAAGACTTCCGCCTGTTGCTTCGGGACAAGGGCGGTTTTTTCGCCGTGTTCGTTTTTCCGATTCTCTTCGCGATCTTCTTCGGTCTCATTTACAGCGGTTCGGGCGGCGGCAGCGGCGGCATGCGCGTGGCGATTGTGAATGAAGACGGCGGGCCGGTGAGTCGGGCATTTGTGAACGACTTGCGCGGCGACACGGTGCTGCGTGTGCTGCCTGCAGTGAAGGATGACGACGGCAAAGTGCTCTCGCCCGAGCCGATGCTGACGCGCGACGCGGCGGAGAAGCTGCTGCGCACGGGTGACGCGAGCGCGGTGATCGTAGTGCCCAAGGGATTTGAAGAAGCCGCCGGTTCGTTCTTGTCGGGCGGCGCGCTTGAACTCGAAACGATCGTTGATCCATCGCGCAAAGCCGAAGCCGGTATGCTCGAGGGCAAGCTGAATCAATACGGCTTTCGCGTGCTGGGCACCGCGCTGACCGATACGACGCGCACGAAGAAGCTCGTGGGCGATGCGCGCACGCAGGTCGCGCAGGCCAAGGATCTCAATCCGGTGCAGAAGTTGGCCATCAGCACGCTGCTGTCGAGCGTGGAGTCGCTGACGGAGTCGGGCGTGAACATCGCAGGCAATGCGCAGGCGGGCGACGGCGAAAGTGCCAGTCC
>DATGWV010000276.1:0-2116 GCA_035299305.1 Phycisphaerales bacterium | reverse complement strand
CTCGAGTCGCGCGATGATGGCGGAGACGTGGGCGTGCGTCTGCGACGCGTGCTGCGTGGCGGCTTGCAACTGATCAAGCATCTCGCGAGAAAGCGCGGGAGTCTCGGCAGCGGCGAGAGCAGTGCTGATGCGTGCGACGTTCTCGCCTCGCATGGTGTTGCTGGCGGATGCGGTCGCGGCGGCGCTTTGAATTGTTGCGAGTGCTTCGACGCGCGCTGATTCGATCTGCACTGCGTGCTCGGCGGCAAGCTGCGAGAGAGCGTTCGCGGCTTCGCGACTGCTGGACTCGATGGCGGCTTGAGCTTTGGCAGCAATGGTCTCGTCCGTCAGCAAAGGCAGATGCTCGATGCGGTGCATGAGACGCTGCGAGGTCGCGGTGATGGTGTCGATGGCGGTCTGGCGTTCGCTGGCGATGCTGGCGCGATCGGCGGCAATGACTTCGCGCGATTCGGTCACGAGCTTGGCGGCGTCGGCGCGCAGCGCGAGCAACTGCTCGGCGATTTCGCTCGCGACGGCTTCGGTGCGCTGCTCGCTCTGGCTGACGGTGGACTCGAACTTCATGGTTGCGCGCAGCACAGCTTCTTCGAGACTCTTCTCGATCTGCTCGGCACGCTGGGTGATCTGCTCGCCGGCGAGTTTGGTGTGCTCGAGGCGCTGCTCGACGGAGCGGACCTGGGTTTCAAAATTGGCGATGGCGGCCTGCGCGTCGACGATGGTTTCTTTGAGCGATGCGTCGAGTGCGAGGGTGTCGATGACGGGTGGTGCGGCGACGGGGCCGTATGGGGCGGGCATCGCGGCGAGGTGCTCGCGCATCGCTTCGCGGAGCAGCGGCGTCATCATCTGCGTCATCGCGTCGTGCATTTGGCCGCGCATGCTGGCTTCGAGCTGCTTCGCAAGCTGATCGCGCAGTTCGGTCTGCATGTCGTCCATCGCCTGACGGACGACGGCTTCGCGCACTTCGGCGACGAGCTGTTTGACGAGGCCGTCGCGCTGAGCGAGGAGCTCCTGCGCGATGCCGTCGCGAAGCTCACGGGCTTTGGCGATCGCGGTTTCGTTGCCGACGTGCGTGAGCAGTTGCTGGACCTTGGCGGACTTGGCTTCGATGAGCGGCAGGGCCTTGATGGCGGCGTCGGTCTTGGTGGTGAGGTCGCTCATCAAGCCGCGAAGTTGTTCGTTGAGGGCTTTGACTTGGCCGTGCGTGACGGCGAGGGACTCACCGGCTTTGCCAGCTTCTTTGGTGAGCTTGCTGAGCTGGCCGGCAAACTCGTCGAAGGCGCGTTGATCGACGACGCGCGGCGAAAGGAAAACCTGCTCGACGGCTTGATGGAGCGAGCGCTCGAGCGGGTCGGCGGGTGTCGCGGGGCGGGCCTCGACCACGGAGCTGGCTGCGTTCGCATCCGGCTTTTCAGCCCCGTTGGGCGACGCATCACGAACGGAAATCGCAGGCATGCAAACCTCCAGAAAGCCGACGACCCGGCGCGGGGTCGCGCATGGGGTCACAATCCGATAATCGTCGGCTTGATCCGCAGGTTCTGTGCATTTTTGTGGGGTTTTTGATCGGGCAGACTTACTGGCAGTCGCCGCCTGCGAGGACGCGGAAGAAGGCGACCACGTCTTCGTCTTCAGGGAAGACGTTGTTGTTGTTGAAGTCGATGTCGCAGGCCGCTCCGCCAGGGCAGGGCGCACCGGCGAGGACGCTGAAGAAGTCGCTCACGTCTTGGTCTTCGGGGAAGACGCCGTTGCGATTGAAGTCGATGCTGTCGCACGCGATGGCGACGGGGTCGGCGTTGAGTTCCCACATCGCGAACTCGTAGCCCTGCGTGGAGCGCAGGCGGATGGTGTTGAGGCCTTCGTGCAGTTGTACGGTGATGGGCCCCCACCACTGGCGCGTCATGGGGACGGGCCATGCGGGGTTGGTCAGCACGAGCGTGCCGACTTGCGAGCCGTTGGCGCCTACCCAGATGGAGGTGTTGGCGATGGTGGGCGCGGCGAGCAGACGCAGGTTGTAGGTGCCGGTTTGTGCGACGCGGACGAGGTAGTCGCGTGTGTCATTGGGGCCCATTTGTTCGTTGGTTCGGGTCTGCCAGTCGGGGTTGCGATTCAGGTGGCGACGGGC
>DATGWV010000275.1:0-2184 GCA_035299305.1 Phycisphaerales bacterium | reverse complement strand
ATGATGCCGCCCACGCTCTTCTCCTTCGAGTGGCACCCACACGATGTCGAGAGCACGCGCCCCGAGTCCAAAGACGCGCGCACGCTCGTGGAGTTTCGTCTGCAGGCCATCGCGAGCGGCACACAACTGACCGTGACGGAGTCGGGCTTCGACAAGTTGCCCGCGGGCTGGCGCGATGAAGCCTTTCGCCTCAACAGCGGCGGCTGGGACATCCAAGTGGAGAACATCCGTGCCTTCATCGCCGCCAACCCATAAGCCTCGCGGACGCCGCCCGCGTCCCATCGCAACCGTTTTCGCGGCGATCGGCGATGAGACGCGCTGGAATCTGCTGACGCGGCTCGCCAGCGGGACACGTCCCTCCATCGCCGAACTCACCGCAGGCACGGCGATGACGCGCCAGGCCGTCACCAAGCACCTGCGTGTGCTCCACGCGGCGGGTCTGGTGCGGCACGCACGCGCCGGTCGCGCGATGCGCTACGAGCTGGAGCCCCAGCGACTCGACGAGGCCCGCAGTGCGCTGGAACGCATCGCGCGCCAATGGGACGATGCCCTCCTGCGACTCAAGCTGTTCGTCGAAGCAGACACGCCCCCCGCGCCGCCCTCATCGGCATCACGCAGCCCGCGCACCGCGCGGACTCGCCGCGCATCCACTCGAAAGCACGCATGAATCACTACCACACGACGCTGCACCTGACCGCCCCCGCTGCGACTGTCTACGCCGCGCTCACGACGCCTACGGGCATCACGAGTTGGTGGACGCGCAATTGCACCGTGGGCACGGCTCTTGGCGAGACCCTCACCGTCCGCTTCGGGGCCACGTACAAGGTGCTGCGCATCGAGCGGCTGGAGCCAGCGCGCGAAGTGCGCTGGCGCTGCATCGACTCGTATCTGCACGTCCCCGGCATCATCGATGCAAAAGACGAATGGAAGGACCACGAACTCATTTTCCGCCTGCGCGAGCACGGCGCGACCGCGACGGCGCTTGACTTTGACCACATCGGCCTCAACCCCAGCGTCGCCTGCTACGACATCTGCACCGGCGGCTGGGCCCAGTTCCTGTCGAGCCTGCAGGCCTACGTGCAGACCGGCACCGGCCGCCCGTACCAAAGTTGATCCACTCACGCCACGAGCGCCTCACGGCTGGCGACGTGTCACACCGTCACCACATCGCATGCAACTGCCTTGCATGCGCAGCCGTGGTTGCGTTCTCCCACGCAGCCTCCTTCGCCCCTGTCTTGAGCGGGGGTGCCGGGGGCGGCAGCCCCGGCATCAGCAATGGCCTGCACCTGCGCAGATCTTCTCGGCGGCCCGGGCGATCTCCGCCGTCACGTCGCGCACGCCCGCGATGCTCCACACCTCATCGCGCAGCATCAGCCGGTGCGCGTGGACATGCTTGGAGAACCCCGCGCGGGCTTGAACAATCTCAAAGGGAATCACGCACGCACGCTGTACCGCGAACTCAGCGTCAAAGAGCACGCCCACTAGCGAGTCGAAGGGCCGAACATCGAGATTGCGTATGAACGAGAGTTGCCGAGAGGCGTTGTGCGATGTCACGCGACGGCCTTTGATCTGGTACCGCTGGCCTGCAGCGTCCACGGCATCGTGCCCGGCGCTCGACTTGCCGATGAGCGTGAGGCCCAGCGCGCGAGCGGCGATCTTTTCTGCGTAGTCGGCAACCGGACTGTTGCTGCTGCGCACAACGCCCCGTCGCCGCAGTTCCTCAAGCGTCTGCGAATACACGCGAAGCAGGACATCATTAGGCTGACGCTTGAGTACATCGAAGTCCATCACGAGTGATGATACCGGGCCGCGCTTGCAATCATGCCCGTGACTCACGCCGCGATCGTCGCGCTGCTGGTCTCACTCCACGGACCACTCGCACCGCGGCGCGTGACCCAGCGCGCCATGTAATGGGCCTGCATCCCGCCCTGCGGCGACTCGAACCGCAGCGCGGTCGATCCATCGCTCACGCTCTGCACGTAGCGAAACTCGCTCAGGCTCGCGGGCGGCGGCGTGCCCACCGCGGTGAAGGCCACAAAGACCTCGGCGCGCTGCACGCCTCTGGGCCGGGCGCGGCGCGTGGGCGTGGACTCATCCACCAGCCGCAGTTCATGCGTGTACCGGCCGCCGTCGCGCACCACCACCACGGGACGCGAGGTGGGCTTAGGCGCGGGCGTCGCCCCC
>DATGWV010000274.1:0-6889 GCA_035299305.1 Phycisphaerales bacterium | reverse complement strand
GGCGGATCGGTTCTGTCAGCACAACCGCGCGTTCATCAGTGATCTGCTGCCCAAGGATGAGATTTACCTGACGCTGCTGCCGCTTGAAGCACAAAACATGGTGGGCGTGGTTTCGCGAGAGACCATTCCCGCTCGGCGGCTGCTGGAAAGCCTGGGTTTCAAGTATCGCGGTTACATCGATCCGTTTGATGGCGGGCCACATCTGGATGCGGTCACCGATCAGATTCCGTTGGTCGCAGCGACGCGCATGGGCGAAGTGGGCAAGCCCACGACAGATGATCGATGCAACACCGCGGCGATCATCAGCACGTTGGACGGCGAGGGCGATTTCCGCGCGACCGAGACGTTTGTGGAAGCGGGCAAAGATGGCCCGGTGCGACTGACGCAAGCAGCGATGGAACTGCTCGGCGTGCAGCTTGGCGCGCCGCTGGGATTCACGCCCCTCGGCAAGTTTGGGCTGACACGCGACGAGCCCGCGAAGCCGGTGGCGAAGAAGCGGGCGAGGAAGGCGAAGGCTTGAACGCACAGGTTGGCGCGGGTCATGATCAGCAGCCGATTTGGCGTTGGTGATGTGTTTGCACGACGCGGTGCTCGCGGGAGGGTTGGTGATCTAGTCCCGGTTCGTGCTGTCTCGCCGTCTCACGTTCGCACGCACTTCATGATCGGGGCGTCACAGCGCTGTCCGCATGCTGCTCTACTCTCACGCGTCTCGAACCGCTTGCCGCACCCACTCTTTGTTTGTGTTTCTGATGTTCGCCCGAGGCTCCCATGCAACACGCTTCGCTTCGTCATGCTCCGTCCAATCTCATCGCTGGCGAGTGGAAGCCGCTTGCTGGTTCCGGGCTCAAGAGCTTCAACCCGGCTCGGCCTGCGGAACTGGTGTGGGCAGGCACTCCGGATGTGTCGCACGTCGACGCGGCCATAGCGGCGGCGCGAGCGGCGCAGCCCGCGTGGGCGGCGCTGGGGATGGACGGACGCATTGCCGTGCTCCGCACCTTCCAGAAACTGGCAACGCAGCGGGTGGATGCGCTGACCGACTTGCTCGTCGCAGAGACGGGCAAAGTCACGTGGGACGCGAAAGCGGAGGCCGGGCTGCTTGCAAGCAAGGTGGACATCACGCTCGATTCGTCGGCGGAGGGCGCGCTCAAGCGGGTGACGCCGTACACGGTTGATCTCAGCAAAATGTCGCCGCAGCGCACTGGTTCGTGCGAGTTTCGGCCGCACGGCGTGATGGCGGTGCTTGGGCCATTCAACTTTCCTGCGCACCTGCCGAATGGTCACATCGTGCCGGCGCTCGCGCTGGGGAACACCATCGTCTTCAAGCCCAGCGACAAAACGCCGGCAGTGGGGCAGTTTCTCACGGAGCTGTTCGACGAAGCACTGCGCGCGCACAATGCTCCGGCGGGCGTTGTCAATCTCGTGCAGGGCGCAGCGGATGTCGCGAGCGCAATCAGCACTCATGATGACATCGACGGCATTCTGTTCACCGGTTCGTGGCCGGTCGGTCGACGCATCATGCAGGCGAATCTTGATCGGCCCGGGCGCATTCTCGCACTCGAGATGGGTGGCAACAACCCTGTGATCATCATGCACGACGCCGATCTCAATCAGGCGGTGATTGAGTGCATCCGCTGTGCGTTCATCACGAGCGGCCAGCGCTGCACGTGTACACGCCGAGTGATCGTGCACGAGGCCGTCGCGAGCAAAGTCATCAGCGCGATCTGCAAAGGCGCGAGCAGTGTGATGATCGGCGATCCGAAGGCGACACATCCGGTCTTCATGGGGCCTGTCATCTCGCGGCTGGCGCGCGACCAGATGCTCACCACGATCAACGCACTCGCGAAGGCGGGCGGCGAACTGCTCGTGCCGGCTCGAGCGCTGGATGAGAATGAAGCACCCACGCGCGATGGCGGGGGGCCTGGGCATTACATCACCCCCAGCGTGATGCGCGTGCAGAAGTTCATCAAGAGCAAGCCGCATGCGGCGATTACAACAGCGGGCGACGATGTGGAAGTGTTTGGTCCCTTCCTGCGCATCGCGGTCGTCAAGAATCTCGACGAAGCGATCGAACAGGCCAATGCCACGGGCTTTGGTCTAGCCGCGAGCATCTTTACAAAGGATGCGGGCAATATCGCTCGCTTCCTGCGCGAAGCGAAAGCGGGCTGTTTGAATGTGAACGCGGGTACCGCGGGTGCAAGCAGCAAGCTGCCGTTCGGTGGCCTTGGATACTCAGGCAACCACCGACCTGCGGGCAGCTTCAGCGTGGATTACTGCGCGTATCCCGTGGGGTGCATGGTTGAGAACGGCTCGGCGGCGACAGTCGCAATGGGCATGCGATTTGAAGATGCGTGGCTTGCGTAAGCCGCGCGTATCACACGAGGAATCGCTTGGTCAGATCGCCATACGCGTCGATGCGGCGGTCGCGCAGGAAGGGCCAGTGCGTGCGAGCGAATTCGACCTTGTCGAGTTCGCAATCGACGATGCAGACTTCTTCCTTGTCGATGCTGGCACGATGGATGACCTGACCGTTCGGCTGCGCGACGAAACCCTGCCCCCAGAACTGCAGGCCGTCTTCACTGACGCGATTGCCCTTCGCATCGGTGATGTGTTCGTGTCCGACGCGATTGGGGGCGCAGACGTAGCAGCCATTGGCGACGGCGTGAGCACGCATGCTGAGTTCCCAACTGTCGTGCTGCGCAACGCCGTACTCCTTTTTCTCGCTGGGGTGCCAGCCGATAGCGGTGGGGTAGAAGAGAATCTCGGCGCCCTGCATCGCGGTGAGGCGAGCGCCTTCGGGATACCACTGATCCCAGCAGATGAGCACGCCGATGTTGGCGTGCCTGGTCTTCCACGATTTGAATCCCAGATCGCCGGGTGTGAAGTAGAACTTTTCGTAGAAAAGCGGGTCATCCGGAATGTGCATCTTGCGATAGATACCCATGAGCGAGCCGTCGGCGTCGATGACTGCAGCGGTGTTGTGGTAGAGGCCGCTCGCACGCTTCTCAAAAAGTGCGGCGACGATGGCCATGTCGTACTTCTTGGCGATCTTCGCGAACGCATCGGTGCTGGGGCCCGGAATGCTCTCGGCAAGGCTGAAAAAGCGGTGATCTTCGCTCTGGCAGAAGTACTGCGTCGTGCACATTTCCTGCGTGCAGAAGATCTTCGCGCCTTGCTTGCCTGCTTGTTCTGCAAGCGCAAGTTGGCGAGCGCGATTGCCTGCGACAGACTCGACGCTGGCGAATTGCGAGTAACCAATCGGCACCCCGCTGCTGGAGGCACGCTTCGCGCGGCGCGGAGATGAGGACGTGGACTGCGAGTTCGATTGCTTTTTCGCCATGACGCCACAGCGTAGGAGCGGCGTGTGGGCATGTGATAGAAACCGGCGTTGCGTGCAACGCTTCAGGCGGCTTTGCGCGTGTTGCTGGGGTCGCGCAAGTCGGCAGCATCGGAGCAGTCGACTGTCGGCGCGACGTTGGCGTCGGTGATGGGAATGTTGGCGGCGGGATGATCGTGGTCTGCATCGGTCACCGCCGTCGCCGCCGGTGCCGCCGGTGCCGTCGTTGGCGTCGTGACGTCGCTAGCAGCCTGCGCGATGTCTGGATTCGAGACCTTCGAAGTAGGCTGGCGTAGCTCGAGCGGCATGGGCACGCCGAATTCGATGGTGATTGAATCAGCAAGGTTGGGTGTGTTCTCGCTGACACCAACTTGCAAGCGTGTGGTGATGAAGCATGTGCCATCAATCGTCGAGCACATGAGGGCCTGGCCGCCTGATTGTGTCGCGATGCGATCAACAATCGCGAGATCGAGCCAGCGACGCCACGACGGCTCTTTCATACGGCTGACGTCGTTCAGCGGCGCGAGGCGAGACTGCAGCGTTTCGAGCGTGAAGTCGCTCGACGGCGTGCGCAGCGTGAAGACAAGCTGGCCGGCGGATGCGTCGAAGGTGATTGACAGATGCGATCCGATCCATGCGTTGGCGGAAGCTTGTTCGCCGGGGGCCTGGGCAATCGGCGCGGCCTGCTGCTCGCCGGTCGCGGCGGTGGTTTCAGGCGCAGGTGCCATGGTCCAGGCTTGTGCCTGCGTCAGTCCGGCGCGGGCTTCGTCGGCGCCAAGCGCGACAAAGCTCTGCACGGCCTGACGCAGTCGATCGCGATCAAACAGCACGCGCTGGGGCACGCTTGTATCGACATCGATGCGCAGGCCCGTGCCTTCAGGCAGGTGCGGCTTCAGTGCGTCGACGACTTCTCGCACGCTGGGCGCAAGCGGAACGGCGATACGCTGCAGCGAGAGACTGCCCGCATCGGCGTTGATGAAGTCGCGCAGTGCCAGAAGCGTGTTGGCCATGCCGCGTGATTGGGCGGCGAGACCTGCAGCGACTGCACTGCGCTCGGCGGGTGAGGCCTCGGGCTGGCCCAACTGCGTGGCGTAGATGGCGATGCCGTCGAGACTGGGCGCGAACTGATCCGCAAGCTGCGCGAGCGCAGCAGTGCGGGCTTGCGATGCGTTGGATGATTCCTGCGATGCGAAGCTGAGCGCGTCGACTTCGATTCGGTGGGCGAGCTTGTCTTTTCGCCACGCATGCATGAAGCCTGCGACGCCTGCAACCATGCCCGCCGCCGCGAGCAAGCCGACGGAGACGCTGACTCCCGTCCACAATTGAGCATGTGCGCCGGCAGTTGCCAGCGTGTCGCGTGCGGCGGTGTCGTAAGCGGTCTGCGTGGTGCGAAGCTGGTTGCTCAGATTTGCGAACGTTTCGCACGCAGCGAGGTATGTGGTGCGGTCAGTGGGCACACGCACGAGTTTGGTCGCGGCTTCATGGAAGTTGTTACTGAGCGTGACGAGCTTCTCGACATCGGCTGCTGGAACGGAAAGCTGTGAGGCGCGAGTTTCCAGTGTGCTGCGCTGACCCGCGAAGGCTTCGAGGGCCGCGTAGGCCGCACCGCGCACTTCGTCGGTGTCATTCATGCCCACTTGCAGTGCGCCTTGGAACGCCGTGCGCGCGAGGCGGTCGGTTTCAGCGAGAAGCATCGCGCCGGGTGTGTGCGTCGTCGCTGCGGCTTGCAGTGTGCGCGAGGCGCGATCACCAGTCGATGACATGATGGCGATCGACGCGACGGTGAGACCGGCGGAGGCGACGAGAACCGTGGCGAATGCTGCACGCATGCGATAACTCCCGAGAGACCAGCTTCTCGGGTGACATCGGTCAGCGGCATGCCCTGGTGTGGTGAATGTTGACGGAATGCGAACAGTTGCAGCTGGTTATTCGCACCTTTATGTGGACGCGGCGGGTTCGGCTTGGGTTGCTGCGGCAACGCCGCGTTTCTCGTTCACGAACATCGTGATGAAAATACCCACGAGCACGAATCCGGTGAGTGTGAGCAGCGACGCGGGCATGCCGACGCGGGTGAGCATGATGCCGAAGGGAATGGTGCCAATTGCCGCGAGTTTGAACGTGAGACCCCAGAGGCCGAAGACTTCCGCCGAGCGTGACGGGGGCGTGAGGTATGCGACGAATGCGCGATTCGCACTGCCGAGTGATCCCAGGCCGAAGCCGACGAGGCACGCGAAGAGCCACATGGGCCACTGCGCGACGGTGACGGGCGGCTGAGCGGCTTGGCCGCGCGCGAAGAGAAACGAGTAGTACGCGAAACCGGTGGTGGCGACGACCCAGACCACGAGAAGCGACAGGACGGTGCGCTTGTGGCCGATGCGATCTTGGAAGAACGCGGGGATGATGGTGCCGAAGATGCCGGCGACTGTCACGACGGCGACGAAGATGATGAGTTGCACATCTCGGAACCCAAGCTTCTGACAGAGGATCGTCGCGAAGGCAATCACGACGCTCATCGCCATGCCGTAGAAGAACGAACCGGCGAGAATGAGCAACAGATCGCGAAACTGCGCCGTGCTGCGAGCGGAAGAAAGCAGCCTGCGGAAGCCGACAACGATCGGGTTGCCGGGCGTGGGCGCGTCGACCGGCGGCTCGCGCAGGTTGATGAGCGTTGGAATCGCGAAGGCGATGAACCACAGACCCGCGAAGATGAAGAAGGGCCGCCACTGGGACGGGTCTTTGAGGTTGAACGCAAGCATCGCGCCAGCGGTGAGCACGAGTAGTAGCAGCGCAGCGATGTATGCGATGCACCACGAGAAGCCGGAAACACGGGCCATGTCGTCGCGTTTGGCAAGCTGTGGAAGGAAGCTGGCGAGGAAGTTCTCGCCGATGTTGAAGCAGAAGTTGGCGGGGATGTAAAACAGCAGTGCGAGCCAGATGGAACCGGGCCCCAGCAATGCGAGGCAACACGTGAGCGCGGCACAGATGACGCCCGTGCCGAGCAGCCAGCGTTTCTTGCTCGCGCGGTCGTCAGCGATCGCGCCGACGATGGGACTCGCGAGCACCACCAGCAGCATTGAACCCGCGAACATATAACCCCACACCGCTTCAGCATTGGGCTTGGTATAGACAACCGACGTGAAGTACACCGAGAAAAGCACGGTGTTGATGAGCAGCGTAAACGACTGATTCGCGACATCGAAGCTGATCCAACTCCAGATCTGGCCGCGATTGGGAAGATGCGAGATGGGTAGTTTCATGTGGTGATCGCGAGTCGAACGTACGGGGACGGACACGAGCGTATTCAACCGGACATCGTGCTCCCACAGGTCACGGCGCGAAGAAGCGGGCCGCGAATCGGCCGCGTTCGGCGGTGAAGTCCTGCGGCGTCGGCGGCAGTTTGAGCCAGCGTGGTTCCTTGCCGAGCGCCTTGGAGATTTCGCGCTCGAGGCGGATCGCTTCGCCAGCTCGCGGGGGCACGCAAAGTTCCTGTGTGTTGGTGCTCGCGAAGATCGCTCCGTGCGGCTTGAGCAGAGCGGCGGCTTGCTTCACGAGGTC
>DATGWV010000273.1:0-3965 GCA_035299305.1 Phycisphaerales bacterium | reverse complement strand
GGGTGGCGGCGGGTCCGACATGGGATACGGCGATGGCGCGACGAATCTCGGCCAGCCGGTGTGGATCGAGAATGGCGTCGCTCTGGAAGTCGACACGTTCTCGTTTGGACCTCCGGGCGAGTTTGCGGCGGGGCATGTGTCGCTGCAGGGGATGAACGCGGGCGGGAAGATCAGCGCGCAGGATGGCGACAGTCTCGGTCACGCGCAGCTCAGTGACTTTGATCTGGATGTGACCGATGGCCGGCCGCACACGGTGTACTTCCACTACGTAGCGCCGAGCGAAGATGGCGATGGCAATCCGATCCCTGGTACGTTCACCGTCGCGATTGACGGTCAGGTGGTGCTGACGGCGAACAATGTCAATCTTGAGAACCTGAACGGTCGCAGCATCTTTGATGATGACGGCAAGACGTGGGTGGGCATCACGGCGGCGACGGGTCTGTCGGATTCGAAGCATTCGTTTGAGAGCTGGGCTTTCAATGGCAGCGGCGGAGCGGATTGCGTCGCGCCGTACATCCACTCGGGGTATGGCGCAGGCTGCGGACTGGGCTGCTTCACGGAGTTCGGCCAGCAATGGGTGGGCGATCAGCCCATGACGTTCCAGTGGTTCAAGAACGGTGCGCCGTTGACGGATGATGGCAGCGGTCGGCTCCTGGGGCTGACAACGCAGACGCTGACGATCGGTCAGCCGACGGCGGAGGACTTTGGTTACTACGAGCTTGTCGTCACGAATCCGTGCGGCAACAGCTCGACGGGTGAGTTCTACTGGAGCACGGAACAGGCGTGCAACGACATTGACTTCAACAACAACGGTGTCTTTCCGGAAGATCAGGACGTGATCGACTTCTTCAATGTGCTGGCGGGCGGCGAGTGCCCCACCACCATCACGCAGTGCGATCCGATTGACTTCAACAACAACGGCGTCTTCCCGGAAGACCAGGATGTGATTGACTTCTTCAACGTGCTGGCCGGTGGCGCCTGCCCGTAACGACCCTGCAACGAGCAACGCAAACGTGCACGCGGGTCGCGCTCCTTTCCGAGGGGGGCCGGCCCGTGGTGCCGTTTTTGCGGTGTTCACGCGATTTGCAAGATGAAGGGAATCGTGGCACATCTACTGTGCGTCATGAACACCCGCGACTCCAGCTCACTGGCATCGACCATCATCAAAGCGGTCTGGTGTTCCATCGCGCTGGGGCTTGTTGTGCAAGCCGCTATCGTGATCGCCACGACTCTCAACAAGCAGACACTGCTGCCAGACACGGCGCAGAAAGTCAGTTGGTCGCTGCTAGTGTGTACTGCGCTTGCGATCGGCAATGCTGTGGCCAAGTCGCGCATTCCGGTAGTCGGGATCGTCGGGCTTCTTGCGGCACCTGCGGCATTTGTGATCGCGAAGACCGTGCAGAAGAGTCTTTCGCAAGGAGCGAGCGCGGGTGCGAGCATTCCCACTGGCGTTGAGATGGCGATCGTGAAGGCGGTTGAGTATGGGTTGTTCGGGGCGCTTGTCGCGTGGGTCAGTAAGCGCGAGCGACTTTCGCTCTACTTGCTCGTGGGGGCCGCACTAGGTGCTTTCACGGCCGCGTATGTCGTTGTGCGCAGCATGCAGGGCAATGCGGAAATCGCCACCAACGCGCTCATTGCGCGGGCCATCAACGAACTGCTTTTTCCGATTGGCTGCGCGTTTGTGCTGTGGTTTACGAGCAACGCGGGAAGGCTGTTGGCACGCGAACAGGCGCCTGCGACGAGCCAGCAGTGACAAAGCCGTGACGGACCCGAAGCTCGCTTCGGCAGTATCACTCTTCAGCACGCGATGGTGCGTGCGTGGCTGAAGGAGTTTCCCATGCTGGTTCGTCGTGCGTTGGCGTTGGTGCTGCTGGCTGGTGTCACCGGATTGTCACAGGCCCGCGCCTGCCCGCCCGTGAGCGATCCGCCGGGCACGTCGGTTTCGCAGCCGCAGCCGGTGGTGCGCATCGCGCTGTTGCTTGACACCAGCAACAGCATGGATGGACTCATTGGCCAGGCGAAGAGCCAGTTGTGGAACATCGTGAATCGGTTTGATCGCAGTTGCAAGATGGGGCAGAAGCCCAAGCTGCAGATCGCGCTGTATCAGTACGGCAATGATCGCCTCAACCCCGACAGCAAGTGGGTGCAGCAGGTCAGCGGGTTCACGAGCGATCTGGATGTGCTGAGCGAGAAGCTGTTTGGCTTGCAGACCGACGGAGGCACGGAACTGTGCGGGCCGGCGATCGGGGCGGCGCTGCGCGATTTGGATTGGAACAAGCAGCCGGCGGATGCGAGCTTCATCTTCATCGCAGGAAACGAGCCGTTTGATCAAGCGGCGTACAGCGAGGAACTGGCGGATGCGGTGCGCAAGGGCGTGCGCATCAACACGATTTTCTGCGGCACGTACGCGGAGGGCGTGAATGGCAAGTGGCTGGACGGCGCGACGCTGGGGCGCGGGAAGTATCACGTGATTGATCAGTCGGAGGAAGTCCGGCACATTCCCAGCCCCTACGACGATGAGATCGCCAAGCTGGGCGCGGAAGTGAACACGACGTATCTGGCGTTTGGTCGCGATGGCGAGGCATCCAAGTCGCGGCAAGCGCGCATGGACTCGGCGGCGGAGAGCGCAAGCCCGAGTGCGGCGGTGCAGCGGGCGGTGACAAAGAACACGGAGCAATATGACGCGTCGAACTGGGACCTGGTGGAAGCGGTGACCGAACAGCGGGTGAAGCTGGAGGATGTCAAGAAAGAGGAATTGCCTGCGGAGTTTCGCGGGCTGTCGGTGAAGGAGCTTGAGGCGAAGATCAATGCCCTGCGCGAGCGCCGGGCGGCGATCAATGTGCGCGTGCAGGAGCTTTCCAAGCAGCGCGATGCGTTTGTGGCTCAGCAGCAGAAGCAGCAGACGGGCGCGACAACGCTGGGTGATGCGCTGGTTGCGATGATCACGCAGCAAGCCGGTGAAGACGGCTTTACGTTTGAGTGATTGACGGCACAACTTCCGCGACGCACGCCGCCTTTGCGACACACGACGCACTGCGGCGTGCGTTTTTCATTCTTCGCGCGGCTGGCGCAGGCGTTCCAAGGCCGGGTGGCGCTGTGACTTCTTTTCGCGCATCTTCTCGACCACGAGCGGCGGGCACATGCTGCTGAGGGCGCTGAGGTCGTCGCCCATCGCGGCGATCTGGCGGATGAGGCTGCTGCTGGTGTAAGCGAAGCTCTGACCCGCGACGACGAACGCTGTTTCGATACCGGCGACCTCGCGATTGGTCACGGCCTGCTGCACTTCGTATTGCAAGTCGCTGAGGTTGCGCACGCCGCGAAGCAGGATGAGTGCGCCGATCTCGCGAGCGAAGTCGACGGTGAGGCCGGCGAAGCTCTCGACGCGGACGGGTGCGCCGTTCTTTTCCTTGGTCATCATTTCCGCGACGAGTTCGCGAGTCATCTCGACGCGCTCGTCGGCGGAGAAGAGCGGGTCTTTCCCCGGGTTGCGGCCCACCGCGACGACGAGCTCATCAAACAGCTTGCGCCCGCGACTGATGACGTCGAGGTGGCCGTAGGTGATGGGGTCGAAGGAACCGGGATACACGGCGATGTGGCGCATCCGGGCATGGTACCGGGCGGGCAAGAAAAAAGCCCCGGGGCCACGTTGGCCCACAGGGCTGAGAGGGGCTGATTTGCACGCATCTCCGTGGGCCGCAGGTGCGGCAGGTCATCAGATCGCTGTCTGATGTGATTGTGACGCAAACACCACGCGTCGAGTCATCCGGATGGACGGAATGTAACTGAAAACTTCCGAGAACGCAAGCCTGAAAACCAGAACTCTTGTACTAATCCCTGTAATCAGGCACGTACAAATATCAAAAACTCAGGGAAACCCGCTGGAAAGCACAGGTTGCAAAGTGGCAGCCGAGTGATGCGGGCCAAAAAGGGCAACGCCCCGGGGGGGCGGGGCGTTGCGGGGGGCG
>DATGWV010000272.1:0-11511 GCA_035299305.1 Phycisphaerales bacterium | reverse complement strand
CTGGAACCCTGCCAGTGGACAATGGTCAACATTCGGGGCGGGCATGAACAATCCCGTGCAAACCTTCGCGACTCTCCCGAGTGGCGAGTTAGTCGCCGGGGGCATTTTCATCACTGCCAGCGGCGTCCCGGTCAATCACATCACGCGCTGGGACACCGCGACCGGGCAATGGGCACCATTGAGCTCGAGCATGAACGCCGCTGTGTTCGAACTGACGACGCTCGCCAGCGGCGACCTTATAGCCGGCGGCACCTTCACGAAGGCAGGAAGTGTCACCGCGAACTACATCGCCCGCTGGGACGCACGCACTGGTCAGTGGGCACCGCTGAGTACTGGCTTGAACAACAGCGTGAACGCTCTCAAGCCGCTTCCGGGCGGCGATCTGGTCGTGGGGGGCCGCTTCACCATCGCCGGCGGCATTGGTGTCAACTCCATCAGCCGTTGGAACTCAGCCAGTGAGACATGGGCTCCGCTCGGCACGGGCATGAACGGGGGCGTGTTCACACTCACGACGCTCGCCAGCGGCGATTTGGTCGCAGGGGGCGGTTTCACCACCGCTGGCGGCGTCACTGCGAACTACATTGCCCGCTGGGACGCCATGACCGAGCAATGGGCTGGATTCGGCACTGGCATGAATCTCGATGTGCATGCGGTTACAACGCTTCCAAGCGGTGATCTCATTGCCGGGGGCGCGTTCACCACAGCTGGCGGCGTGACTGTGAATCACATCGCTCGTTGGAACCCAGTAACCGGGCAATGGGCACCGCTTGGCACGGGCACGAGTGGTCGCGTCTTCGCCCTGACCACGCTCCCCAATGGCGATGTTGTCGCGGGGGGTGAATTCATCTCCGCTGGCGGCATTAGCGCAAGCCGTGTCGCCCGCTGGAGCGCCGCTGCCGGGCAGTGGGCAACTTTGGGCACGGGCGTGAGCAGTACCGTGTTCTCCCTCACGACGCTCCCAAGCGGCGAAGTGATCGCCACGGGCAGCTTCCGTGCCGCCGGCGGCGTCTTCGCCGACCGGATCGCGCGGTGGAGCCCTGCTACCGGGCAGTGGGCCGCATTGGGTACAGGCATGAACGGCGACGTGGTTGCCGTCACGACGCTTTCGAACGGCGACTTGGTCGCAGGTGGCCGCTTCACCACTGCAGGCGGCGTTGTCGCTCCCTCCATAGCGCGCTGGAGCTGTAGTGCGACGTGCGATGACATCGACTTCAACAACAACACCGTGTTTCCCGAAGACCAAGATGTCGTCGACTTCTTCAACGTCTTGGCAGGCACCGAATGTCCGAGTTGCAACGACATTGATTTCAACAACAACGACGTATTCCCGGAAGATCAGGATGTCATCGACTTCTTCAACGTCCTCGCAGGCGGAGATTGCTGAGGCAGTCCGTCCACGTCGTTTGCAGCATAGACCAGTCTGCCCACCCAAGCGCTCGACGAGGGCTTTCAGTTACCAACGCTTCATTGTCCCCTCACCTCGTTGCGAACAACGCGGTGTGTTCACCGCCCCGTGATCTCGTGCGTATCGGATGACGATCCTCTACGGTCCATCTCTCTGCGGTTGCATCGCAGCAGTGGTGGGAGGTTGGCATCATGGCGGCGATTGCAGAAGCCTGGAAGTGGAACGTCACGGTGCCTGTCGAGCACCTTGCTGTGACGTATGGCGAACTGCGTGATGCGGTGCTGGCGTACCTCTCACGCCGACGCATCGAGTGCGACACAATCACTGACGCCACAGCCGCGCGTTACGTGCAGTCGCTACTGCAGAGTGCGGTGCATGCTCGACGCACTGGTCAGCGTGACAACGCCATCGGTCACGCAGTGCGTGCTGGCGTCGCTGCGTTCCTCTTGGTCGAGCGTGGTGAGCAGCGTCGTGAGCGTTGTGCTGAAGCCCGCGAGCCGTTCTACGCCATCACCTGTCGGCGCGGCAGCGAGCGCAACGTCCACACGATCACGCAGGCGTACGAGCGAGCGAGTGCGAGCGCCGGTGCGTTGGTCACGCCAGCAAGTGATGGTACGAGTCCGCACGCTGTCGCGCAGCACGTGCTGGGGCAAGTGTGCTTGTGTCTCTATTGGGATGACGTGCACATCGTCGAGTGCGTTCACGTTCAACCCGCCATTGACGCCGCACTACGTCATCGAATGCCAATTGTTTGGGATCGCTGTTCTAAAAGTCGTACGAGCGCTACGAGTTAATCCGCTTTGATGTAGCAGCGTGGTTGGGAGGACTTCGTCGCTTGTGGCTCTTGAAGCGCTTTAGCAACACATTGCAACGCCTTTGCTCGGCGATTGAGCGCACCAGCTTCAAATTCTCTCACAAGGTCCGGGGGCAAGGCTAGCCAAAGCTGGCACTGCCTCTGAGCGAGCCGGACTGAGCTGCCGTCCAGAGTGCGCATGGCAATTAGATGGGGTAGAAACGAAGGTTGGCTTGACGAGTCACACGATCTTGTGGCGGTCATCTCGGGGATGCCGCTGGGACCGAGTGCCGTCCTCTCAAATGTGTCGATCTGCAAGTCTTTATTTGATAGATGTATATACCACAAACTCCGGCGGTTCATGTGACTGAAGCAGGCCGGTGCGGGTCGCACAACTTTGTGGAAAAAGTTTACACCTACGCCATGTATGTGGGGGCAATCTGCGTTTCCCATCCGGTCGGCGGCTTCATGCCGCCAGGAGGAACACGCAATGCCGAACGAAGCGCCCACACAATGCGGTCTCATCAATTATCCCAGCTATTGCGGGAACACGATTGCAGGAAATCTGATGCTGGCGAAGATGGTACCCAGCAGTGTCACTCGTCCGCAACTGAATGTGGCCGCCCAGACGGCCGTTGCGGCATCGCTTGATCCTACTGCCATCGAGGCGGATCTGCGGCGCAACGGCATGATCAAGCCCGAAGTCGATGTCGTGTTGGCAGTTAAGGTCATCAACGCAACGCTCACCGTCACAGAGCCCGTCAAAGACTTTTCATGCTGCTTGAATCCAAATACCGGCAAGTGGCAGCCTTGGGACCCCTCCTATGGCTGGGTCATCGGCGAAACCTGCACGCCGGCAGGGGTGTGATCAACTCAGGGACGCCATGCATGAACTCGATAATGGTCGCCGCGACCGTCGACCGCCAAGAGCTCACCGCTCGGTTCGATGTGTACGCCGATGATCGCGCGGTCGCTGATCGGCAACGTCGAAGCCAGTTGCATGTCGGCGCATGTAATGACGGCGATCCTTCCGTCCGCAAGTCCGACGAGCAGCTGATCCGCTCGTGATGTGTATGCGGGTGCACTTGTTGCTTCGCCTGGCAACTCGATTAGCCGTGTGCGACCTGAGTCGAGATTGAGTTCGAGAAGCCGACGTGGTGTGCGACCGATGCCTGCGATCTTTGTGCCGGCGTGCGCAGCTTGGGCGCTCAACATCACTTCTGAGAAAGTTCCACTCGGGTGGAGGGTGTTTGCAAGCATGAAGACACCTCCGTCACGGTGGACGATGACGGCGGTGGTTGTGTCGTTGTCCAGATGTGCGAGGTGGATAACCTGCGACTGATTGTGGTGCCATGAACATTGCGGTGAAAACGCTCGGTCAAATCTGATCAGTTCGCCCTCTGACGTACCCACGAGAAGGGAATCGCCAGATGCAAGAAGGGCTGTAGCTACACCGATCTGTAGTTTGTGACGCTGCGCGCGTTCGGCAAAGCCAACATGCCCGTCTCTTAGGCCGACGACGATCTCAGAGTTCCATGAGCGCGCGCATTCTGCCGGGGTGAGCAGAGGGACAACTGTTTTCGAGGCATGCGGGTCAGAGAATCGTGTTGTGACGATCCGGTCTGGGTACGTGAGAATCGACGACTGACCATCACCATCAAAAGTCGCGTGCAGCAATCGCTCGCCCGGTGGCGCGTCTTGCCAACCAGCTGAATACTCCTGGAGCACTATTCGCTTGTCCCAACTGCCGCTTGCAAGCCCTGTCGAAGTCCATGCCACCTTAGTCTGAGCGGCGTGGAGCATTCTCAATTGCCACAACGCGGTATCAGTTTGGCGCACGATCCCACGCGCAATGAGTCCGTTGTTAAACCCGATTGCGACATTGGGCCCGCCATCGCACGCAACGTGGAGGCATCCTCGTTTGAAAACGGTAGGTGGACCCTGTTCGTTACCTGTTGAAGCCTCAAGCCAATGGACGCGTGCCGCATCGGACAAGGCAATGAGAGTCGAAGCGGAATCTGAAAACGCGAGTGAGCGCACACTCGACTCGCTCACAGCCCGATGCCACGTTTGTTGCCAGGACGCTTCTGAAAGCAGACGGCCTCCACGAACGACGCCGTCCTCTGACGAAAGAAATAGCTCGCCTGATCTCGCAAGCGCGACGCTAGTCATCGCTGCAGCGGACTCGTAAAGGACCGTAGTATCGCCTTCACGCTGTACGCGCACGAGCCGCTTCGGCGTCAAAACCAGGCAGCTCGTCTCCTGGGGAATTATCGACAATATCGGTCCGTCAAGCTCGGCAAGCTGCCTCTCTTCGGAAGTCGTTGTGTTTATCACCTGCAAAGTGCCGTTATCGTGCCCCACCAAGGCCACTTCATCAGGATGCCAATGAGCGACGGCCACTGACAAAACTGCGCGCGGGTGCTTTGGTGCTTCCCACACTACCCGCCCCTCGGGACTGAAACACATCACTGTGCCCTGGAGCGTGCCAACAACGACGTTCGGCCCAGCACTGCGAATAGCTGAAATCTGTCCATTTGCTCTTGCAAGCTCGCCCGGACCGTCCGCAAGTGTCCGGAGCCAACGCCACTCGTTGCTACGTGCTTCGGACGCAATCCCGTCGAGCGTTTTGCGAGCCGGCACTAGATTACCTTCGGCAATCTGCTGCGAAGCGTCTGCAAGTGCGGCGAGGTACTTCTGATGTTGCTGACGCTTCACCGCCAGCCGCGATTGATGAATGGACCATGCTGTCGCCGCCGTTGCCGCGAGTAGAACCGAGAGTCCGACGACGGCGATCCGCATTGCGCGTGGATATGCCGAGAAGACGTGACGAATGCGATAACCGACTCCTGAGCCGATCAACTCGGTTCGCGTGCCGTGGAGCGCTGCTCGCAACGCATCGCTGAACTCGGCAGCTGTTTGAAATCGCTCCGCAGGCTCCTTTCGCAGAGCACGAGCAACGACGGCGTCGACAGCGGGTGAAACTTGCGGGTTGATCGTCGTGGTACGGGCGGCGAATGAATAGCGAATAGCGTCGACTGGCGTCGTGTACAACTGCGTCAAGTCATATGGCAGCTTGCCAGTGAGTAGCTCGTAAGCGACAACGGCTACGCTGTAGATGTCGCTCGGAACACCGGCATGTTTGGCTCCATGTGCCACTTGCTCGGGGCTCATGTACCAAGGAGTCCCAGCTGCTTCTCCCGTTACGGTCGCAGGCGACATGCCCCCTTCAAGTAGCTTGGCAATTCCAAAATCGATGAGTGTGGCATCGCAATCTGTGGCGGAGCCGGAGACGAGAATGTTGCTCGGCTTGATGTCTCTGTGAACGATGCCCTGATCGTGCGCGGCAGCAAGTGCATCCAGTACTTGCAGTACAAGCCCGACGATCTGTCGCCAGTCGAGGCGTTGCGTCTTGACGAACGTGGCCACGTCTATTCCCGGTACGTATGCGAGAGCAAGAAACAGTCGTCCGTCCGCGGTAGTGCCGCTATCCATCAGTGAGGCAATGTGGGGATGTTTGAGGCGACTCAGTGCCTGCTTTTCGGCGATAAAGCGTCGCTCCGCCAAGGTCTCGCGAAGATGCGAGTGCATCACCTTGATGGCAACTAGCGTGCCGTCGTTGCGTTCGCCGAGCCACACTTCGGCATGACCACCTTCACCGAGGCGCTTGCCGATGACATATCCATCGATTGATATGGGTGCTGACGGAATCTTGCTCTCATTGGTAGTCGATCGTATTCGCAATTCAATGTCATCGCTGACACAAAGAGAGAGGTCAGATGCGGCATAATCCAGGAAGTCCTGTCGATCGATGTATGGGGCCAGCTCATCGACCGTCTGGGCGACATCAGGGTGGCGTTTGCGCAGGCCAGCTAGCCACGCTTCGCGCTGATGAGGTGCAAGCGATTGCCAGTGCGAGATAGCATCGACGGGAGAACTCTCGTCCAATCCCTCTGGATCGTCATGCGCGCCATGATCTGCAAGCCTCATTTGCCGCGAGTCCTTTCAAGTTCTCGACGCAGAGAAAGACGGACAAATCCGACCATGCGGTTGATTTTGGGTTCGTTGACTGCCATTGCGAGCGCCGCCTGAGCCTGCGTCATGCCTGAGTAGAACTGAAGTCGGAATGCGAGAGCCGCGTCGGGCTGAATCTCCTTTGTCTCAACAAGTCGTTCGATGATGCGGTCAATCCGCTCAAGATCCTCCTCGGGAACATCTCGAGGCTGAGCATGCGGGACGCAGTCGTCGAGCGACAGTTTCTTTGACCCACCTCCCCGCCGTAATGCGGCGCGTCGCCTCGCGTAGTCAACCAGTACGTGCTTCATGGCCTTTGCGGCGACATTCAGAACGTCATCACGAGTCATGTCGTGTAGGTCGTATCGACCGAGTCGTAAGACGAGTTCGTGCGTGAGCGCGGTAGGACCAATCGTGGGATTGACAATTCGCGGATCGAGTTGCTTGCGTGCGAGCTCATGGAGTTCACGGTACATCGCCTCGAGCAGTCGTACCGACGCTGGGTTTAGTCGAGGTGTAGGTGATGGGTTGGGCGGTTGCTGATTCACGAGACGAAGAGTTTACATCGGACATGCTCGCGTGTACAGCCTGGAACTCGGGCAAGCTCGTGACCTTCGCAACAACTTGAACTGCGGACGCAACCCGGGCCATCTGGTCGCCAAGATGCTGCAACTGCAATCCCAGCGCGATTCCGAGTTCGAGCGGAGCAGCTTCAGCAAGCACCTGGGGTGCGATGTCACTTAGTTGACGGGGGCCGGTTCCGAGGATCACCCATGTTGGATTGACACCGCGCACGGTGGCGAGCGCTGCTAGAAACTGAATGGACGGTGTCGCACCGGCGAGGTACCGGCGAACGGTTTCGGGATGAAATCGGAGTTCGCGAGCGAACTCAGCGTTACTTGTTCCCCCCACAATCTGTCGGAGACGATCGTGGAGACCAATGGATGTGTCAAGCACAGTCTGCATCGTTCACAGAAACGCACAAACATGGCTGGCACTCGACAAGTCCTAGAACGATCTTCGGAAAATCGACACACTAGCGCGAGTGATCCCAGTCGTTCTGCGTTTCCTCGCGGGCGCATGACCTGCAGGCGGCGTCGTTATTTTACATACATTGATACTTAGCCCGAGGGGTCAACCGCGCGAGTAAAAATCGCGCGGTTGTCGTTCGTACGTCAACCAATGAAGTGTCAGTCCGACAGTTTCAGATCGACGGTGTCAGTCTGACCGGGTAGGGGGTCATTTCCTTCGTACTTTTCGCATGGGACCAACGCTCGCCCGTTCCGCTCGTCGCCGCAGAATTCGGACCGGGGGACTCCACGGTGCCACTTTCGCCCTGTTGCAGCATAACGGGCGCGTGTCTGCGATCCGTTGCGACGAGGTGCGATTCACGGCTGCGAATCTCGCGTACATCGCGACGAAGTTGGATGACCACAGAGCCTACACACTTGCAACATGTTGTCTCAGCACGCGTGATGGAAATCTGTGGCGACGTGCAGCGCGATCCCGCCAAACCCGTCGTTGCACTTGCCTCCACCGCGTCGTAACGTCGCTCGCCGCACGCTTGGCAACACCACGGGTGCGGAGCCATGCCAGACCGCCGTGCGCGAGGGTCGCGTGCGGGGCTGAGTACTCACGGCTGTGGCGTGTGGTCGCTGGTCGCAGTCGGGGCGGTATCGCTTGCTGGCGTGCTCGCAGCCGCGTCGTTGACCACACGCTTGGGCTTGGCGGCGACTTCGCCCTCCAGTTGCTCGATGCGTTCGACTAAAGAATCGATCTCCAGCGCCTCCCGGCTGAACTTGAGCAACGCCGTCGCTGCCGCAACGCGCGCCTGCGGGTTGGCGTTCGCATCGCTCATGACCTTGGCGAGCGAGTGCACAGCGAGGCCGGCGTATTTCTGCGTGGTCGCCATGGCTTGCGCAAATGCTTCACGCCGCGTACGTCGAAACGCGGCGGCGAAGGTGGGGTCTTCGAGCCAACGATAAATACTTCGGGCATCCACACCGACCGTCTCGGCGGCACGCGTGACCGTGGCTTCGCTCATAAGGGCGAGAATTGCTGCCTCTTGTTTGGGCGTGAGGCCGTTGTGGGCGAGCGGGGTACTCATCGCGTGGTCTCCGGAGTTTCTTTCGATCTCGCGACACGGGCCAACGTGGGACAACGGGTGCGAAGCGGTGGGGGTGATGGGCGTACGTGAGTCGCTTGTCCGCTAGTTCTTACCGGCACGTTGGACAAGTTTTCCCCTTGGATTCTGCTGTTGTTGCGCAAGGTCCGCGATGACGCGGGCTGCTTGCAGATTGTCATGGAATCTCGCTCACATTCCGCGCCCGCGACTTGAAGGTGCCCATGTGCCAGCCCGTCATGTGTGCAGCGAAGTTGGCAACCACGCCAACCGCGACGGAGACCACGACGATGGCCAAGCGACCGACCCAACGAACCACGCGAAGCACGAGCAAGCTCACCACCGACAAGCACGCCGCTCACCGCGAAGCCCTCAGCGAGCAGGTTCGCCAGCTGCTGGACTTTGAAACGCTCGCCGACCGCAAACGCGACAGCTTGGACTACCACGAAATCGGCGTCAGCGACATTCGCGCGATCATCGCACTGGCGTTCGACGCTGGGGTCAACGCCGCCAGCGGCAAGCCAGCCCCGGTGATGAGTACCGACCCCGCAGAGATCATCGCAAGCATGCACATCACAAAGCGCGATGGACGACCGACTGGGGGCAACTGGGTAAGCGGCACGATCGCAGGCCACAGCTTCGAGGCGTTGGTTTTCGCTGAACACGCCGCGTGCGAGAGCTACGAACTCGGCACAAGCCGCATCAGCAAACTTCACGTCACCCACCAAGTCACCAAGCGCACCGCCGCGAGCTTCGACAGAGGATGGGTTGTCACGCCCACGAGCGACATGGCGAAAGCGATCGTCGATGTGCTGGCCGGCGGGCTGGCCGAGACGGTGTTCGGAAAGTAAACCACCACCGGGCACCACGCGGGAGACCGCTTGTGTGCTCATTCCCCGCCGCAGCGTGCGCTGGGGTTCCACGTCCAGATTCAGGAGAACATCACCATGACGACCGCCCAGAAGAACAGCACAACGAAGGCCGCAGCTGCGAAAGCCAAGAAAAGCAGCGGGGCCAAGAAGGTCGGTACCAAAGCCACCGTCAGCGGCACGAGCACAGGGACGAGCAGCCAGCCCCAGCCCAAGACGAAAGCGCCCAAGCGCCTGAGCGCCCTCGACGCCGCAGCCCAAGTGCTTGCCACCAGCGACAAGGCACTGCGCTGCACCGAGATCATCGCTGAGATGCAGAAGCGAGAGTTGTGGAAGAGCCCCGGCGGCAAGACGCCCGAGAGCACATTGCACGCAGCGATTACCCGCGAGATTGCGACAAAGGGTGATGCGGCACGATTCAAGAAGGTCGAGCGCGGACTTTTCGCCGCACGCGTTTGAGAGGTTTGCACTCAACGCTTCCCTCCCGTCTTCGCCGCAGCCTCACAGGTTGCGGCGTTGCTCGTCGTGGTGGCGACACCGATGCGGTCGGCTTTCTTGCCCGTGAACTGCTCCCAACGCTTGATGATGACATCGCAGTAAAGCGGGTCAAGCTCCATCAGCAACGCGCGCCGTCCAAGCATCTCGGCGGCGATCATCGTGCTGCCACTGCCGCCGAAGAGATCAAGCACGCGTTCGCCGGGGCGCGAGCTGTACGTCATCGCGCGTGTCGCGAGCTCGACGGGCTTCTCGGTCAGATGAACCATGTCGCGCGCGTTGACCTTTGTCACTTGCCAGACATCGCCGACGTTGTGTGGGCCGAGGAAGACGTGCGCGGAGCCTGTTTTCCAGCCGTAATACGCCCATTCGTGATCCGACATGAAGTCCTTGCGACCGAGGACACGATGGTCCTTCCACCACACGATGCACTGCGAGAAGTACAACTCAGTGTTCTGCAGCGCGAGGCGGTAGTTCAGGTGGTTGCTGTATCCACCCCAAATGTAAAACCCGCGACCGGGTTCAAGCGCACGATCCAGGTTGCCAAACCAAGCGCGGAGCAGCTTGTCGAACTCCTCCGGCGGCAAGGCGTCGTTGGCAAGCTGGCGATCCTTCGCGCGGAGCTTGGTGTGCGTGGGCTTCGCACCACCCATGCGCTCCTTGTCGAACTTTTGGAGGTGCATTCGTTGGCCGCTCGTAAAGCTGGAGTTGCCAGCGGCGATGGCGTTGTTCGAGCGCGGCTCGACGCTGACGTTGTAAGGCGGGTCAGTGTGAACGAGTTGCACCTTGTTGCCTGCCAACAGCGTGTCTACGTCGCTGGCGCTCGCGCTATCGCCGCACATGAGTCGGTGTTCACCAAGCTGCCACACATCACCACGCTTGGTCACCGGCTCGTCCGGCGGCGCAGGCACGTCGTCTGGGTCTACCTCGCTGTCTGTTGGCGCGGGCGCGAAGATCTGCGTGAGCTCATCGTCGGTGAAGCCCAGGTCGCTGGCGTCGATGGAGAGTGCTTCGAGAGCAGCGAGTTCGCCAGCGAGGAGCGCATCGTCCCAAGTCGCGAGGTCGGCAGACTTGTTGTCAGCGATGCGGAGGGCGCGAGTCTGCTCGGGTGAAAGTTCACTCGCGACGTGCACGGGGACCGCTTGCAGTCCCAACTTGATAGCAGCCTTGAAGCGCGTGTGACCAACGATAATGACGCCGTCACGGTCGACGACGATGGGCTGTCGAAAGCCAAATCGCTCAATACTCAGGGCGACGGCATCGACTGCGTGGTCGTTACGGCGTGGGTTGTTGGGAAAGGGACGAATGCTCGCCAATGAGCGCATCTCGATCTTCATCTGTTCCACCTTCCGGCAGTGCCGGTGTCAGGGTGCGGTGCCGGGCTCGGCGAGCCAGCGGCGAGGGGGGGATAGATGAATGGATGCGGTCAGGAGATGCTACACAGGTGAAATCGTTCGGCTACAACCGCGATTGACAGCGATGTGACGGTCTGACTGTCGCGACTGTTGCGACTGTTGCAACATTTCTATTTATTTCCTATGTGCGCTTACGTCGGTGTCTTGTCAGTTGTGCTCTCGCGCGTACGCGAAAAGAAGTTGAACTGTCGCGACAGTCGACGCAGTCGAGCCAGCATCTCGTGGCTCTGTGACCTCGCTGAATCAAATCCTGGCTTCTCGCTCAGTTGAGGAGTTGGATGCCCTCGAGGAACGACATCCCGCCCGTTGTGCGCTTGAGTTTCTTGCCAGGCAGGGCCGAGTTCAGTTCTCGTCCGAACTCTTGTGGAGACAATGTGCCGTCCAGGTGCTCCTGGCTT
>DATGWV010000271.1:0-2913 GCA_035299305.1 Phycisphaerales bacterium | reverse complement strand
CATCGCCACGCCCGCCCAAGGCCCGCTCACCACGAGCGCGAGCGACACCAGCAATGTCGTCATCTTCGCGCTCCCATACGCGCTCACTTGAAATCCCGCCTGCCCCAGCGCAACCGCCGCCACAAACGCCACGCCAATAGGGAGCACCGCCGCCGGCCGCAACAACCCCAGCATCGCCGCGGGCGTTACAAACGCCGCCGCAATGCCCGACCACTGCGCCAGCGTCAACGAATTCAGCGGCCCGGCCATCACATTCGCCAAACTCCCTGCGACGATCGCAACACTCGCAGCGCCCACAAATCCCGGCGTCACCGCCAGCTTCAACAATCCCCACGTCAGCACAAACGCGCCAACGCCCGCACCGCCCACATACATCGCCGTCTCCGCCCCCGACCACGTCCCTGCGATCAGCTTCCGCGCCGTCACTGCACCCAGCGCCGCCACCACGCAGCCCGCAAGCATCGCCCACCCCCACGCGCGCCATCGCTGCCCGTTCAGCAACGTCGCAACCGTCGCAAGCGTCATCGCGACAAACGCGCCAATCGGCAGCCACTGATTCGAATTGATCGGAGGAAGTTTCCACATCATCCGGCTGGGCCCGTTGTAAATCACGCTGTGCATGATGAACAACGCCACGCCGAACATCGCGATGATGAACAGTTCGCCCCCCGCGCTCCACTGCAGCACCGCTCCCGCCGCCTCACGCGGCTGGCCGCGCTTCTTCCACGCCGCACCAAACACCATCGCCCCGAAAATTCCAGGCGGAATCGCGCCCCACGCCAATTGCTGCAGCAGTGCCGGGTCCATATGTCCTCACTTCACAGAAGAAAAAAGGCCGTGCCGTCTCTCAACAGCACGGCCTGACAATCCACATCGCGACTCACGATCAAGTCGCGTCCATGCACTTACCGACCGCCCTCAAGGCTCACGATCATGAACACTTCATCGCTCAGGCCCTTGCCCGCCATGTAGTTCATGCCAAAGTCCGTGCGCTTGATTTCAAACTTCGCTTCGATGCCCGCGACTTCGCTGCCGCCGCGACCCGCGCCGCGGCCCGTGTCTTCCACGTTCACCGTGATGCTCTTGGTCTGGCCCAGCAGGGTCAGATCGCCCGTGACTTCCCACAGCGTGTCGCTCTTCTTCGTGAAGGTCTTGCCCGTGAACGTCAGTTCGGGGTGTTCCTTCGCGTTGAAGAAGTCGCCGCCGCGCAGGTGGTCATCGCGCTTGGTGTTGGCGCTGTCGATGCTCGCCGCATCCACCTTGACGTTCAGCACGCTCTCGCTGGGGTTCTCGACATTGAGATTGAACTGCCCGGAGAACTTGTTGAAGCGACCGTAGTTCCACGCGACGTTCTGGTGCTTGATGCGGTAGACGACCGCCGAGTGGACCGCGTCAACTTCATACGCCTTCGCGTCCGCGCTCGCCACGCTAGCCGCGACGATGGCATTGGCCGCAGGCACGTTCGTATGGTGGCCAAAGCCACCCAGCGCCGCCACGCCCGCCATACCAGCCGCAACCACCAACACGCCTGCACCGATCATCTTCGCACGCTTCATCGCAATATCTCCGTGAGTGTCACGCGCAACGCCGACGGTCGCGCCGGGCCCGGCGGGCCCGCTTCCTGCACCAACTTGCCCGCACGCCGGGTACGCCCCTGGGCTGCGGATTTGCCTGTTTCAACAGGTTTCTGCGGCCAAGCCGCTTCGCTGTGTCCGATGCCCCAGCCCGCTCCCGGTGGCAGTCCCGGCGACGGAATTTTCCACAACATGGTGCATCCGCTCAACTTGCGCACCGCGACTCATCCCCCCACGCACCACGCGACCTGCAAAGAAAAACAGCCCCGCGCTCTCACGCAGGGCTGTCCAGCGCTTCGTGTGTGTTTCGAAGCGAGAGAAGGTATCAATGAACCCACTTACGGGCACTGACCGCCTGCCAGCACGTTGAAGAAGTCAATCACGTCCTGGTCTTCAGGGAACACGCCGTTGTTGTTGAAGTCGATGTCCTGACACGTCCCCGTCGGGCAGGCGCCGCCCGCCAGCACGAAGAAGAAGTCAACCACATCCTGGTCTTCGGGGAAGACGCCGTTGCCGTTGAAGTCGATCGTGTCGCATCCGACCGTTTCGATCGTCAGGTTGCCCGCGCCAAACGTGTTCACGTTGTTGGTGCCCACGCGGATGTAGATCGGCACGCCCGCCGTCATCTGGAAGTTGTTGATGATCGACTGCGTCGTGCAGCCGGTCACGTTGGCGTTGTCGTTGCAGCCGAGTTCAAACCCGTTGCAGGTGTCGATGATCGACAGCACCGTGTTGAGCGTGCCGCCGCACGTGCTCAGCTTGATCTGCCCGTTGTTGGGCTGGCTGTACACGAACCACACGTCGCGCGACAGCGCGGTGTTGCACGACGCCGCGAAGTCGTTGGTCGCTTCCGTCAGGTCAAACGGATTCACGCCCAGAATCGCCGTGCTCGCCGACGAGCAGTTGTCGTTGACCGCCGCCGGAGGCGCGACGCTGATCGACAGATTCATCAGGCTCGTGCTGCTGATGAACGACGCGCTCGCCGTCGTCAGACGCAGCTTGTACGTCTGGCCTGCAGTCAGCGCTGCCGACGCGATCCGGCTGCGGTTGCTGTTGCAGCCCGTCGCGGGACCGGTGGTGTAGTTGTCATTGCACGCCACTTCGCCGCCATTGCAGCCGTCAAACAGCGTGATGATCGTGTCATAGTTGGAGCCGCAGGTTTCAAAGCGGTAGTTGCCGTCCGCTGCGGGCGTGAAGCTGAACCAGCGATCCGTCTTGGTCGCGCCGGTGAAGCACGAACCGTTCGACTGCTCATCGTTGATGTACGCGTTGCACGGCGATTGGCCTGCGCCCAGCACGTTGGTCCCCAGCGCCACCGTCTGCGCCGTCGCACACGTAT
>DATGWV010000270.1:0-3023 GCA_035299305.1 Phycisphaerales bacterium | reverse complement strand
CCCCTGCCGCATCGGAAAACTATGGCGTGCGTCTTGCTGCCACGATTCGCGGCACGGTCGACTCGCTGGAAATCTTCCGCCCGGCCGTGGACCAAGACATGGGCACGCTCGCCAACGGTGAGACGATCTCGAACATCATCGCCACGGGCAGCACCAGCACGAATCCTCGTGACCGGACGGCTTGGTTCCGCTTCAACGTGGCCGGTGATATCACCGATGCGGCGTCGACCTGGCTCGACATCGACATGGAGCCCACCTCTGCCATCACGACCAACCCCACGACGCTGAATCCCGTCATGGCGCTCTTCAAGAACAATGGCGAAATCCTGCTCCTGGGCAGCGACTCGGGCATCGACAACAACGATGGTACGGGTCTGCTTGCTCAGCTCAGCTTCGGCATCGGTCTCCGCGCCGCCAACGGCGTCGGCGCTGCGGGTGACGACATCCGCACCTTCGACGGTATCGATGGCGAACTGCTCGCCGCCGATGGTCCGTTCTACCTCGGTGTGACGTCGTCGCTGCTGGCTTCGGAGATCGAAGATGGCTGGAACCTTGAACAGCCCGCGACGGCGACGGGCAGCGTCCAGGTTCGCTTCCGCACGAACGTCAACGGTCCGCTTCCGCTTGATCCCGCGGTGCCGCCGTTCGTCAATCAGGAAATGCTGCCGGTTGGCGGCATCCCCGGCGACCCGATCTCACTGCCCGGCTTCACCGGGACGACGTTCTTCGCGGCGGACCCCGGCTATGTGGCTTACAAGTTCACGACCTGCAAGAGCATCGACGCCAACGATCCGGACCCGACCGACTGGCTCGACCTGGACTTTGACGCCAGCCAGGGTGTCGACCATGTTGCGTTCTTGTTCAACAGCAGCGGCTTCCTCGTCGCTGAGAACGACGACGGCAACGCTGCAGGCGGTTACTTCAAGCCCCAGCTCTCCTTCGGCAACGCCGGCCCCCGCGCGGCGACCAACGCGAATGCGGCTCCCTACACCGGCCAGAATGGCGCTCTGCCCGCTGGCACGTACTACGCGATCGTGGCGTTCTTCGGTGCGCAAACGCTCCCGACGGACGATCGCTTCCACGTTCGCCCCTTCACTCCCAACAGTGCGCTCAACGTCGGCATGTCGCTGCTGACCGGTCTGCTGCCGTTTGACTGCAGCCCCACTGGCTGTGACACGATCGACTTCAATGGCAACCAAGTCTTCCCCGAAGACCAGGATGTCATTGACTTCTTCTTCGTGCTCGCCGGTGGCGAATGCCCGACGGGCACCTGCCAGGACATCGACTTCAACAACAACGGCGTCTTCCCCGAAGACCAGGACGTGATTGACTTCTTCAACGTTCTGGCCGGCGGCACCTGCCCGTAATGTTGCATCGATGAAACGACTACTCAACCTCGCCCTTACCAAGCGAAGTTGAGGAACTCGAGCGAAAACCAAGGCCCCGGCTCACACGAGCCGGGGCTTTTTTTCGTTGGCGTGTCGCGTTGCGGCGCTATGTTTTGGCATGAGCCGCGACGCCCATGCTGACACACACAACGATGCGCACGATGAACATGACGAGGCTTGGCAGCCTTTCGAGCGCGTGATTGATGACAGGCCGTTTCTCGCGCTGGTGCGCACGGACTGGACCGAGCACGGGCCGGATCGGGCGCGGCCGGTGGCGATCATCGTGACGCTGGGGTTTGCGGCGCGCGACAACGGGCTGCCCACGCCAGAGGTGTTTGAGTGCGTGCGACAGGCGGATGACGCTGCAACGGCGGCCCTTGAAAGCGCGTGCAAGGCGATCTGCGTCGGCACGCTGATGGGCAATGGAGCACGCTCGTTGTACTTCTACGCGAGCAGCGATGCCAACGCGCAGGCGGCGATGAGCAAGGTTGCGGCGCCGGGTGTGAAGGTCGCGATGCGATCGCAGCGCGACGCGGCGTGGCAGTGCGTTGTGGACGACGTGTGGCCCACGCCCGAAGAGATACGCTGGAACGCCGACAAGTCGGTGCTTGATCAGCTTGAAGAGGCGGGCGATGACATGTCCACGCCTCGGCCTATCGAACACCTTGCGATTCTTCCCAGCAAAGAGGCGGCGGCGAAGTTTGTGGAGTGGCTGCGCGAAGAGGGATTTGAGCTGACCGATGGCCCGGCGAAGCATGAGGGCGCGTGGCACGTGGAGTTTTCGCAGACGTGCGCGCCGGATATCGATGAGATTTATGATCAGACCAGTGCGGCGGCCCAGATGGCGGACGAGCTGGGCGGCGAGTACGACGGCTGGCAGTGCGGCATCGTGAAGAGCGAGTAAGGATTACGTCGCCTTCGCGAGCATGCGAGCGGCGCGAGCGGTCCATTCGCGGGCGATGAGCGAGAGCACCCACGGCGCGGCGTCCTTCTTAGGGGCTTTGGCGAGGGATTCGTTGGGGCGGTTGTCGGCGTAGAGCACGGTCGCTTCGATGAATTCGCTGTCCATCGTTTCGAGCGGGTTGGCGACGACCATGTCGATGCGCTTGCGCACGATCTTCGCGCGGGCGGCGTCGAGCATTTCCTGGCGGGGTTCGAGCGCGAAGCCGACGAGCAGTTGCGTGTCGCGGCGCGTCGCGCCGACCTGTGCAAGCAGATCGGGCGTGGGCTCGAGTTCAAGCACGAATTTCTGATCAGTGCGGCGGAACTTGTTGTTGAACGCGCTGGGATCGACCTTGGGGCGGTAGTCGGCGACGGCGGCGGCCATGATGAGGATGTCGGCCTGTTGCACGCGGGCGGTGAGCAGCGTGCGGAGGTCTTCGCAGGTGCGGAAACGCTCGACGCGCACGCGTTTGTCGGCGGGGGCAACAGGTGCGGGGCCCAGCAGCAGCGTGACATCCCAGCCTAATGCCGCGGCACCGTCGGCGAGGGCGGCGCCCATGCGACCTGACGAACGATTGCCGATAAATCGCACGGCGTCGATGGGTTCGTGCGTGGGGCCCGCCGTAATGAGCACGCGCGGCGCGAGGGCTGGGCGTGACGGAGGCGGTTGAACGGCGGTAGTGGGGCTGGGGG
>DATGWV010000269.1:0-12357 GCA_035299305.1 Phycisphaerales bacterium | reverse complement strand
CCGCCTGCCACGTGTACTCGTTCACGCCCGCAAGGTCCAGACGCGACAACCGATTGACCGCCGCTTCCGCGACCTTCTTGCCCCAGTACACACCCTCCGGCATTTCCACGCTGTGAATACACAGCACCAGCGCGCCCTTAGGCATCTGCCGCTTCTGCGGCGGATCAAGCCGAATGGGCAGCGCTTCTTCGAGAGGACTACCGATCCACCCACCCGCGCCAAAGCTGTTGGGACCGCCGATCATCACGAGCCCGCCGCCCGTGTCGTTCACATATTGCCGCAGGTCTTCCTGCTGCTGCTGACTGAACGCGTACGCCGACTGGTTCACCATGATCACCGCGTCATACGCCTGCATGTCCGTCAGGCTGGGCGGACTCATCGCCGGATCCACCACATCCACCTTGATCTTGCTCTCTTCGAGGGCCGTGATCAGCGCCGCTGCTTCCTGAGGCGTCTGCTCATTGCGAATCACCAGTACCCGGCCTTCGCCCGCGACAAATGTCACCGCCGCGCTGCGATTGTTCTGAGGCAGGCTGTCACCCTGCGCCACCCCGCCGATGGTTTCTGGCTGAAAAATCGCTTCAAACTTCTGTGGGCCGCTTCGCAAGGCAGTCACCGGCACCTGCAGCACATTCTGCCCGCGCCGCAGTTCCACCGACGCGCCAAGCGCGTCCGACTCACCATCCAGATCAACCGTCTGCCCATTGAGCATCAGGTTCACGCGCCCGCGCGTGGCCTCGCTCGCGACGAGCACGATCTTCACGTTCATCGTCTCGCCTTCGCGAGCCGCCGCCGGCGCGAGCAACTGATCGACAAGCACTTCGCCCGCGTACTCAAACTTGATGGGCAGCACATCCACCGGAATGTTGAGCGCCTTCGCGCTGTTGGCCGCAGCGATCAAATCGCCCGTGGTCTGATTGCCATCCGTCACAAGCACGAACCGGTTCGCCGCGTCCTTGGGCGCAACCGCAATCGCCAGCCGCAGGCCAGCCGCGAGGTCTGTCGCATCCACTTTACCCGGATGGTTGGCTTCAACACTCAGCACGTTCGCGCTGGGCAGTTTGCCCACAAACGCGTCGCGCGCCGTCGTGATCACGCCCAGTTCGTCCTGCCGCTCCTTCTTCTCGGGATCGATGTTCCGGAAGAAATCCTCGACCTTCTTCTGCTCGCTGAGCGGAATCGACTCACTCGTGTCGATGATCGCCGTGACCGCGACAGCCTTGCTTTCCTTGCGCCACAGCGGCTCCGCCAGCGCTCCGCACAACAGCAGCAGCACCACCACGCGCACGCCGATGGCGACAAACTTCCACCCGCTGTCCAGCCCGCTCAAGCTCTTGCGCGCAATCCACAGCGACAGCGGAATCAAAATCGCCAGCAAAACCAGCCATTGCGGCTGCTCAAACTCAATCGGACCCACAACCAGACTCGCCAGCGTCGCGTTCATCGCGCACCGCCGTTCGTCGCGCCGGCGTTGCTCGCCAAATCACGCAGCACGCGCGAGCCCGTGGGCTTCTCGATCACCTGCAAGCGGCTGTTGCCCGAGTCCACCACGTACACCTTGTCATTGAGCGCAGTCACCGCCCACGGCGTCGCCAATTGACCCTTCGACCGTCCCGCCTGCCCGAAAATGCCCAGGCACGCGCCGCTGCTCAGATCAATTCGCTGCACCCGGTTGTTCCCAAATTCGCTTACCATCGCCGTGCCATCGCCCAGCAGCGCGATGCCGTACGGATACGAAAACTCGCCCGGCTCCTTGCCCACGCCCTCGCGCGAGCCAAACCAGTTGAGCAACTTTCCATCAAGCGTGAACGTCCCCACCCGGTGATTGCACGCGTCGCTGATCACCAGCATCCGCCGCTCCAGATCAATCATCACCGCCTGCGGCCGCTGAAATTCCACCGGCTCCCCAAACCCCTCGCCAAACTTCCCAAACGCCCCGACATGCTTGATGGCGAACTCGCCCGCCTTCATGCCCACCCGCAAGGGCGGCGACAACTCAAAGATGTTCACGCGGTCATTGCCGCCGTACTCGCTCACGTAGAGCCGCTCAATCGCCTGCCCGTCCGCGCTGGGCAGCGCCGCGATGTCCGTCACATAAATGAACTCGCCGGGTTCCTCGCCGTAACTCCCAAAACTCGCGAGCAACTCGGGTTCCGCTTGCTCAACCGGCAGCTTCGGATCGCGCCCGTTCGCCCCCGCGCTCGTCCAATTTGTCTGGTAAATCCGCACCCGCTGCTCATGCGTGTCGGCGATGAACAAAATCGGTCCCGCGTCTTCCGTTCCCGTCGGCACCCACGCCGAAATGCCGCACGGCTTGCCCTTGTCGTACTTGGGCATGCGCCACACGCCCAGCACGTTGCCCCGCTCGTCAAACCGCTGCACCCGTGCCAGCTTGTCAATCACCCACACCGTCTTGCCGTCGGTGCACGTCGCTCGCGGATACCCAAACTGCCCCGGCTGATCCCCCGGCTCGCCCACCGTCATCACCACGTCAAGCGGCTCGCCCGCCGGCGGCTTTCCGCACCCGGCAAGCAGCATCCCCGCCGTCACAACAGCGCCCCACACCGCCCGCTTGATTGTGTGACCCTCTCGCGCCATGCAACACTCGTACGCCCAACTCCGCGGACTGAGATCAAGGTATGGTACCTGAATTCCAGTTTTCGGGAGACAATTCTCAGATTTTCACGAGTGCGACACCGCACGCCCCATCCTCGCCGACAGAAACCGGCGGATTTTGCCTACCTTCCCTCGTGCCTTTGAACCTGCCAACCGCGCGGTTACTGCTTCGCACACCCGCCGAGGCCGACCGCGCCGCCTTCCTCGCCGCGCGCGCGGCCAACCACGCCTACCTGCAACCTTGGGAACCGCTCCGTCCTTCCGAATCACCCGAGGATGGTTTCACGCGCCTGCTCGCCAGCGCCGATTCCGAAACCACCCAGCGAGCCTTCATCTTCGCCGCTCACACCCTCGTCGGCGGCATCGCCCTCAGCAACATCTCGCGCGGCCCCTTCCAAAACGCCACCATCGGCTACTGGCTCACCGAGTCCGCTCAGGGCCACGGATACATGCTCGAAGCTCTCCCCGCCATACTCGCGCACGGGTTCGGGCCAACCACCGCTGGCGGATTGGGTCTGCACCGCATCGAGTGCAACGTCATGCCCCGCAACGCTCGCTCCATCGCCCTTGCGCGCCGCATCGGCTTCCGCGAGGAAGGCTTCTCGCCCCGCTATCTGCAAATCAATGGCGTGTGGGAAGGTCACCTGCGCTTCGCAATGACCGCTGAAGAGTTTCCCCTTACTGCCGCGAACGCAGATCCGCACCTCGGCTGTCCGCCGGGCGCACCACCTGAAAGAACTCAGGCAGCACATAGTTCCGCTCACCAAAGCGCGTCACGCGTCCCGTGAGCTCAAATGTCAGTCCGTCGCCCTGCTCACCCGCGATGTCCTCGATGGCTTGCAGCATCGCACACGGATGCAGCAGCATCGGTGCAGGTGCAGGGCTGTCGGGATCGTTATCAAACGCAAACGCGAAGCGTCCCTCCGCGCTCGCGAGCCGCACCAGCCGCCCGCGCTTACGCACCAAAACCGTGCGTTCGCTCACCAACACCGGCGCATCGACATCAGCCCCGCGCGCGGGTTTGGCATCATTGATCACCTGCACATCAGGCCGACTCAGCGCACGAGGCCGTTCCGCCGCGTTCTGCAAATCACGCACAATCGCCGCGACATCATCATCCTTCGGCCCCGCCGTCGCAGGCCCATTCGCAGGCCCACTTGCAGGCTTGCCGCCCGTCGGCCTGTTCACAGGTGTCGTCGCCGGCTCACTGGGCGCAGCCTCTTCCGCAACCGAAAACGCAAACTGCATCACCAGCGCATGCGCCCGCCCGCGATAGTTGAACACCTGCGCCGTCATCACCCCCGCCGCCCGGTCGCCGCGCGACACCAAGCCCGCCGCCATCTGTTCCAATCGCTGATTCGGCAGAAGCACCAGTCCCGGCACGACCGGCCCGTTTTCCCCCGCCCGCTGCCCCGCATCGGGCACAAAGAAATACTGGTCCTTCACCCGCACCAGCATCCCCGACACGCGAGCCACCGCAGACGCTTCTGCAATCGCCGTCGCCCGAGGCAGTTCAAAGTCCGCAGGCAGCGCCGTCGCCGACAGCTTGATCGAAGGCGACACCTGCGCATCCTGCTTTTCGCTCGGTGCAATCGCGGGTGGCTCATCGCGCGTGGGGAAAAGCTCCTTCGCCGGCTGCTCCTGTGCCAGCGCACTGCCAGCCCACGCCACAATCACCGCGCCCACTGCCACGCGCCGCATCGCGTTGGCAAACACTCGCCCAACGGGAACATCACGCACGCCAGCATTGCAGTGGGGGACTTGCATCACATAACACTATCGGCCCAACCACCGCCCCGCCCGCACCGCAGCGCATTCTCGCCGCAGATTGCAACCCTTTCGCCCGCTGCCTGCGTATCATCCCGCGTCCGGCCGGATACCAAAGTGGCCTAATGGGGCGGATTGCAAATCCGTTGTTCGTGGGTTCGAATCCCACTCCGGCCTTTTCTCGACGTTTCGCCGCTCGCCACCTGAGCGGCTCAGGCTTGCCGCACGCCGCGTCGCTTCCCATGTCCCTCACCAACCGCATCACCGCGTGGCTGCTCCTCGCCTGCTTCGTCGGCGGCCCTGTTGCTGTGGCCATCGCATTCATGCAATGGTGGCTGCTGGCTATCGCCGCCGCCTTCGCGGCCATCTTCTGGTACCGCCACTGGCGAGACCACCGCCGCCGCCGTCCACCCAAGTTGCGCATCGCCTGTGAACAATGCGGCCACGATCTCAGTCTCGTGGCCGCGTCAAACCTTGCTCCAGATGGCTACGTCGTGACCAACCCCACGTGCCCCAACTGCGGCGCACGCAAGTGGTGACCTGACCTGCAACTCAGTTCGAAGAACTACCGGCCTTGCTGCCAGTCGACTTCGACTTGCCCCCACGCGACTTCGCCATGCCGTTGTCCCCGCGTTCTTCCATCGCCGGCGCGCCGCCGCGACTTTTGGCTTCCTTCGCCTTGATCATCTCGTGTTCCGACGTGTCGCCTTCCTTGATCGCCGACTCCACGCACATCTGCGCAATGCCCGTCAGCGACTCATCCGCCGTCTTCTCTTCATCCAGCGTCGCCTGCAGAATCGACACGACTTCATCGTGTCCCATCGCCTTCGCATACGCCACCATCGTGCCGTACGCCGCGATCTCATAGTGCTCGACCTTCTGCGCCGCCGCGATCAGCGCCGCATCGCTCGTGCACGGGCTCTCATCGTCGGCTTCTTCGATGACTTCCTTGCCTTCTTCAACCAGGCCCTTCATCGCATGACACGTCTTGCCCGCCGGCTTCATCTCAAGCAGCGAAAACGCCTGCTCCAGCCGCGCCACATGCTCGCGTGTCTCTTCAAGGTGCGACTCAAACGCGCCGCGCAACTCTTCGGAGTTGGCCGCCTTCGCCATCTTGGGCAGAGCCGCCACAAGCTGCTTCTCCGCGTTGTACGTGTCCTTCAACATATCGATCAGCACTTCGTGCAGATTGCTCGTCGCCATGGCTTGCTCCAGTTGTCCATTGAGGTCTCGTGCCGCGCCGCGTCACGATCCTCGTCGTGAAATCCCTCGTCAGCCCAGCGCGTAGTGATCGCATACACGCATGATGCCAGCGTGAAACGCGCGTGAGCAACCGACGATCAAACCGCGCCTCATCATCGCTCATCGCTCCGTCACTCAGTGCGCACATCGCCACATCTTGTCAAAAGCCCCCTTGACACAGCACTCCGATTTCGTCATAGTGGTGCCCCAACAGGACGGATTCGTGCTTGCAGGCGTGGCCTTCTCGTGGTCCGCGCCCCGCCCTCGATTCATGCCCGCGCCCTCTGCGCGGCATTTTGCACGGAGGTATCCCATGCGTCTGTTTTCCCGCTCGCTGCTTGCTCTTGCCGCATGCGCCGGCTGCGCCTTCGCCGCCGACAGCACCATGACCAAAGAGCAGATGGCCGCCAATGCCAAGGCCGATCTCGCTGAAAAGGGCACCGGTTTTACGCCCGATGTTGGCACCTTCCGCCAAGACTGGCGCGCCCGCCGCGACGCTGCACTCGCCAAAGACCCGACGCTGCCCCACGATCCCTACAGCCTGCTCGTGAAGTTCAAGGCCAAGGCCACTCCCGCCGAGCGCGATGCGCTCATTGCTCTCGTGGGCGGACAGACAATTCAAACCTGGCCCGAGTTCATTCCCGATGTCCATCACATCACGATCGATGTGCCGCTCGACGGAGCGATGCAGATGCTCAGCGACGTCGGCACCGCCATGGACCTGGTCGAATACGTCGAGCCCGACCTCTTCTACCGCCTCAACGCCACACCCAACGACAGTTTTTACAGTCTGCTGTGGGGCATGAACAACACGGGCCAAAACGTTGGCGGCGACGTGGGCATCTCCAATAACGACATCGACGCCAACCTCGCATGGGACCTCGTCACAGGCAGCACCACGTTCGCCGTCGGCATCGCCGACTCCGGCATCCGTCGCACGCACGCCGACCTTTCCACCAACATCTGGACCAACGCTGGCGAGATCGCAGGCGACCGCATCGACAACGACGGCAACGGCCGCATCGACGACACGTGGGGCTGGGACTTCTGGAACAACGACAACAACCCCGCCGACGACAACGGCCACGGCACGCACACCTCCGGCACCGTCGGCGCTCGCGGCAACAACGCCACCGGCGTCACCGGCGTCTGCTGGACCATTCGCCTCGCGGGCCTCAAGATCGGCAGCGCATCCGGCAGCATCTCCGTCACTTCCGCCGCCAGCGCCCTCGACTACTGCCGCGGCAAAGGCATCAAGCTCAGCAATCACAGTTGGGGCGGCGGCGGTTTCAGCAGCACGCTCAACACCGCCATCAGCAGCGCTCGCACCGCTGGCCATCTGATCATCGCCGCCGCAGGTAATGGCGGCGCGGACGGCATCGGTGACAACAACAACACCGTCCCGCAGTACCCCGCCAGCTACTCGCAAGACAACATCATCGCCGTCGCCGCCATCGACAACGACGGCCGCCTCGCATCGTTCTCCAACTTTGGTTCTACCAGCGTCGATCTCGCTGCGCCGGGCGTCACCATCGCCAGCACCTACAACAGCAGCGACACCAGCTACGTCTACCTCAATGGCACGAGCATGGCAACCCCGCACGTCACCGGCGTCGCGGCCCTCGTGTGGATTCGTAACCCCACATTCACCTATCTCCAAGTGCGTTCGCGCCTGCTCACCACCACGCGCGCCAACGCCAACCTCTCCGGCCGCTGCGTGACTGGCGGCGTCGTCAACGCCTACAACGCCGTTCGCTGAATCGCTTGTTCTTCATGAGTTCAGTCTCAATACGCGCAGGCGCCCGCAGCAATGCGGGCGTTTGTTTTTCGTCGCCTCACCGCACCTTGCGCGGATTCGTGTGCTCGCCCCCGTCCACATATCCCCACACCGTCACCGGCAACTCCCGCACGCCCCACGCCATGGCCTCCTCGTGCGTCGGAAACAGCACATCCAGCCGGTATCCCTTGATCGCCCCGCCGCAGTCCAGCACCGGCACAATCGCCGGTTCGTTGGCACCGCCGCCCGCGCCAATCGCATATCCAGGAATCGTGAGCATCGATCCATACGGCAGCACCTTGGGATCCGCCGCGACAAGTTGATGCCCGTTGGTCGTCACGCAGTGCAGCGTCGCCGTGATGCCATCCGCGCTGTCGCCGCAGCTCCGCGGATCAGGCGAATACGCCGTGACCTTCATCCACACCACGCGCTTGGGCCGCACAGGCCTGCCATCAAACCACCGCACGACCGGATCAGGCGAAAACCCGCCCGCCATGATCGCCGGCGGCCCCGCCTGCTCGACATAGTCATTCGAAAGTTCAATCGGCGGCCCAAAAACCCCCGCCGGCAAACTGCCCATCCACGCGCGATCAACTGTCGACGTTTCCACCAGCGTCTGCGTCCCAACTTTCGACGCGACCGGCTCTGAGTTCTTCACTTCCGGCGCTTTCGCTTCCGGCAACTTCACATCTTCCGCGCGCTCCGGCCTGCGCGTCGCCGCCCCCACATCCACCACCGCAGCCTCAGCCCGACTCACCAGCGTCGTGCCCGCGCGCACCACGAGCTCTTTCGTGATGATCGCGCTGACGGCCACCGCCCCCAGCGCGATGACCCACGGCATCACATCCCCACGCACAAATCCGCGCGTCCGCACACACGGCATCACACGCGCACTGCCACCGCCGCGCATCGTCGCACGCTGCCGCTCGCCGTCCTGGCTGCACACATACAGCACAAATATCGCCCGCGCCGCCAGGCGTCAGACGAAATCTCCCCGCACACATCCGCCCCATGCGGCCAGCCTTGGCCTCTCCGCCGCAATCGTACCCACCTGCCAAACCGGCAGACACAATCGCACCCTCCCTCAAACCCGGCAATTCGGACGCGAACATCCGCCCGCCTCCACGCGAAATGCTCACACCAAATCTCCCAACTCATCCCGGCATCACATTCGCAGGAACTATCGAAGACACCCTGTCCCCTGTCTTTCCTCCAGTACTCCGCACTCAGGCACTCCGCACCCAGGCACTTTCCCTCCCATGACCCGCCTCATCAACACCTCCAAAACGTTTGTCCTCATGCTCGGCATGATGGGCCTGTTTCTGCTCGTCGGTTCCATGTACGGCCAGAACGGCATGCTCATCGCCGTCATCATCGGTGGCATCACCAATGTCATCGCGTGGTTCTTCAGCGACAAGATCGCCATCGCCAGCATGCGCGGCGTGGAAGTGACCGCCGACACGCCCGGCCCGGGCGGCGATCTGTACCGCATGGTCGATCAGCTTCGCCAGCGAGCCAACCTGCCCATGCCGCGCGTCTACATCTGCCCGCAGCAGGCTCCCAACGCCTTCGCCACCGGCCGCAGCCCCAGCAAGGCCGCCGTCGCGATTACTGAAGGTGCCCTGCGCCTGCTGACCAAAGAAGAAGTCGCGGGCGTGATGGCCCACGAACTCGCCCACGTGAAGAACCGCGACACGCTGACCAGTTGCATCACCGCCACCATCGCGGGCGTGCTGGCGTACATCGCGCAGTGGGGCATGTTCTTTGGCGGCAACCGCGAGAACGGCAACCCGCTGGCGGGCATCCTGGTCTTCATCTTCGCCGCCGTCGGCGCTGCCATCCTCAAGGCCATGATCAGCCGCAGCCGCGAATACGTCGCCGACCACGACGGCGCGATGATCGCCGGCAGCCCCAACGGCCTCATCAGCGCGCTGCAGAAGCTCGAGGTCTACGGCAAACAAATCCCGCTGCAAACCGCCAACCCCGCCCAGAACAACATGTTCATCGTCGAGCCGCTCATCACCACCCGGGGATTGCTCAGCCTGTTCAGCAGCCACCCGCCCACCGAGAACCGCATCGTGGCTCTGCGCGAGATGCAAATGCGGTGAGAAGGCAAAGGCATTCACCACAAAGACACGAAGAGCACAGAGAAAGACAGGAAGGCCAGGGCGCCGTGGCGAGCGCGAGCAAGAATGGGAAGCATGTCCTTGCAGCATTGCTGACTGGAGCACTAGCCGATGGTGTCGCGACGAGTCATGCTCGCAACAGTGATCGCGGCCTTTGGTTGCACCCTTGCCGCGTACGTGGTGGGCGCTTTTTACAACATTGGGTATAAATTGCAATCCGGAACGGTGATCGGCTTGCAGGATGGCGCGTTGGTTGCGACGTTCATGCACACGCGACGCGGGCCGGTCGATCAGGCCGGGGCCATCGTCGAACGCGCGGTTCCGGGGTGGTCCGCACGTGTGCTTGTCCCAGGTGTTGTGAAGGGGAACTCGTTCACCATGATCGTCATGCCGATGTGGATTCCGGCATTTCTCACGGCTGGACTGGTCACTTGCATCTGGGTCGGTAGCAAGTCAAGCGAGGCAGGTGGCACGAGGTCCGCGAAATGAACGATGACACCCTCCGTGCCAAAGGCTGCCTGCTTTGAGGCTGCCTTTGTGCCTTGTGACGCGTGCCACTCGCCAGAATCCGGTGGCGTTTCCTCCGGCGCGGTGCCTCGCAGGATTTTTCGGGGCCATTTTTGGTGGCGCGGTGGCCCACAAAAATGGCCGGTGCCACTTTTTCTAGGGCAGTGGCCCGCGCCGATTTTTCGTGCCATTTTCTGCGGCGCGGTGGCGCGCGCCGAATTGTGAGCCACCAAGAGGATTTCTCGGCCACCAAATTGGCGCGCGAAGCCGCGAGCGAAACCTCGGTTATTCAGGATGTTGTAAACGAAAACACAATCGGCGTGTGAACACGAGCCGAATCAGTGGGCCGTTGTTGCGCACTCAAGATCCGACGCTCCCGGGCAATCTCAGCGGCGAAGCCGCGCTCGTCTGTTGCCAGAGGCGACAGCCTCTGGACAAGGCCCGGAGCAAGTGCACCGCCCCGGCAGGGGCGGGCGATACCTTGTGAGCATGCCATCCACCTGGTCTCAGGTCGTCTTGCACATCGTGTTTGCAACCAAGGACCGCCAGCCGTTTATCGAGGATTCGCTCGCGCCGCGTCTTTATGCGTTCATCGGAGGCATCGTCCGCGATGAGGGAGGATCGCTCTGGCAGGCAGGCGGCATGCCGGATCACGTCCATCTGCTGGTGCGTGCCGGGACGGACAAATCAATTGCTGAGCTTGTCCGCGAAGTCAAAGCACGCTCATCGCGCTGGATGCATGACGAGATCGGTCGCACGGACTTCGCATGGCAGAAGGGATATGGCGTCTTCTCCGTCTCCATGTCACAAGTCGATGCCGTGAAGCGGTACATCCAGCAGCAACGGCAGCACCACGCTTCGCAGGACTTTGGGACGGAGCTGCGCGAGCTGCTTCGCCGGCACGGGGTGGAGTTTGACGAGCGGTACGTGGATTGAAGCGAACTTGAATCCAGCGGCGAAGCCGCGCTCGCGTGTTGCCAGAGGCGATAGCCTCTGAAAAGGGCATTTGGCAAATGCACAGCCCCGGCAGGGGCGGGCGAGAAGCAGGTCAGACCCGCCCGCCCCTGCCGGGGCGGCCTCGATTTCTTGGGTCGCTTCCAGAGGCTGGCGCCTCTGGCAACAGACGCGCGCCGCGTTGCGGCGAAAGGCGGCGTTACTTTCCCTGTTGCTTCGCCCAGTCATCCTTCAGCGTCACTGTTCGATTGAAAACAACCGCTCCCGGCTTGCTGTCTTCGTCCACGCGGAAGTAGCCCAGGCGTTCGAACTGGAACGTCTCGCCGATCTTCGCGGTGGTGAGGTGCGGGTCGATCTTGGCGGTCACGACTTCGAGTGACTTGGGATTGAGGTCTTCCTTCCAGTCGCGGTCCTTGCCGGGTTCTTCGACGTTGAACAGGCGATCAAACAGCCGCACCTGTGCATCGACGGCGTGCTGCGCGCTCACCCAGTGCAGCGTGCCCTTCACTTTGCGGGGCGGCTCGCCATTGGGACCGGCGGGCGCGTCGCCGCCCTTGGTGGCGGGGTCGTAGGTTGCGTTGATCTGCGTGATGTTGCCGCTCGCGTCCTTCACGACGCTGGTGGCCTTGATGAAGTAGGCCCAGCGCAGGCGAACCTCTTGACCGATCGCAAGGCGGAAGAACTTCTTGGGCGCGACTTCCATGAAGTCTTCCTGCTCGATGTAGAGCGTGCCCGAGAAGGGAATCTTGCGCGTCTGCGCGGGCTTCGCGTTGCCGCCCTCAGCCGCGTTGCTGTCCTCGGGCATGATCACAAAGTCCAGCATCTCCACGTGACCGGCGGGCCAGTTCTCCAGCACGACCTTCACCGGGCGCAGCACGCTCATCGCACGCGGCGCGGTGCGGTTGAGCACATCGCGCACGGCGTTCTCGATGCGGCCCACGTCGATGACGCTTTCGACTTTCGTCACGCCGACATCTTCGCACACGGCGCGCATCGCCGCGGCGGGATAGCCGCGCCGACGCAGGCCGCGGATGGTGGGCATGCGCGGATCGTCCCAGCCGCTCACGATCTTCTCCTGCACCATCTTGAGCAGGTTGCGCTTGCTCAGCAGCGTGTACGTGGGCTTGAACTTGGCGAATTCAATCTGCTGGCTGTGCCACACCACGCGGCCTTCGGTGCCGATGGGCCCCGAGCCGCCGATGGCGGTGCTGCCCGCGCCGAGTGTGCTCTTGCCGCCGGTGGCGTCGTTGATGGCCCGCATGAACCAGTCATACAGCGGCCGGTGATTCTCAAACTCCAGTGTGCAGATGCTGTGCGTCACGCCTTCGAGCGAATCTTCGATGCCGTGGGCCCAGTCGTACATCGGGT
>DATGWV010000268.1:0-13362 GCA_035299305.1 Phycisphaerales bacterium | reverse complement strand
CCCCACGCGGCCGATTCCTGAGCGCCGGCAGGATGGAGATCAACCCACGACGAAGCCGAGCCGGTCCAAAGACTGGCACGCTGCACTCCTCCAACGGTTGCTTCACCGGCTTGCTGATCGTTTGCGATGCCCCATGCCATCGAACGAGTCGCGTTTCCAGGATGCAGTTCGGTCCATGACGATGCCGTGCCGCTCCAGATGCCAGCGTGTGAGACACCACCAAAGCTGGCGTGCCCGACTTGTTGCCCGCCGCTCATATCAGTTGCCATGGAGGATCCAGCTCCTGCGGGGTGAAGGTCCACCCATGACGCCGCGGTGCCACTCCAAAGACTTGCTCGGCGCACACCCCCGACGACTGCATCGCCCACTTGCTGCCCACCTTCGATTCCGCTGACCCATGACTCGGTTGCGCCTGCGGGATTCAAGTCAACCCAAGACGCCGCGCTACCGCCCCAAAGACTGGCGCGAGATGAAGAGCCCGTCCACGTCGCACCGACCTGCTGGGCAAGATTACCGGCAAGTGCTACGGATTGGTAGGAACCTTGAGGAGCAAGACGGGTCACCGTCCACTGTGCGTGAGCCAAGGGGGTGAAGCCACTGAGGGCAGCGAAAGCTGCGAGAGAAACAAACGACATCGGCGACATGGGAAAGCTCCGATCGCTTGTCTCTCGCGCGCCGAGCTCTCGCCCAAGGCCCCTTCATCACTCGGAACGACTGCCCGAGTTGAGACACGATACCACGCGGCTCATCGGTGTCAAGCCGATCCGTATGAACCCACCAGGTCCCATAGAGCAGATGGAATCACGCTCTCCGTGCCATCACGCTCGGTCTTCGCGGCGTGGTGTTCTTCGTCGCTGGTCGCTCACATCAGGCTTGCAGAGCCAAGCCTGATGGCACGGGGGCGGGGTTCCTGGTTGCTCGTGCGGGCTTAAAGCCGGCAACAGGGGTTCAACTTCCGCCCCCCTCCCTCTTGCTAGGCGTTCCCGACTTTCGCGTCCCTCGCTGGCGCTCGGGTTCGTTGGGTTTGCACGAATGCCGATTCACGAATGCCGAATGCCGAATGCCGCGGCGTTTCGCGATGGGCCGGATCGCTCGCGGCTTGGCATGAGGCTTGCACCGGCCTGTTGGCGGGGCACCAGGGGGGCGTGATGATGGCGGCGATCTTTTTCTTCTTGGTCGGTGCGGATCGCCGATGAACGGCGTTCTATGGCTACTTCCAAGCGGTCGTGGTTTTCGCGTGGCGAGGCGGGCGGAGCCCGTGGCAAGAGTGAGTCGGCGCTTTCGCCGACGTCGCGGGTGATTTTGATTGTCCTGCTCCTGGCGGGGTGGGCGTTTGTCGCTGCGAGCCTGGTGGGGTACAACGCGGGGGATCCGCCCACGCATGTGGTGTATCCGCCCAACGACACGGTGCTGAACTGGTGCGGTCCTTTCGGGGCTGCGATTTCGGCCAGCATGTTCAAGCTGATGGGATTCGGCGCGTGGGTGCTGGTGGTCTTTACGGGCATTGGGCTTTTGAGCGCGGCGATGGGCGCGGGGCTCAAGCAGGCGGCGGTGCGGTTTGTCGGATTGCTGCTTCTGGCCTGTTCGTTCGCCGGGTTGCAGAATCTGATGTTCCCCGCGAGTGGCTCGATGCCTGATCTCGCGGGCGGGCTTGTCGGCAAGGTGCTTAATGCTGAACTCGCGAGCCGATTTGGCAACGTGGGGAGCGGCATCATGCTCATCATGGGCGGGGTGCTGGGCGCGATTGTGGCGATGGATGAATGGGTGCTGGCCTTCTTTGGCTGGGCCTATGAAAAGACGCGCGAGCATGGCGTGCCGGCGGCGGCCAAGGTCGGTTCGGCCACGGGCGAGATTGCTCTGGCGGCGGGTGCGGCAGCAGGAACGGCGATTGCCAAGGGTGGCGCGAAGGCCGGCAACGGGCTGTACAGCGCGATCATGGACATGCTGACGCCTGCGAAGAAGAAGCGGAAGGCCAAGGCTCGGCTGGATGACCTTGAGGATGCGGAAGTGCCGGCGGCGGTGAAGGTGCGCAAGGGTGCCGAGCTTGGCGCGGAAGTTGTCGGTACCGATGATGAAGTGATCGACGAAGAGACCGGTGAGGTGGTGAAGGTCGCCAAGTCCGCCAATGGCAAGAAGAAGAGCAAGAAGGAAGAACTGACGGACGAGGAGGCGGAAATCCTCGAGAAGAACGCCGCGCTGGATGCGGATGCGGTGGATGAAGAGGAAGAAGCGGCGGCGGCGAAGCCTGCGGGCCGCAAGGGCCCCCCCCCCCACTGCTGCCGCGTCGGGTACGCCAGCGGCGAGTGATGCTGCGGGCGAGGCGGAAGAGGACGAAGACGAAGGTCCGTCGGCTCCGCAGGTGTATACGGAAGATCAGCTGCGCGACAAGATCGCGAAGCTGCCGATTCTGTTCGGACAGAAGGAAAAGAGCGTCGCGACGGATGCTGACCTGGCGGGTATGCAGGCGGCGATTGAAGAAGGTGAGAAGTACCGGTTCCCGGGGCTGGACCTGCTGGAAGAACCGGAAGCCAACTTCAATGACATTCTGGAACAGACGGTGAAAGAGCAGGCGGCGGCACTCATTCAGGCGCTGCAGCAGTTCAAGATTGACGGGCAGGTCGACTCGATTGAGTCCGGGCCGGTCATCACGCTGTTCCACGTGCGGCTGTCGCCTGGTACGAAGGTCAGTCAGCTTGATGCCGTGAGCAAGGACATTGCTCGCGTGCTGAAGAGTCAGAACATTCGCATTGTGAGCAACATGGCGGGTCGCGACACGGTGGGCATTGAAGTTCCCAATCTGACCAAGGAAAAGGTCAGGATGAAGGAGCTGATGGGCCGGACCGAGTTGTACAAGCACATGGCGCTGCCCATGTTCCTGGGCAAGGACGCGAGCGGTGCGCCGCTGATTGAGGACCTAGCGAAGCAGCCTCACATGCTGATTGCCGGCACGACCGGCAGCGGCAAGAGCGTGTGCATGAACACGATCATCATGGGCTTCCTGTACACCAAGAAGCCCAGCGAACTGAAGATGGTGCTGGTCGATCCGAAGATGGTGGAAATGTCGCAGTTCAAGGACATTCCGCATCTGATGTGCCCGGTCGTGACCGAGATGGGCAAGGCGGCGGCGATTCTGGAGTGGGCGACCACGAAGATGGACGAGCGGTACGAACTGCTGGCGGAAGCCGGCTGCCGGGATATCGCGAGCTACAACGAACTGACGTGGGACGAGCTCAAGGAGCGGATGAACGCGACGACGCCTGAAGATGAGGCGAAGATTCCGCGCAAGCTGCCTTACATGGTGTTCATCATCGACGAACTGGCCGACCTGATGATGACCAACAAGGACGTGGAAAGCCACATCATCCGTATTGCCCAGAAGGCACGTGCGGTAGGCATGCACCTGATTCTCGCGACGCAGCGGCCGCAAGCCAACGTGGTCACGGGGCTCATCAAGAGCAATATGCCGTGCCGGGTGGCGTTCAAGGTCGCGAGCGGCATGGACTCGCGCATCGTGCTGGACCAGAAGGGCGGCGAACTGCTGCTGGGTCACGGCGACATGCTGTTCCTGTCGCCTCGCAGCAGCAAGCTGGCGCGTGCGCAGGGCACACTGGTGGACGACCGCGAGATTCGCAAGGTCGTGAAGTTCATGAAGGAGATCGCGACGCCCAGCTTTGAACGCAGCCTTGTGCAGTTGCGCTCGGGCGGCAGCGATGAGCAGCGCATCGCCGACAGCAAGAACAACAGCAGCGCGAGTTTGCAAGCCGCTCAGGAAGACCCGATGTTCAACCGGGCGGTGGAGATCGTCCTGGAGAGCAAACGCGGCAGCGTTTCGTTGCTGCAGCGGCGGCTGGCCATCGGCTATACGCGTGCGTCGCGGCTTATCGATCTCATGGGCATCGCGGGCATCATCAGCGATCACAAGGGCAGCGTGGCGCGAGATGTGCTGCTGAGCCTGGAAGATTGGGAAGCAATCAAGCGGCTTGCGGCTGAGGAAGCCAAGGCCAAGGGCATCGTGCTGCGTGAAGAACGCGAAGGCGGCGTGATGACCGAGGGTGGCATGACTGCCTCAAGCGGGGCTGAACCCAAGCCCATGGCGGCGATGTCGCCACGCAACAAGTTTGAGGAAGCTCCGCCGTTTGATACGGATGAGGAGACGATCATCGAAGACGTCGATGATCTGGGTGACGACAGCCACGATCGGGCCGCGAAGGCGCGGGCTGAAGAAGAGGCGTGGAATCGTCAGCAGGCGCGTGATGCGAAGGGCATTGATTGAGTGCTGGCTTGTAATTGAGTGAGAAGGCCCGCGTGTGGACGCGGGCCTTTTTCTTGGTTGGGGGTGTGCGAGGGAGTCGTGATGATGATGTCGTGGTATGGGGAGGCAATGCGAGCCGCAGTCGCGCCAATGCGAACGCGGCGTGATTCAGTGCCATGACAGCTGCGGTGTCGTGTGCTATACCGGTAGAACGACTCTGCATCACGCGGTGGCGAAAGCCATAGAAAAGAAATCACCGCGACCGCTGGGACTTCAACTGGGCGTTCACAGCTTCGATCTTCACCTCGGTCTGATCGATGGACGCGACAAGCGCGTCGAAGGCGGATTGATCTTTGGCGGATTGGAAGGTGACACGGCCAGCGGTGGTCGTCCACGGTGCAGATGCCAGCAGTTGAAAAAGGCGGTCAAGATCGTCGAGTTGCGCGAACCGGAGTTCGAAAAGCGGCTGAACGGAGGCAATGCCTCGCTCCGCTCCTGCGATTGTCTCGTCAACAACGGGCTGCGGCACGCGCAGTTCGATGAGTCGTGTCTTCACCGCACCGGACATGTTCTGGGTGGCATCGCGCCACTGCTCCAAACTGAAACGAAGTTCTCTCGCGATGTTCTGCTGACGCGCGACCGCACCTTGCCGCGAATCGAGCCACCATCGTGATCCGAGCTTGGCGGACTGCTCGTAGAAACGAGAGCGGGGTTCACTGATGCGCCCGGCCTCTTCACTCACGACTCGCGAAACAACCGAGGTGACTTCGTCGGGCGTTGCGTGCGGTCCGAGAGGGTGTATCGCACGACGAGATCGAAACACTGCCGATGCAGCTATGACGAGCACGAGCAGTATCGCGAGCGAGACCAACACGATTCGCCATGGGCGATTGGACGATGTTGTTACGGCCTTGCTCATCGTTCCGCTTCACGGAATGAAGACGCGGTAGCCGGCGTTCAGTAGGCCGGTTTCTGCGTTGTGTTCCTTGAGCAATTGCGTGAGGCGTTGCTCGATGATGTTGCCGGCGTCTCTGAGGATGGACTCGGCGTCGGTCTTGCCGCCGGCGGACATGAGGTAGTTGAACACGCGGGCCATGCCGCAGTTGGCGATGAAGTCGGGGATGATGGCGAACTGCTGGTCGGCGTCGCGCATGAGGGTGAGTTGATCGCTGACCCAGCTTGCGACGTCTTTCTTTGTGTGGTCGTAGGCGAAGGGATTGTTCGCTCCGCAGCTGACGACCTTGATGCCGGCGTTCTTCATGACGCGCAGTCGCTGGGCGGTTGTCGTGTGGCTAGCGGCGGCGGGGATGTAGATTTCGGCGGGCAAGTTGAGCAGTTCATCGCCACTGGCGGTGTCGATGACGCTTGCGCCGTTGTCGCTGTAGCGGACAGGGAGGTTGGTGCTTTCGCGTGCGAGGATGAGCTTGCGGCTGTCGATGCCGCGTGGGCTGCTAACGACGCGGATGGTGCCGTCGGCGTTGCGCGTGCTGGTGGCGACGAGGACGGCGCCTTGCTTTTCGAGGTAATACGCGGTGAAGGCACCGACGGCGCCGAAGCCTTCGACGATCATGCGCTGACCTTGGAGGCTCTTGCCGCGGAGCTTGTAATAGGCGTCGATGCTGCGAGCGACACCCAAGCCTGTCACGACGTCGGCGACCATCCACTTGCCGTTGCGGGGGCCGGGCAGGTCGCTGAGCGTGACGAGTGCTTCGACGCCATGCTTGAGGCGTTCGATTTTCGGAGCGGGGCCTTCGCTGTCGGACCACTGGTGGCCGCGGGCGATGCCTTCCTGCACGTGACCGAGTCCGAGCACGCGCTGCGTGATGGCGGTGGCTTCGCTGACTTCGTCGACGCCGACGTCGCCGCCTGTGCCGTAGCAGTTTTTGAGGTAGGGGCCGATGTGGCGGTACCAGCGCTCGAGCACGCCGTGCTTCACGTCAGTCGGGGTCGCTGCGTTGAAGCGAATGACGCTCTTGCCGCCGCCGATGTCGGGGCCGCAGGCGCGGAATTTGACGGCCATGGTCTTGGCGAGGAAGATGGCTTCTTCGCGCGTGCCCTTGTCGCGCATGCGGGTGCCGCCGCCGGCTGCGCCGCCACGCAGGCTGTCGATGCAGAGCCAGCCGACCGCGTCGGTCACGTCGTCATGCCACTCGACGACGATGGCGGGCGGGCGCTGATAGAAAGCTTGATACTTGGCGAAGCCGTCGGAGTTCGAGGAAGACGTGGCGTTCATGGGGCGGCATGGTAGACGCGTGTGCGAAAAACACCAGCGAGGGCAAGGCGTGTGGAGTCAGCGTTCGAGCACGTCGCGTGGGAGTGTGCGTTTGCGGGACTTCTTGGTTGTCAGGACGGGGGCCAGATCGGAGGACTCGGCGAGTTGGAGTCGCTGGGCACCGCAGATGGCGATGGCAAGGGCGTCGGCGACGTCGGGCGGTGACGGCGGCTGCGGCAGGCGGAAGTAGTCCTGCACGGCGCGCTGCATTTGATGCTTTTCAGCGCGGCCCGAGCCAGTCAGGAACTTTTTGACGAGCGCGGGCTTGAGTTCGAGGAGCGTCAGTTGTCGCTGGGCGATGGCGAGAAGGATGACTCCTCGGGCGTGGGCCATGATGGTCGCGGTGTTGGGGTGAGCCGGGTGAGCGAAGAGGCCTTCGACCGCGACGGCGTGCGGCTTGACGCGATCGAGCAGTTCGCGGAAGTCGTGATCGAGTTCGAGGAGGCGTGTGCTCACGCTGGCGGCGTCGCCAGTTTCCGTATCGGTGCGGCGCAGGCGGAAGACGCCGGCTTCGATGATGCTGTGTGAGCCGGCGCGAGCGACTTCGACGCAGCCGTAGCCGGTGAGGCGGAGACCGGGGTCGATGCCGAGGACGCGCATGAGGATTCATCGTCCGAAGTGCTGCAGGTAGTGCACGATCTGCTTGGCGATGGGGTCGCACTCGAGGTTGACGCGGCTGGCGGGTTTGAGGGAGGCCAGCGTGGTTTTGGCGAGGGTTGTGGGGATGAGGGCGATTTCGAACCAGCACTCGCGCGGGTCGATGGCCATGATGGTGAGGCTGACACCTTGCACGGCGATGCTGCCTTTGGGGGCGAAGTACTGGATGAGGTCGCGCGGAGGCTGGATGCGGGCGCGCCATTCGCCTTGGGTGTTCACGGTTTGCACTGTTCCCACGCCGTCGATGTGGCCTTGGACGAGATGGCCACCCAGCAGGGTGGCGAGCGTGGCGGAGGCTTCGAGGTGGACGCGGTCGCCCGGCTGAAGTTCACCCAGCGTGGTTTTGGCGAGGGTTTCGGGGATGGCGTCGAAGGAGAGAAGGCCGTCGGTTGCGGTGAGGTCGGCGGCGAGTGTGAGGCAGCAGCCGTTGACGGCGATAGACTCGCCTAGTGATGGTCGGTGGGACCAGCCTGGCGCGGCGATCAGAAGTCGCTGCCCTGCGGGCGTGGGCACGCGCGAGTGGAGCGTGCCGAGTTGTTCGATGATGCCTGTGAACATGGGGAGCGATGATAGTGGTTGCGAAGGCGTGCCCTAGAGAGCTTTGAGGCGATGGACGAAGGCTTCGTATTGCTCGGGTGTGTCGATGCCGGCACCGCCCACGTTCTGCATGGTGACGACGGCGATGCGGTAACCGTGTTCAAGCACGCGGAGTTGCTCGAGACTCTCGATGCGTTCCAACGGCGTGGCTGGAAGCGTGACGTAGGTGCGGAGAAAGCCGACGCGGTAGGCGTAAAGACCCACGTGGCGGAGAACGCCGTGCTGCTGGGCGAGGGAAGCGTCGCGCGGGTAGGGAATGCGCGAGCGACTGAAGTAGAGGGCCATGCCGTCGGCGCGCGTGATGACTTTGACGATGGCGGGATTGGCTGGGTCGTCGTTCGCGGCGAAGGGTGTGGCGATGGTGGCGACTTCGGCGTTGGTGCGTTCGACGGCGCGGGCGGCGGCGTCGATGACGGCGGGCTCGATCTCGGGCTCGTCGCCTTGGATGTTGACGACGATGTCGGTGTCGGCGAGGCGAAGCTGGTCGGCGGCTTCGGCGAGGCGGCTGCTGCCATTGGGATGATCTTCGCGCGTCATAAGGACGGTGGCGCCGAAGGCGTTGCAGGCGGTCGCGACGCGCGGGTGATCGGTGGCGATGACGAGTGTGTTGAGCGACGTTGCGTGGGCGGCGCGTTCGTAAACGTGCTGCACAAGCGGTTTGCCCGTGGCGGAGGCGAGTACTTTTTCGGAGAAGCGGGTCGAGCCCAGGCGGGCGGGAATCATGCCGACGATCTTGGGGGGCGTAGAGATCACGGGCGATTGTTGCAGCATGCGGGCTGGTCTGAGCGGCGATTGCGAAGGGCGATTGATACGGACACGGGAGCGGGAAGATACCCGTATACTCACGGCGAAATGCAGGGAAGCGAGACATGACAACCAGCCCGACCAAGCCCCGGCGCATCATCGCGTTCATGAACCAGAAGGGCGGCGTGGGAAAGACCACCACGACCGTAAACCTCGCGGCGGCATTTGCTCGCGCGGGCCGAAAGACGCTGCTGATTGACCTTGATCCGCAGGCGCACGCGACGCTGCACGTGGGCATCGATCCGGCGGCGCTGAAGACGAGCGTGTATGACGTGCTGGTGGATGACAAGGCGGACGTGCGAAACATCATTTGCACGACGCGTGACAACTTGGCCGTGCTGCCTGCGCTGACGGACCTTGCGGCTGCTGAAACTGAACTGGCGAATGTGCCTGACCGGCAGAAGCGTCTGGAGAAGGCGCTGCATTCGCTGGGGGACGCTTACGAGTTCGTACTGATTGACTGCCCGCCCAGCCTGGGGCTGCTGACGCTGAACGGCCTTGCGGCGGCGCGCGAGGTGATCATTCCGATGCAGGCGCATTTCCTCGCGCTGCAGGGTGTGGGCAAACTGCTGGAGACGGTGGCGCTGATGGGGCAGGCGCTCAATCCGAAACTGCGTGTGACGGGGACGGTGCTGTGCATGCATGACGGCAACCTGATGCACAGCAAGGAGGTCGTCGCGGATTTGGAAGGCTTTTTTGATGCGGCGCGCGATCAGGAAACGCCTTGGCGGTTTGCACGCGTGCTGCGACCGTTCATTCGGCGCAACATCAAGTTGGCGGAGTGTCCGAGCTTCGGGCAGACGATTTTTGAGTACGCGCCCAGCGCGCCGGGTGCCGCGGATTATCGCGACTTGGCGGATGGACTGATCAAGGAATGGGATGCGATGCTGCTGAGGCAGGGGATTACGCCTCCGACGCCCGCGGCACCTGCGGAGTCGGCACCTGAAATCGTGGTGCCTGCACAACAGTCGGCGGTCAAGGCATGAGTGGTGGCGAGCCGACGCGCGGGCGAGCGCACGCGTTGTGGAAAGTCGTGTTCGGGGTGTATGTTGTCGTCATCGCGACGGCGACGCACTGGCCACAACTGAAAATCAACATGCCGGGTCGGCCTGATCTGTGGATTCACATGAGCGTGTTTTCGCTGTGGACATTTCTTGTGGCGATGCCGGCGTGGTTTGGGCCGCGATGGAGTCGGGAGAATATTGGCACGTGCGCGATCATCGCGCTGGCGTACACCGCGCTGGACGAGAGCACGCAGGCGTTCTCGCCCGGGCGAACTGTCGCGCTGGATGACTTTGGCGCGAACGCAGCGGGTGTGCTCTTGGGTAGCGTGGTGCTGCTGGTGATTTCGAGCGTGCTCAAGACGCGCCGTGCGTAAAGCGGGTTTCGCTTGCGGAAACAATGCCTCGCGGAACTGTCTGGCCGATAGATCGCTGCACTTGCATGACTGCTGACGCGTCCAACTCCTCCACCACTGCACACGCTCAGGCGAGCGGGATGAGTGATCGCGATGCGACGGGATTTCTTGCGGGCGCGGTGCGGGTGGTGTCGGGGCTCACGCTGCTGTCGCGGTTTGCGGGGCTCGCGCGTGATGTGCTGACGGCGCGGTTGTTTGGTGACGGGCTTTTGGGGTCGAGTTTTCGCGCGGCGTATGCACTGCCCAATTTTTTCCGCAGGTTGTTTGGCGAAGGTGCGCTGTCCGCAGCGTTTTTGCCCGAGTACACGCTGCTGAAGCGGGATGATCCGCAGCGAGCGAAGGAACTGGCGAGCCTGGTGTGCTCGCTGACGCTGCTGGTGACGAGCGCGATCACGTCGCTGATCATCGCGGGGCTGCTGGTGCGCATCACGGTGTGGCCGGTTGGACCCGACAACGGACTATCGCTCAAGCTCATCATGCTGATGCTGCCCATGATGCCCGCGGTGTGTCTGGCGGCGATTCTGGGCGGCATGCTGCAGGCGCATGGACGATTCGCGATTCCCGCAGCGGCTCCCATTCTGCTGAACATTCTGCAGATTGTCGCGGGTGCGGTCTTCTGGTTGGGGCTGGCGAAGGGTGATACCGCAGCGGCGTACACAGTTGGCGCGGCGGCGTTGCTCGCGAGTTGGCTGACAGTGTTGTGGGCGCTGGGCAGTTTGCGGGGCAAAGTTGCGTGGCGCACGGGCGCGAGCGAGGCAAAGGAGAACGCGCGCAAGGTCTTCAAGCGATTTGTGCCGGCGGTGCTGGGGCTGGGAACGCTGCAGCTCAACACGATGCTGGACACGGTTGTTGCGATGTGGCCCATTTGGATCGGCGCGACGATGTTTGGGCGGCCTGTGCCGCTGGATAACGCGAGCAATTCGATTCTGAGCTACACGCAGACGCTGTATCAGTTTCCTCTCGGGGTGTTCGGTATCGCGGTGGCGACGGCGGTCTTTCCGCTGCTTTCTCGCAGCAGTGACAAGCCCGAGGAGTTCACGCAGCATTTGCGGCGCGGGCTGCGACTGAGTTTTTTCATCGGGCTGCCTGCGAGTGTGGGGCTGATCCTCGTGCGGCATGATCTGGTCGCGACGATTTTCGGCGGGGGTGAGCGGGCGTTCAGTGATGACGGGCTGGCGCGCGCGGCGACGGTGCTGCTTGGATTTGCGCCGGCGGTGTGGGTGTACAGCGTGAATCATGTGCTGACGCGGGCGTACTACGCCAAGGGTGACACGACCACGCCCATGCGGATTGCCATGGCGTGTGTGGTGCTGAATGTCGCGCTGAACTTCACGCTGATCTGGCATTTGCGTGAGGCAGGGCTGGCGTTTGCAACGGCGAGCAGCGCGGCGGTGCAGTGCTTGACGCTCGCGTTGCTGATGCCGAGGCGGCTGGGAATCACGCCGTTTGCGCGCGAGGTGTTTGGCAGTTGGGTGCGGATTGCGTGTGTGTCGACGGTGATGGCGGCGAGCGTGATTGGCGCGGGGTGGGTGTGGCACCGTGTGATGGGTGAGCCCACGCGGTGGCTGCATCATGCGGGGCTGCTGGCGGTGTGTGTCGCGGTGGGCGGCGGGGTCTATGCGGCAGCGGCGCTGGCGGCGAGACTGCCCGAGTTTCGTTGGATGCTGCAGCGGGCACCGAAGGGCAGCGGCAAGGATGGCGCGGAGGCGATGGGGTTTGACTGAGGTTTACTCGGGGTGCGGTTGCCTGCCGTGTGACCGCGGGTGGACACATGGACGGGGCGGTGTGTGGTATACTGCTTGGGGCGTCGTGTTGACGCTTGGAACGCATAATCGAAAGGGTTTGCCATGAAGACTCGCACGAAGATTTCGCTCGCTCTGCTCGCGCTCGCCGCTGTGATGGCTGGCTGCCAGACGGTCAAGGGTGTCGGCAAGGACATTCAGTACGCCGGCGAAAAGACGGAAGAAGCGATCACGAAGTGATCGCAGTGCAGCAATGAGAACAAGACGCCGTGTGATGCACGGCGTCTTGCCGTTTTTGGACTTTGCAGCGGCGCGTGCAACGATGCTGCATGCCCACAGACCTGCGCAATCTGCCTATCGCCATCACCGGAGCAAGTTCAGGCATCGGCGCGGCAACTGCGATTGCGTGCGCTCGGGCGGGTATGCCTGTGGCGATTGCGGCGCGACGTGCGGACAAGCTGGACGCGGTGGCGGAGCAGATTCGTCAGGAGGGCGGCAAGGTCATCACGGTTGCGTGTGATGTGACGAAGCCTGAGGAGTGTGCCGCGCTGGTTGATGCGACGGTGCGCGAGTTTGGTTCGATCTACGGCGTGTTTGCAAACGCGGGGTATGGGGTGGAGCAGTCGTTTTTGGAACAGAGTGACGCGGATATTCGCGCGATGTTTGAGACGAATTTCTGGGGCAGCGTGAATGTGATTCGTCCCGCGCTGGCGCATATGACAAAGCCGCGGCGGGGGCATGTGCTGTGGTGCAGTAGCTGTCTGGCGAAGATCGGGCTGCCTATGTATTCGTCATACTGCGCGAGCAAGGCGATGCAGGATCACTTCGCGCGGGCGATGCGGCATGAGTTGCGGGAGCAGGGCATTTTCGTCAGCAGCGTGCATCCGATCGGCACGCGGACAGAGTTCTTTGAGAAGGTGAAGGACCGCGGCGCGAAGCTGCTGAGCATGTCGCCTGACCGGTTCATGCAGCCCGCGTCACGCGTGGCGGATGCGGTGGTGAGCTGTTTGCGGAGGCCCAGGGGCGAAGTGTGGACGAGTCTGCCCATGCGGCTGGGGCTGGGAATGGCGGGGATGTTTCCCGGCGTGGCGGACTTTGCCGTGGGGAAGATGTATGAGCGGCGTGCGCGGCGCGGCGTGCGATGAATGTGTGTGCAGGCGGAAAGATCACTTGCGGACGCTGGTCGCGAGACGCTCGATCATCTGCGTGGCGTCGGCCTCGAAAATCACATCGGTGCGGTGGTTGAGGCGCAAGAAGTTTTCGCTGTCGACGTGATCGACGAACTCCCACAGCTTGTCGTAGAAGTTGCACGTGTTGAGCAGGCCGACGGGTTTGCTGTGAATGCCGAGCTGGGCCCACGCGAGGATTTCGAAGAGCTCGTCGAGGGTGCCAAGGCCGCCCGGGAGGGCGACGAACGCGTCCGCGAGCGTGGCCATCATCATCTTGCGTTCGTGCATCGTGTCGACGACGTGCAGTTCGGTCGCGCCCATGTGCGCGAGTTCGCGATTTTGAAGGAGTCTGGTGATGACGCCGATCACCTGGCCCCCACTTTCAAGCGCGGCGTCGGCGACAGTGCCCATCAGTCCGGCGCGGCCGCCGCCGTAGACCACGGTGATATTGC
>DATGWV010000267.1:0-8155 GCA_035299305.1 Phycisphaerales bacterium | reverse complement strand
GGCTTAGGCGCGGGCGTCGCCCCCGTGTCGCGCACGGTGATGCCGATGGTCGCGCGATCGGTGTTCGTCGTCGTGGGATAACTCTGAATGAAGTTGGTGACCGGCCGCGCCGCCGCTTCGAGTTGCTGCCGGGCCTCGTCCTTGTTCTGCCGCGCCGCCTGGGCTGCGTTCTGAGCCGCGACGTGCGCGGGAAACGCCGCGTTCCACGCCTCCAGCGCCTCTTCGAGCGGCTTGAGATCATCGACATTGAGCCCCTGAGTGTCCCACCACGCCTTGACGGCCGCGGCGTAGGTGTTCATGTGCGCGGCAAAGTCGGTTTCGGGCCGGGGAAAGCAACGTTCAGCAATGGGAAAGCTCCAAAGGGAAGTTGAGCACAGGGTCAGAAGGGGCGGTGCGACTCACAGCAGACCATGTTGCTTGAGCGCATCGCTCCAGATGATGTCTTGTCGCTGTCGAAAGAACCTCGTCAGCACATCCCCCACTACCTCGCTCGCCAGCGCGCCGCGCGCCAACGCATCGAGCAGCACGCGGGAATCGGCGGGACTCATCTTCGCGGCGGCGGTCGCATCGCAGCATCCATAGCCATCAAACGAAATGCGGCGGAGCGGAACCGTGCCACCGCTGTCTGTATCGAAGTCGGCGAAGACGCTGCCGCCCTGCAACGAGAGACAGAAACTGCAGGGGCGAGTCGGCATGACGGGAAATGCTGCGGCATGGATGCTCATGGCGATGGTCCAAAGTGCAACACGGTATTTGGTGAGGAGAGCAAGGGACGAGGTGCTCATCCCGCTCGCTCTCCGCGGGTGAAGGACCACGCCGTCGAGGCCAGCCGCCTGATTGGGCACAACATGTTCGTGTACGGCGTGGGCGGGGCACACGCAAGAAGTCGCGATGAATCACTACTGGACCGTGACGGATGCCGACTACCAGAAGGCCTTCGCCAAGCCGGGCGCTGCGTCGGTTTCACGAGCCGCAAGCACGGACGGAAGCGCGGTGCGAATTCCAGCGCAACATGGCCCCGAATCGACACGAACTGGCCCACAAACAAACAAGCCCTCCGAGAGCGAAGGGCTTGTGGTGCGGGAACTTGTGCTTTCTGGCGGAAACTCGCAGAAAGCAGAAATGGGCGCAACAGGATTCGAACCTGTGACCTCGGCTATGTGACAGCCGCGCTCTAGCCAGCTGAGCTATGCGCCCTTGGGGGGTCATGATAGCAGGCCAAGGTCGATGGGCAAATACATCCCAACGAGCGATCCGCGGACGCGAGACCGGTGCCAGCGGCTCTGGGGTCGCCTCGAACTCCCGGGGAGGAAACTGGGTTTGAAACCACGTTCTCGGCACTATACGCGATGAATGCAGGCTTTCGGGTGGTGCCGAGGTCTGGTCGCCCACGCAGCGGAGCAACCTTGACACACACTTAGCGCAATCAAAAGGCTGTGTGAACGGCCATGCTTCTAGTGTTCTTCTGATCGCACGGAACTGTCCGTGCATCGTTGTTCGCGGGCGCAGGCCCGCACCAATCGCGGGCGAAAGCTCGCAAGGAGAGATTGACATGAAGACTGTTTTCGCTCTGGCCGCCGTCGCGGTCTGCGGTAGCGTCGCCTCGGCCGCTGTCGTCACCCAGTGGAATTTCAACAGCACGACCAACGACGCCACCGCCAGCACGGGCACCACGCTGCCCTTCGTTGGCAGCGGCACGGCCAGCCTGGTCGGCGGCGTCACGAGCCCCGGCTTCAGCGCGGGCGGCACGACCGGCATCTCGCCCGGCAGCAGCAGCGACACCAACCTGACCGACAACAGCGGCTGGCAGACGACCACGTATCCCGCTCAAGGCACCGCCAACAAGAGCGCGGGCGTGCAGTTCGCCGTTGACACCACCAACTACGAAGACATCACGATCACCTTCGACGTGCGTCACAGCAACACCGCCGCCAACACCCTGCGCCTGCAGTACAGCACCGACGGCGGCGCGAACTTCGTCGACGCTAATCAGTACACCTTCACGCCCGCGTCGACCGGCACGGGTGATAGCTGGTTCAACCGCAGCGCGGACCTGTCGGCCATCGCGGGCGTTGAGAACAACGCCAACTTCGTCTTCCGCATCGTGACGGAGTTCGCGCCGGGCACCAGCGGCTATCTCGCCGCCCGCTCGACCAGCAGCTACGGCACCGCCAGCACGCTCCGCTGGGACATGGTGACGATCAACGGCACGCTGATCCCCACGCCCGGCACCGCCGCTCTCGCGATGATGGGCGGCCTGCTCGTCGCTCGTCGCCGCCGCGCGTAAGTCAGTGTTCGGATTTGTTGTAACTTCTCTTCACACACACGAAGCACGCAGCCTCGCGCGAAAGCGCGGGGCTGTTGTGATTTGTGACGTGACACAGGTGCGAAGCTCGTGCGTCGACAGACTGTTAGCGCGCCGCTGGCGGTGCCGCTGCGGCTATCGCCGCCGGCTTGTCAAACGGCACGGGCGACAGCTCCACGTTCTTGTTGCGTTCCGTGAAGAACCGCAGCGGCCATTGATCCGCGAAAAGCACCACCGCTCGGCCCTTGTCATCAAACGCCAAACGCGAGCCGTCAGGCGCGTCGGGCAGTTCGAGTTTCTCCATGTCCGCCTGCGTGGGCGCGGGCTGGTCCTTCCACTTCCACCACCGCGTGATGGTCCACGCGGCGCTTTCAACGCGGCTCTCCGCGCCGTACTCATTCTGCAGGCGATACGAAAGTACTTCAAACTGCAACGGCCCGACCGCGGCGAGCAGCGCGACCTTCTGTGCGCCGCCGATCAGATCAAACTTTCGCGCGACGCCCTCACGCAGCAACTGCTCAAGGCCCAGGTTGAAACGCTTGTAGTTGCCAGGCTGCGGGTTGTGCAAGTTTGCAAAGCACTCGGGCGTGAACTCGGGGATCTCATCAAAGACGATCGAGCGATCATCCGTCAGCGTGTCGCCAATGCCGAACAGATCGTTGCCCACGAGTCCCACCACGTCGCCCGCGATGGCGTTGTCAACAGTCTCGCGCTGGTTGCCGAAGAGCTTGGTCGCGTTACCCAGCCGCACGCGCTTGCCGCTTTGTGCGTGGATCACGAACATGTCGCGCTCAAACTGGCCCGACACCACGCGCACGAACGCAATGCGGTCGCGGTGGCGCGGGTCCATGTTGGCCTGAATCTTGAAGACAAAGCCGCTGAAACGCGGATCGCTCGGCTCAATCACGCCCGCGCTGCTGTTGCGAGCAGTCGGCGGGCTGCTGTGCTTGAGAAAGCCATCAAGCAGCAACTGCACGCCGAAGTTGTTCATCGCGCTGCCAAAGAAGACTGGCGTCACCTGACCTGCCAGCACCGCAGCTTGATCGAACGTCGCGCCGGGACCGCCGGTGGAATCGAGCATGCGAATCTCATCGATCGCATCGGCGTGCGCGGGTTCATCGAGCCGCGCCAGCAACGCCGGATCATCAAGACCACCGGTCGTGACCGGCGCTTCGAACATGCCGTTCTTGGTACGCTCGAACAAGTGCATCCGCTTGTCGGTGCGGTCGTACACGCCTTTGAACGTCGTGCCGGTGCCGATGGGCCAGTTGACGGGGAACGCGCCGATGCCCAGCACTTTTTCCAACTCATCAATCAAATCAAGCGGCGGCTTGGTGGGCCGATCACACTTGTTCATGAACGTGAAGATCGGCACGCCGCGCCGCTTGCAGACTTCAAACAGCTTTCGCGTCTGACTTTCCACGCCTTTACCCGCGTCAATCACCATCACGGCGGCGTCAACCGCCGTCAGCACGCGGTACGTGTCTTCGCTGAAGTCTTTGTGCCCGGGCGTATCGAGCAAATTCACGCGGTAGTTGTTGTAATCAAACTGCAGCAGCGTCGAGCTGATCGAGATGCCGCGTTGCTTTTCCAGCTCCATCCAGTCGCTGGCCGTCGCACGCTGGTCCTTGCGAGCCGTCACACTGCCGGCCAGTTCAATCGCACCGCCGTACAGCAGAAACTTCTCCGTGAGCGTGGTCTTGCCTGCGTCGGGGTGCGAGATGATGGCAAAAGTGCGGCGTGGCAGAAGCGATGGAGCATCAGAGACGGGCATTGGTCGAGAGGATAGCGGTTCAGATCGCGACCGAGTATCACTCGACGCGGGCAGCTTGTTGATGCAGTCACACCGCTGTCGTATTGCAGGTTGCGCGTCACGTGGTTGAACTTCACCAGCACGCGCCGCCTACCAACGTGCCCTTTGCGTCATCCCACATCCTCGCGCGAGCACGCTTATGCGAGCCAACCGAACGGTGTCGCATCAACGCCTCACTCGACAGCACGAATGCGCTGCATGACACACGGCGAGCTGATAGTTTCGATCAGATCTCGGATGCGACATATCCAAACTCAAACCGAACACCAAAGAGTTGTCTCACGAAATGAGGATGAAACCAACGAGTAGCGATCCTCGAGAGGTCCGTCAAGACAAAGTCTCGCACAGTATTCTTCGTGCCCAGTGACGCCGTCGATACCTGCCAATCGATCTAAAGCAGGAGACAGATCAGCACGATGTTGGCCCTCCCCCAAAACTTTCCCGCTTATCGCGCCCACGACTTGCTCTGACTCGGGTAATCTATAGGGCTGCGACTCTGATGGTCGCATGGCCGGTAGAGGCACGGAGTGCCGCGTGTGGTTGCTTGCTGTGTGTGGCGGGCTTTCGCACGATTTGCAAGGAGGCGGTTATGGCGTCAGAGACGCTCACGGTCGGTGTTGCTGCATCAACTGATAGCATGACAGCGGAAGCTGGCGCCGCCGTGGCACAGTCGCCCGAAGTTGTCGCATCGACCGCCGGACACGCCGTGGGTGCGAGCCCGCGCGGGACCAACGCCGCCATCGAACGCGACTCCGCCGACAAGGGGCTGGGCATGCGTCTGGCCAAGCTGACAGTGCAAGGCTTCAAGAGCTTCGCGGACAACGTTGAGTTCTCGTTTGACCATCCGATCACTGGCATCGTCGGGCCCAATGGCTGCGGCAAGAGCAATGTCGTTGATGCTATCAAGTGGGTTCTCGGTGAACGCAGCAGCAAGAGTCTGCGCGGCACTGAGATGATCGACGTGATCTTCGCCGGGAGTGCAGGCCGCAAACCGATGGGCATGGCGAGCGTCAAGCTGACGTTTGAAAACCCGGTGGTGGAGGTGAAGCCTGCGGTGGCGGCGCAGGTTACGGAAGACGCGGAATTTGCTGCGGAAACTGCTGCGGAAGTGCACACGGAAGGCAATACGGATGCCGCGGCGTTGAGCGGCGCGGAAGGTGCTGTTGCAACCGATGAAGCTGTGACACATGGCGAGAGCGCGAACTCGCAAGCTGGTGAAGCGGCTTCCCTCGCCGCGCTCGCCGCTCCGATTCGTTCCTCCGCGACACGCCGCAAGTTTGGCAGGCCGCTGCCGGTCGACAGCGACATCGTCGAGATCGAGCGTCGCCTGTATCGCGATGGCGGCAGCGACTACCTGATCAACGGCAAGTCCGCGCGGCTCAAGGACATTCGCGAGTTGTTCCTTGACACGGGCGTCGGCGCTGACGCGTACTCGATCATCGAGCAGGGCAAGGTTGACGCCATGCTGATGGCCAGTCCGCAGGAACGCCGGGTGATTTTCGAGGAAGCGGCTGGCATCGCGAAGTACAAGCAACGCCGCATCGAAGCGTCGCGCCGGCTTGAACGAGCGGAAGCCAACTTGAAAGTGACGCGCGAAGAGCTTGAGAGCACGGAACGTCGCCTGCGTCTGGTGAAAGGTCAAGCGGCGAAGGCTCGCAAGTTCGTCGAGCTCGACAGCGAACTCCGCGCGTGGCGCATGGCGCTCGCGTTTGATCAGTACGACGATCTGCGGACACGCATCGACGGCCTGACCAGTCGTCAGGCTGAGACCGGCGGCGAGCAGGAAGCTGCTCGCACGAAGCTGACTGAACTCGAAGAGTCCAAGCAGCAGGCCGAGCTTGAGCGGCATGATGCTCAGCAAAATCACAAGCAGCTTGAGCAGGCTCTGCTCACCGCGCAGCACGCGCTGCAGCAGGCCCAGCAGCGGCAGATGATGACGCAGCGGCTCGTAGAGCAAACGCAGCGCGAGAATCAGAGTGATACGGCGTTGCAGGCGGACCTCACGCAGCGCGGCGAACTTGCTGACGTTGCGATGACCGACGCACGCGAGAGCATCGCAGCTTTGCAGGAGAAGCTGAGCGAAGCTGAACGCCGGTTGCAGGAATCCGCAAGTGCCAAGGCTGCACTGCTAGAGCAGTTTGGCGAGAAGCAGCGCGTGAGCGCGCAGAAAAACGCGAACGCGCAGCGGATTGATCGCGAGCGACTGCAACTGCTTGCGAGCATTCAAGGCGATGAGAAGCGTGCGCTGGGCATCAAGGAACAAGTTGATCGCGTCGCCGCAACGCTTGCACGTCTGGCGGGTGACAAGTCGGGCGTTGAGCAGCAGCAGTCAACGACACAAGCGAAGGTTGATGAGCTCAAGGCCCGCAGCGCGGAACTTGAAGCCAACTTGAAGGCGCTTGACGAGCAGGTCAAGCAGTTGGGCAGCGACCGTCAGGCTCGCTCCGCTGAAGTTGCGACGATCGACCAGGAGCGTGTCCGTGTCGAAAGTCGTCTCGCGACGCTGGAAGAGATGACGCAGGCTCGTGTCGGCTTTGCGGAAGCTGTCCGCCGCGTGATGACGCTGCGCGACAAGCATGCGGGCGAGGCCAATCCCTTCGCCGGCATTGTCGCTCCGCTTGCGGACCTCATCGAGATTCGTACTGATCTCGGTTCGCACGCTGGCGAGCAGACTTCGCTCGCGGCTGATGCAGGCAACGCCGTGGAACTCGCGCTGGGCGATGACTTGCAGGCCCTCGTTGTGAGCGAACTTGCGAAGCTGCCGGATGCCGACGCTCTCGCGAAGGTCGGCGGACGGCTCACGTTCGTCTCGCTTGCGAGTGAGCTGCCCGCGACGGCATCGGCACCTGTCGCCATTGATGGCGTCGACGGCGCGAGCATGGCGTCGCGCGTTGTGCATCTGCGGTCGCTTGTTGCCGCTCGCGAAGGTGAGCACAGTGCCCGCATCGCGGCGATTCTTGATCGCCTGCTGGGCGACACGTATCTGGTGAGTGATCTCGACGCGGCGAGTCTGCTGCTCGCTGGCCCGCTCGCCGGCAAGCGCCTCATCACGCGTCGCGGCGATGTCATTGACACGCAAGGTCGTGTGACTGCTGGCCCGACGACCGCCGGAAACGCAGACAGCGCGACAAGCCTGCTGCGCCGGCGTGCCGAGCTTGAATCGCTTCGCACCAAGGCCGCCGAACTGGCGACACAACTCGCCACGCGGCGTGAGCAGCTTGCAAGCGTGGACAAGGAAGCCAGTGAGCTTTCGCAGAAGGCGAGCAGCGTGCGCAGCGAGCTTTCGCAGACGCAGCGAACCGCCGCCAGCGAGCAGGCAAAGCTCGAACGTTTCGGCTACGACTTGCAGCGGCTGGTGCGTGAAGCGACCAACGCGACGCAGGAGAGTGAGCAGGCTCAGCAGCGCCTCGCGAAGCTCGACGCCGACTGCGCGACGATGCGAGAGAAGGCGCAGAGTCTGGGCCGGCTTGCGGAAGAGGAACTCGCCGCGGCTAATGCGCTCGCCGAAGACGTGCGTGCGTTCCAATCTCGCACCGACGCAGCCAGCGAGCAAGTGACAGCCGCGAAGGTGGAAGTCTCGACGTTCAGCGAGCAGCTTTCGTCCGCTCGCCGAGAGCTTTCTCGTCAGGAGAGCTTGCGTGACGATCTCGCGCGTCGCCTGCGCGAAGTGACGACGCGGCTTTCGCACCACGAAGGCCGTCTCGCCGAGCATGCCATCGCGATCAACGATGCGATCGCGACAATCGCCAGGGCGACGACGCAAGGCGAGGAACTCACGCAGCAGCTCGCGACGGCGACGACCACGCTCGAAGAGGTTTCCGTGAAGGTGACTGCTCTCGCCGAGCAAGTTCACGCCGCGCGGCAGCTCGCGACGACGCTTGAACGCGACTTCCACAGTCTGGAAGTTTCGCGCCGCGAGCTTGAAGTGAAGCGCGAGAACATGGAAGAGCGGACGATGCAGGAACTGGCCATCGACCTGCAGGTTGAGCACGCGAGCTATCGCGAGCTGATCGCGAGCGAAGTGTCGCGCGTTGACC
>DATGWV010000266.1:0-13834 GCA_035299305.1 Phycisphaerales bacterium | reverse complement strand
CCACTCAACAAGTCGATGAGCTGCCGCCATTGCGTATCGAGCTAGCACGCATCGCGCACATCACGGAAGACGCACGCAGCGGACCTCGGGGCGTCAAAGTTCCTGGCAACGCGTCGCCGCAATCCCAGATGGAACTCTCGTGGAGCTGCCGGGCCGCGTACTACTCATGCCGGGTCATCGAGCACGCACTTCAGACAGCGCGACTCACTGCCCCTCACTTCACCGAACTTGATCCGGCGGACCACGTGCATGGCGCGGTGTTCTACGCAATACACGCAGAGGCCTGTCAACTCATCCTGCTTGGCAGACGATTCGACGATTCCTCGCATGTGTCACTCGCCACCATGTTCGACACGGAACTTGCGGCAACGGAAGCAACCGCGCTCCGTAACTTGTCGATATGGCCGACAGAGCAGCCGGACTGGGCCGTCTGATTCACGGTAGTTGTCTATCTAGCGCGGGGACACGTTGCCGTGTCGTCCCCAAGGCCTTCCGTCTTCAGCGAATGCCAGCTCCCCAGCCTCGTGCCTCTTGGCGCATTTGTCTGTTGAACTCGTCTGCAAATGCAACAAGGCCCGTTGCAGCGGGCCTTGTGCGCCTCTCCTCCTCGGTTACCCACGTCTCCTCGTTGCTCATGCAGCGGCAGCGCTCGGAACGCGCGCTGCGCGAGTGAGTGACGGCTCATTGCGGGCAGTCGCCGCCTGCGAGGACGGTGAAGAAGTCGATGACGTCCTGGTCCTCGGGGAAGACGCCGTTGTTGTTGAAGTCGATGTCGTCGCAGCCAACTTCACCTTGGAACTCGTAGGCGCCGATGTCGAGGGCGAGCGCGCCGCTGCCGGTGTTGGGCACATTTTCAACGTCCACGCCGCGTGGGTTGCCGGCGAGATCGACGAAGTCGGCGGGCATGGCGCGGAGAAAGCTGGAGGTTGATCCACCATCGATGAGCGATGATGTGGGCAGCAGCCGGAAGTCGTTGGCGGCGGCATTGACGAGGCCCGGGTCGGTGTTGGTAAAGACGGAGTTGACAACCTGCGCGCTGTTGTAGACGTTGGGTTCACCGAGGACGACGGTGTTGAAGAAGGTGGCATTACCGGCGGCGCTCGTCAGCGTCTGTTCGACGCGCGTTATGGTGCAATTGACAAACTTCGTTGGCGTACCTCCGTTAGGCGCGAGGCTTCGTGTGGCGCTCAACACGTCGCGAATCACGCAGTTGAGAAACGTTGCGCTGGCCTGCGTCGTTGCCTGCTGCACGACGACACCTATATTGTGAATGAGTGCCGACTCAAGAACGACGGGGGCCACGTTCGTCATCACCAGTTCGCCGCCTGTCACACCCACGGATGACGTCACCTCCGCGTTGCGAACGTGCAGCGTGGTATCCGGGTTGGAGAGAATGAAGACAGGAACGCCACCTCGCTGCACGATCGTTAGATTCTCCAGCAGTAGGTCCGCGTAGACATACGTCCATGGTGAGCTCGATCGAGACGATTGCACCGTGGTCACACCCACCCCAGTGCCGCGAATAGTCATCGATCGACGCACGTCGACGTGCGAATCCAAAGTGAACGTGCCTGGACCGAGCAGAATCTCGGTCGTCTCTCGTATGTTTGCGAGCAACATAGCGTCGCGAAGCGTCGCCACCTCGGCGGGCACCCGTAATGGTCCGCGAATCTCGACCAGTCCGAACGGGGTGAATGCCGCGGGCTCCGCGTTCCACTGTCCGGATGCACCGGCGATCAGCACGAAGTCCTGCGTGGCGCTGTTGCTGAACAGAGGAGGAAAGTTGCGATAAGTCGACGTGGATCCATCGGCCCAGACGAACGCACCTTCGACGGCGGCATCATTGAGGCCGATGAAGACCTTCTCGTTGGCGTTGATGACGCTGGCCATGATGAAACTCTGTTCAGATGCATCGTTCACGGTTGCGAGATCGCCGCCCATGCTTTGTGCGAAGGCCCGCATCTGGCTCCAGTTGGCGCCCTGCACCACGTAGTAGCGCGATTCATCGCCCGGACGCTGGATGGGGCCTCGGACCACACTTTGAGCCGAGGCGTTGCCTGCAACCAACGCGAGGGCCACGAGGGCGAGAGATTGAAAATTGCTGCGGTTCATGGGTCGCTCCAGTTGTGCGTGTCCATCGGGGTCATGTACCGATGCCGATGCACCTAGCGACGTGCACCCGGGCGAACCTTCATGACTTGGCAAGAATTCCTCGCGGTGTACGCGGGGGCGGCGTTATCGCCATTGTCTCGGCCTCCAGTCTTCAACGACGCCAGACCACCAGCCTCGCGCCTCCTGACGCGTTTGTCTGTTGAACTCGTCTGCAAATGCAACAAGGCCCGTTGCAGCGGGCCTTGCGCACCTCTCCTCCTCGGTTACCCACGTTCACTCGTTACTCATGCAGCGGCGGCGCTCGGAACGCCCGCTGCGTGAGTGAGTGGCGGCTTACTGCGGGCAGTCGCCGCCTGCGAGGACGGTGAAGAAGTCGATGACGTCTTGATCCTCGGGAAAGACGCCGTTGTTGTTGAAGTCGATGTCATCGCAGCCGACTTCACCTTGGAACTCGTAGGCGCCGATGTCAACGCCCAGCGCACCTGTGCCCGTGTTGGTGACGGCGGCGACATCCACGCCGCGGGGGTTGCCGGCAAAGTCGATGAAGTCGGGGGGAGCAAACATCATGAAGCCCTGGGTGTTACCTGCGTCGATGAGCGACGAGGTGGGGAGCAGATTGAAGTTGTTGGCGGCGGGATTGACGAACCCGGGATTGGTGCTTGCGAAGACCGAGTTGACGAGCTGCGCGGGGGTGTAGATGTTGGTTTCTCCCAGCACCGCTGTGCTGTAGAACTTCGTCGTGGCTGGATCACTCGTGAGTGAGCCGGCGACGCGGGTGATGGTGCAGTTGACGAACGTGTTGGACATCGATATGGCGGCGGTCTGGCGGCGTGCAATCACGTCGACATCACGGATCACGCAATTGATGTAGCGCGCCTGACTGTCGCCGATGAATCCGTCCGCGGCGGCATCGATGTTGAAGATCTCGACGGAATCAAAGGTCAACGTCGATGCAATCAGACTGATGAGCGGGCCTGAATCGATCCCGACGGGCGAGGTGACGCTGCAGCGGCGAATGGTGATGTTCAGCTGACCTGCGTTCGCGATGAGCATCGGGCCGCTGCTGCGCTGCACGAGCGACAAGTCCTCGATGGTCGTGTCTCCTTCGAAGCCGAGCGTTGCGCTTGAGCCCACGAGGCTCTGCAGCGTGGTCTGACCCACGCCCGCGCCGCGGATGGTGATGCGATTATCGACAAGGAGGGGGGACGGGAGCGTGAAGGTGCCCGGACCCAGCAGCAGAACGCCCGGGCCAGCGGCTGCGTTCTGAATCGCTTGCGTGAGCGTGGCGTTCTCGCCCGGAAAGCGGACGGGACCGCTCACTTCCACGACGGCGAAGGGCGTGAACGTCGCATTTTCGATGTCCCAGCGGCCAACGCCGCCATTGATGAGGGTGTAGTCGCTGTTGGCGCTGTTGCCGTTGTTTGCGAGGAAGTTGCGATAAGTGGATGTGGAGCCATCGGCCCAGACGAGCGTTCCTTCGACTGCGGCGTCGTTGAGACCGATGAAGCACTTCTCTCCGGTGTTGATGACGGACGTGGCAAGGAACGTCTGTTCAGCGGCGTCGTTGACGGTGGCCAGATCGCCACCCATGCTGACGGCGAAGGCGCGCATCTGATTCCAGTTTGTACCCTGGATGACGTAGTAGCGGGATGACCCGTCGGGGCGTTGGATGGGGCCGCGCAGAATGGTTTGCGCGGACGCGCCGGCGGTGACGAGAGCGAGTATGGCGAGAACGAGCGGGCGGCGAATGCGAGCGGACATGGGAGCCTCCTGTGTGCGTGCCGGAGCGCGTTATGTCTCCGGGCATGGACAGGGGCGAAAGGCGAGGCTCAGCACCCTCATGCGGTCAGGAAAATTCCAACTGCCTGCGGTGTGATTGCGGCGTATTGTCCGGCCGGCGACCGAAACGCCCCACCTATGCCCCCTGTCTTCAGCGAACGCCAGACCACCAGCCTCGTGCCCATCGGCGCGTTTGTGGCGCTGTACATGCTGGGCTTGGGCGGGTTTGCTGTCTCGCAGGGGAACAAGGAGTTTCTGTTTTACGGCGTGATCATGCTCGTGCTCATTGGGCTCGTCATGTACATGCATGGCAAAGTCCGCTTCACGATGACGGTCATGTGGCTGCTGGCCTTCTGGGGCTTCTTGCACATGGCCGGCGGCACCATTCCCATTCCGCGCGAGTGCATGGCCAGCACGGTGCCGCCCGAAGGCACGGGGAATGTGCTGTACAACTTCCGGCTGTGGAGTTTCACGCCCAAGTACGACCAGCTAGTGCATGCATTCGGCTTCTTCAGCGCGACACTGGCGGCGTGGGAAGCCCTGCGCGTGAGCACATACAACAACATGCGCCCGACATTCGGCGCGCTCTTCGCGATTGTGTGCGTCGGCATGGGCCTGGGCGCGCTCAACGAAGTCGTGGAGTTCATGGCCGTGCTCATGATCCCCAACACCAACGTCGGCGGGTACGAAAACACCGGGTGGGACCTCGTGAGCAACCTTGTGGGCTGCGTGCTGGCCGCGATGGTGATCCCGCTGCGATCTACGCGGCGGTAAGGCAGGAAGACAGTTCACCACAGAGCACACGGAGAGCGCGGACTTGGGGTCAGTGAGTTGTGATGCAAGAGCCGGGATGCAACTGCACGGATTACATTTACATATCAAACCGGACACGACGACGAGAACGGGTGCCAAAGACGGCAATCCACATCCCGAGCACTCCTGCACTTGCAGGGTTAGGAATACTCACGATTTGAAACTCAATGTCAGTGGATGAAGTCACTACCGTCGACGCGAAACTGCTTACCTGCAAGTCATGCCAAACCACCATTCCGTAGCGACCACTTGAAACTGTTGCCGTGAAATTCACGGGTGACCCTGCGCTGGACAAGTTCTGACTGACGATCTCCACATCGCTCGACGACATGCTGAGATAGCGATAGAAGACATACGCAACGCTTGAGTTTGCTGAAGCCGCGAGTCCGTCAGCCGCCGAAGTGCCTGCGAGCGTTAATGTGGCACTGTCCAAAACGTTCCAGTCCATTTGAACGTGGCTAGATGAACCGGTAATGACTGGAGCATTTGGACCGGGTGAAATCGATGCGAACAGTTCAGATTGGAACCTGAAGCCGTCGTTTCGATAAGACTGCGAGTAGGCTGCGCGAGATGTGCCACTAGTTTGAGTTGTCAATGCGTTGACTTCGGCGATGCCAGTAAAGTTGGCTCCAGACGTGCTGAACTCCGTGCGACTGGGCGCGTCGCCCACATTCCAACCCCACGGCCCGTTAATCGTCGCCGTCGCTGAGACGCCGACGGTTCCAGAATGAATCGCGTCAGAGACCCCCGCAAGTGCAGAGGTCGAGATTACAAAACCAAATACGGCGGCAATACAGTGCGTCACGTTTCTCTCCCATGCAGTTCCCTGCAGAACGGGACAACGGTAGGAGCCACTCGCATGACGAGTTCACATCGCTAAAATGCACGCCCTGCGATACTGCAATCCCTGTTTGCTCTGAATTTTTAACTACGGCACGGAATCTCCATGAAGCTAATCTATGTTGCCGGTCCTTACCGCGCTCCGAGCGAGTGGCAGGTCACGCTGAACATTCGCGAAGCCGAGGCTGCCGCCCTTGAGCTTTGGCGAATGGGGTACGCGGTGATTTGTCCCCACAAGAACACGGCGTATTTCGGAGGTGCGGCGCCAGACCAAGTCTGGCTGGACGGAGACATGGAGATGTTGCGTCGGTGTGATGCGGTGTACGCTATGCCTTCCTGGAAGAAATCCACCGGCGCAACGGCCGAGATTTCCGAGGCGCGTCGTCTCGGCATTCCCGTGTTTGAAACGCTGGATGAGTGCCAGCTTCATGTCAACAAATAGTGTCGCCGCTCCGAAAACTACGCCATTTCGGAAAGAGTTTGTTCAGTTCCTCTTCTCGCTATGCGTCGCACAGATCGCGGTGTTCGTTGCGGCATTCGTCGCGACCCCGCAGCACTTCGATGCGGACAAGGCTGCGGTTTGGACGCACTTATTGCTAGCACTAATTGTCGTGTGGACTAGCTGGTTTGGTTGGCGACGATCTGTTGAAACCCAGGTACTTGACGAAAGCGGTCCATTTAAGCGGGCCGCGATGCTGGCACTTTTGGACATCGTGCTGGTCGTGATGTATTTTGTACTGATTCGAAGTGTCGAGTTGACGAATGTTGAGCAGGGAAAGAAAGCGAGCAGTTTTGCCGCCCTTGAATCCGCAAGTGCACGGCCCGAGAGCAGGGTCTTGCTAGTTGTCTTTGGGACATTCCTGATTTGGGACGTAGTATCAAAGGGGCGATTGAGCTTGAAGTTCTGGAGTCATCCAGACTGGAAATGGCCAGTGCCATCAGTCATTGCACTTCTTTGTACGGGATACGTCCACTTTGCTGCTAGCGGCGTTCGAGCCGAGTCTGTCCGAACAACGGTACTGTTTGATATGGCGTTGATCTGCGTCGTACTGCTGTTCCGGCAGGCCAAAGAAATTCAGAACTTGTTTCTAGCGAAACGACGGGCTGCATTGGACGCGGGGCAACTGCAAAAGCTTCGGAATGACGGAATTGGTACATTGGTGCTCTCGGTACTATTCGTGACATTTCTAGTGCTCGCAATGCGATTTGCTATGGCACCATAAGGCTTGCGGAGGCAGGTGGCACAACCTGCACAAACTACCAACCGTCGCGGCTGGTGGCACAACCTCCATAAACCACCAACCGCCGTGGCACAGGCTGCCCGGCTTTGCGGGCTGCCTGTGTGTCTTTGGGGCGTGGGGGGGAGTCGGGCGTTGGTGGACTGGCGGCGGCTGGTGGTGGACCGATGGTCACTGGTGGTGGACCGATGGTGGCCGTGCGTGGACCGATGGTGACTGCACGTGGACCAACGGCCGCCGTTGGTGGACGCGTTTGCGCCGTTGCGGACCATGCACTGCCGCAGTTCCCCGCGCCACTCGTTGCGCTGGCGCATCGCGCCAAAAAAATGTTTGTGCGCATGGTGACAGGCACCAATCACGCTCTGAACGCGATGCGAACATGTGGGTCGTTTGTTGCGCAGGTATGCACGCGTCCCGTTCTCCACCGTGCCACCAACCCTGCCGTGCCACCGACCGCTGCTCTGAGCGGTCGGTGCGGGTTTGCAACGATGAAGCACCGACCGTGCAGAGCCACGGTCGGTGGCACGTACACGGTGGCACGGGTGATGGTGAATGAAAACACCCCGCCGCGTGCAGGCGGCGGGGTGTTTGAGTTGTGGGGCTTTTCGAGGGCTTGCGCCCTCGAGTTCCTAGCTTACTGGGGGCAGTTGCCGCCGGCGAGGACGTTGAAGAAGTCGATCACGTCTTGATCTTCGGGGAAGACGCCGTTGTTGTTGAAGTCGATGTCGTTGCAGGCTTCGCAGGTGCCGCCGGCGAGGACGTCGAAGAAGTCGATGACGTCCTGATCTTCGGGGAAGACGCCGTTCTGGTTGAAGTCGATGCTGTCGCACTGGACGATGCCGCTGGCGAGGTCGAGGTCGGCCTGGTCGACGATGCTGTCGCAGTTGACGTTGCCCTGGGCCCAGCCGGCGTTGGTGGCGCCGAGGTTGGCGGTGACGATGGCGACGTCGGCGCTATCGAGCACGCCGTCGAGGTTCACGTCGCCGGCAACGGTGCCGAGGATGCTCGTGACGATTTCATCGAGGTCGGCGCAGTTGATGACGAGGTCGCCGTTCATGTCGGCCGAGAGGTCGGCGCGAGCGGCTTCGACGGTTTCGCTGGCCCAGTCGATGTTGAGGTCGGCGGCTGAGAGAATCTGGTTGCGGACGTAGTCGATGTCGACAGCGTTGATGACGTTGTCGGTGGCAGCCGCAACGCCGTCGTTGCCGTCGGCGCCGATGGGGAGCCAGCCGCGGGTGGTGCCCGTCACGCTGTTGGCCACATCGCCGCGCGAGTCGCCGGCGCTGTAGGGCTTGCCGGTGGCGAGGGTGGTGTTGAAGAAGTTGCCAGCGAAGGCGGTGTCAACCGCAGTGAAGCCGGCCTTGCGGTCGAGCTTGCCCGTGACGGGGTCGATGGCCAGACCATCGGCCCAGTAGCGGACGTCCATGCGATCGGCGTTGGCGCCCACGCGACCGAAGTTGCCGTCGCCACTGAAGTCACCGAGGATTTCGATGCTCGCGCGGCTACCGGCGTTCCACACGGGACCGCCGTTGCGGTTGCGCCACGCGGCGATCATGTCGGCGGCGTCGTTGAGGTTGCGGAGGCCGTCGTTGTTGAAGTCACCCATGACGCGGTTGACGCCCAGCGTGCCGCTGAGGGCTGCGCCGTAGGCGATGGTCGAACCATCTTGGAGGACGAAGGTCGTCGCAGCGCCGGTGGTGCCGTCGCTGTAAGTGACGCCCGTGGTGCGGCGCGGAGCCTGACCGACGTTGCCTGCGACGCCCGTGGTGCCGCCGCCGCTGGTGCCGAAGCTCTGGTAGCGCGACTGGGCGTAGACGACCGTGCCGCGGATGTTGTCTTGGGTGAACTGGACGCGGCCGTTGTTGACGCCCAGCGTGACGCCGTCGTTGGCCTGGAGATAGTCAATCGACGTGAGGGGGATCAGGATGGTCGCGGCGAATTCGCCCGGGCTGAAGAGGTTGATGGGGTTGGTGGGGTTGGCGTTGAAGGCGTTGATCGAACGCGTGATGTTGTTGAGGAACTCGGCAGTGCCGGGATTCTCCATCGCCGCGCTGACGGGGAACTGAGCGCGGAGGCTGTTTTCCGCGGTGATTTCAGCGGGAGTGAGGCCGCTCCAGCCGTAGCCGCCGTCGGTCGCCGGCGCGAGGAGGGGGTTGCCGATGGTGGCAAAGATGGCCTTGCCACCGATCTGCCAGCCGTCAACAGTGCGAGCGATGCCGGTGCTGGGATCGATCTGACCGCGGAGGCCGTTATCGAGGATGGTGTTGCCCGCGTCGCCGCCGCCATTGCTGCGCGGACGGACGAAGTCGCCGGTGCGACCGCCAAGATCCTTCGCGACGGCGAGGATGTCGCAGTAGACGGCATCCTGGCTGCGGAAGCTGTCGCCACCGACGTAGCCGATGGTGAGGCGGTGATAGCGAACGGTTTCGCGCACGTTGCTGGTGCCGTTCTTGTTGCCGGGCAGCCACGCGGGGCCGGGGGTGTCGGTGGCGGCGCTGTTGTTCACGTTGCCGACGTATTCGCCGATGCCCCAGCTGGGATCGACACCGATGCTGTTCATGTAGCCGTTGTGCGTGCCCGAACCGACGTCACGCGTGACCATGTGGATGTTTTCGCCATTGGCGCGACGACCGGTGAGGGCGAGGTGCTGCAGATCGGTCATGGTGATCTGCGTGAGGCCCACGCCGAAGTTGGCGATGGGAACGATGGGAGCCCAGGCGATCTGCGTGTCGAAGATCGTGAGGTCGTTGGCCTGGCTGGGGACGCCCGTGTAGAGGTTCAAGCCGAAGTTGAGATCAACGAGGCGGTTGCTGCCACCTGCGCCGCTGAGGCCGCCTTGCTTGTTCACGTTGACGCGCGTGTTGGTGCCGTAGCCCAGTTCACCGGGACGGCGAGCGGCGGCGGCATCGACCGAAGTGCCGGTGGTCGTGGCCCACAGCGTGGGAACGTCGACGGGAGCTGCGGTGTTCTGCATGCCGGTGTTCGCGCCGGGGTTCACGTTGCTGCCCTGCCACGCGGCGGCGCGGTACTTGTTGGGGCCGCTCACGAAAGCGCGGAACGGAGCCGCACCGGGATTGGCGGTGGTGTGGATCCAGCTGATGGGACCGCTGGGAAGGCCGCCTGAACCCAGATACTGCTGCGCGTTGGCGAAGGCGGGGTTGGTGAGCGCGGAGCTCATGCTGGGCAGTGTGCTGTCAGCGCTGTTGGGCGTGAACTCGCTGGTGCCCTTGCCGCCCCAGTCGACGAGTTCCTGCACGCCCGAGACGCTGCCGATGGCGCGGTACTGGACGATGTAGTAGTTGCCGGGCAGGTAGCCAGCGCCCTGCGCGCTGGTGGGAATGAGGTCGATGAGCGGATCGAAGTTGGGCGTGGCCTGACCGTCGCCGTCAACGTCGATGAAGTCGTTGGCGACCTGGGGAGCCTGCAGGAGCTGCTGGAGCAGCGTCGCGCCGTAGAGGTTAACGACATACGGAGCCTGTGCGTTCGCGACGCTCACTGCGCCGCCGCACGCCGCCACCATCAGAAGGGCCTTCGTCGAGTTCTTCATGACTGATCTCTCTTTTCTTGATCCGACACGAGTTCGTGACTCGCGCACGCGCGCGAATCGCACCACCACGTCAGTGCGCGCTGTGCGCATTGACACGAGATATGAAAGGCTCGGGTGCAATCAGGTCTGGTCAAAATCGCGCTGAGAATGCGCGAACTCTGGCGCGTGGGAAAGATCGCGATTTCGCCGAAAATCATGCGATCTTCATAATGCAGACAAGCCGGCGTCAACCGGCTTGCCCGCGTCGTGAACGGTGTCTTGCTCTGCTCGAATTACTGGTTGGCGGGAGTCACCTGATCGACGATGTTGTCGCCGCTGATGCTCCAGAACTTATCGCCCCACTGCTTCTTGCGGATGGTGTTGGTGACGAAGGAGTTTTCGACGTGACCATCGGCGAAGACGAAGTTGCCCGAGCCGCCGATGTCATCCTTGCCGCTGTGGTGGCGACCGACGGCCATGAGTCCGCTGAAGGCATTGCTGATCATGCCTTCGGGCGCGTCTTTGGTGAACTTGGTCTGACGCCACGTGGGAGAGTTGATGTCGGGGTAGCGCCACGTCGGCTGACTGGTCTGCGAGATGGGAGCGCTGGTGGGCCGGCTGGAGGGGGTGCCGGGGCGCGTGAAGGGCGTGATGGGACGGTGCGACTTCATGCGGTTCGGCGGGCTATCGGCCGTGTCGCGCAGCGACTGCCAGTTCTGACCGTACGCGAATTCAGCGGCGATGATCGTGCCAGCTGCGCCGCGAGCACTGCCGTCGACGAGTGACGTATCGACGAAACGGTTCACGCGATCAGCGGGGCCTTCGCTGAAGAACTTGTTGCGCGGGAAGAGTGCGTCATTGCCGCCGTAAGCGATGCGCTTGACTTGACGGTCGACGGGAAGATCGTTGGGGCTCTCTTTGGTGCCTCCACCGAAGGACTCCTGACCCGCCTCATAGTCCTCCGAGTTACTGCCCGGGTTGGTGCGAGGCGCGCCACCATTGGGCACGCTGGGGCATTCGAACGCGTCTTCGGGCACTTGGCCGTCGTTAAAGAGGAAGTAGGACCAGTGGATGTAGCCGTTGGCGGGGTCGGTGCCTTGCTGATCTTGCAGGCGCCACGCGAAGCTGGTGGGCTCATTGAACTGGCCGTACAGATATGACGCCGGGAATGTCTTGTAGACAACGGTGTAATTCGCAATGCCTTGGCCCACGGCGCGAATGTTGGCCTGGCACTTGAGCTGGCGGCCGCTTTCGCGGGCTGCGCCCAGCGAGGGGAGCAGAATGCCGATGAGCAGCGCGATGATGGCGATGACCACCAGCAGCTCAATGAGCGTGAACGCACGCGATGCTCGCGTCGCGCGGCCTGTGATGCGAGAGATGAGAGCGGGCGCGATGTGGGGCATGAGAGGTTCCGTCCGTCAGCTTGTTTTCACGCCGCGACACGCTGCGTGAAAGCAAGGCCGTTTCTTGACGGACGAATATTCCCACAACGCGCGCGTCGTCGCGTTCACATGGCGCGAAGATGGAGTGAAGTTGTGATGATGCGCGACGTCGGCACGAACGCCACGCGAAGATCGTGTTACGACTTTACAAAGTCCTGCGGTTCCGCGCGAGTTTCGCGCGGCGTTTCGGACGCGTCACTCACCACAATCGGGCTTGCGAGAATGGGCGTTCAGTTGCCTGCGGGCTGCTGCGGCGCGGGCTGTTGCACTGCGCCAGCCTGAAGCGGGCGCAGCACGATACTGGTCGCGGGCTCAGACTGCACGACAGTTCGCAAGGCATCGCGCACTTGTTCCGGCGTGACTTCGAGAACTTTGTCAGGCACCAGGAGCACTTGGGCGGGATCAACGCCTGTGTAAGCAAGCGACTCAAGAAGCATCGCCCATCCACCCATGTCTGTCAGGCGGTCGCGCCACTGCTCGCGCAGCGCCGGCAAGGCTTCTTCCATTTCGATCTGAGTGGGGCCAGTCTCAGCGAGCTCGCGGATTTCGGTCAGCATGCGTTCGTGAAACTCGTCTGCACGTCCAGGCGGCGCGGTGGCGACACCGACGAGCATTCCCATGCCCGGAAAAGTCGAGCCAGGATTCAGTGCCCACGAGACGCCGCCTCGGTTGCCGCGTTCAGGCAGCAGTTTGGAAATGGTTGCATCAAAGCGGCGCGTGGCGATGCGTGCAGCGAGCTGCAGGGGAAGCACGCGCTCGTAGTCATACTCATCGCAGGCCCAGAATCCCCATGAGACAACCGCGCGACCGTTGGAGCTTGGCATCTGGCGGTCGATGCGCACGGTGTGATCTGCCTTGGGAATGACGCGCAACTGAGCATTCGTCTGGCGCGTCACTTCGGGGCGGGGAGCGAGGCCGGCGAAGTATCGCTGCGCATTATCAAAGACGTTGTCTTTGGGGACACGCCCGACGACGCTGATTTCGATGGGTGCGGTTTTGATGAGTTGTTCGAGCCAGGCCTGCGCCTTCTCGACGGTGATGGCGTCAACCTGTTCGCGCGTCAGCGCGCGGCCTCGAGGATCAGCTGCAGGGAAAAGTGCCTCCGCCATCACGTGGGGAAAGGCGGCGCGAGTGCCGCGCATGCGTCCTTCGATCTCGCGAAGCTGCTGCTGCTTCCATGTCTCGATCGCAGCGGGCTCGACGCGGGGTTTGGTAAGCAACAAGTAGGCGAGTTGGAACTGAAGCTCCAAGTGGATGTTGTCGCCCGCAACCGTCAATCGCGCGAAGTCGCCCGCAACCTCGCCCAGGGAACCGACATTCCAACCCTTGAGCCTGGACTTGAGCTCGGCGTGCGACATGTCCGTGAGAGCGGCAGTGGTCCAAGCCTGCACCGCGGCTTCAGTGAGCCCGCGCGTCGTGGCATCTTCCTGCAGTCCACCTCCGTAGAGGGCGACCTGTATCTGCGCGGTTTGCTTTTCAACCGGGAAATACTTCCATGAGACGCGCACGCCATTGCCCAGCAGACCCGTCCAGACCGACGCAGTCTGAATTTGGTCCATGGTCTTCCACTCGCCGAACGCGGGACGCTGATCCATGGGGATGAGCCAGTTCTCTTCCCCGCGCGCGGGTTTGTCGGGCGTTTCCACGGGGGGCGGCACCACCTGCGCTCGCGCGATCGTCGTCACGCTGCTCGCCAGACACGCCGCCATCACCAGCATCTTCACCAGACTCATGCGTCATCCTTTTCTTCTCGCCGGCAGTCACTGCAGGCGGCATTGTCACACTCACTGACCGAACGTGGCGCACGCGCCGGTGCAATCCGGATCGCGATCAAACTCGCCCGCCAACATGCCTCGCACGATCGTGTCGATCTTGCTGCGGACTTTGTCCAGCCGCATCGACGCGAAGGGCAACACGCCCTTTGCACCCGCGGCCAGACACCAATATTCGGCTTGTCCGACCGCCAAGGTTCGATCCTTCGCGAGATCAGCGGTTCCATCGCCAAATCCGTGGGCGATGGCCATCGCGTAAACGCCCAACTGCAGATCGTCAGGCTTGGGCTCGAGCAATTTGCCCCATGCCTG
>DATGWV010000265.1:0-2263 GCA_035299305.1 Phycisphaerales bacterium | reverse complement strand
CACGCTGAACGAGCGCGTGGAGATTCGTCGGCGGTTGGAGCGTGCCTTGCAAGCGGTGAAGTGACCGCCCCACTGCCCGTGATTTTGGCGAGGTTTCCTCGTACGCTCTGGCCTTATGCCGGCGGCAACGGTCATTCTGACGACACACAACAGCCCGCGTGCGCTGGAGTTCGTGCTACACGGGCTGGCGCGGCAGGACTTTCGTGACTTCGCAGTGCTCATCGCGGATGACGGCTCGCGTGACGACAATCGTCAGCGCGTCGCGGACATTTGCACGAAGTTGACGCCGCGATTTCAGCACGCGATTCGACACGTGTGGCAGCCCCACCGCGGGTGGTACGGAAAGGCCAGCATCGTCAACAAGGCGATTGTGCTGGCGCAGACGGACTACTTGATTCTGGCTGATGGTGATGTGGTGCCCCGGCATGATTACGTGCGGACGCACTTGGATTTGCGGAAGCCCAACACGTTCTTGGCTGGCGGAGACTTTCGACTGAACGACGCGGCGACGAAGGCGCTCACGCTTGATGACGTGGACACCGGGCGGGCGTTTGACGCGCGGCATCTTGTCAGCATTGGGCAGGTCAAGACGCGAAAGTTCGTGAAGCTCAAGCCAAGAACCTGGTTTACGGAGTGGTTTGATCGCGTGAATTTCAGTCCGGCGCGATGGAGCGGGAGCAACGCGAGCTGCTGGCGCGAACTGCTCATCAAGGTCAACGGATTTGACGAGAGCTTCAAGAGTTGGGGCAAGGACGACACGGAGCTGGGCACGCGGCTGTGGAACGCGGGCGTATCAAGCCGACATGTGCGGCACAACGCGATTTGCCTGCATCTGTATCACGGAGAGGGACGGTTTACGCCGGAAGGCAAGGCGATCAACCTGGGGCTGCTTGCAGAGACGCAGCGCACCAAGCGCACGCAGGCGCGCGTTGGGATTCGCGAGATGGTGCAGGATTATGAAGTCCGCACGTACGCCCCCTGAAACTGGTCGCAGCAGGCTCAGTTTGCGAGCGCATCTTGCGCGATTCTCATGTGAGGGTGATGCGGTTATTCGGGCTCCGCGACTTTTTCCCGGAAGTTGTCTGCGCGATGTTCAGATGAGGTGTTTCCCTGCCGATTTCGTCCATGCGCGTCCAAATCTGGCACGCATGGGGACTGACTTTGCAAGGAGACTGATTTCATGTCGCAGACTCGCACTCTTTTGGCTCTGATCGCTGGCACCTGCGTGTCGTACTCCGCGTATGCGGGTGACGACCACGGACGCGCCGCACCCAAGGATGATCATGCTCCGGCAGCGGAAAAGCACGATGCTCCGGCGGAAGCCGCGAAGCCCAAGCGTCGCCCGGCGAAGCTGAAGACGACGACGAAGGAAGGCGAGGCCAGTAAGCCAAGCGACGCGACTCACACGAAGGCGGACGAGGCTCCTGCGAAGGCTGCGGAAGCGAACTCGCATGGCGAGACGAATGCGCCGAAGATTGAGAAGTCGGCAAGTGATGAAGCTGATCCGCACGCAACACCTGCGGTCCAGCCGGTTGCACATGCGTCGAGCATGACTGCCGATGAAGCGCTCAAGCTGCTGACGGAAGGCAATCAGCGCTGGGTGAGCAACAACGCGCAGAACCCGAGCTGTGACAACGAGCAGCGGAGCGAGCAGGCGAACGGGCAGACGCCGTTTGTGACGATCCTGACGTGCGCTGATTCGCGCATTCCGGTTGAGCGTGTGTTTGATCGCGGCGTGGGCGAAGTGTTCACCATTCGCGTGGCGGGCAACGTCGCTGGCGACAGCGAGACGGGCACAATTGAATATGGCCTGGGACACTTGCACACCAAGCTGCTGGTGGTCATGGGACACACCAAGTGCGGCGCGGTCAAGGCGTGCGTTGACGGTGCCCACAATGGCGCTCTGCACGGCAAAGTGCGTGATCTGGTCGCGAGCATCTCTCCGTCGGTTGATCGCGCCAAACGCAACAACCCCAACGCTGATGCGAGCGAACTGGTCAATCTCGCCGTGAAGGAGAACGTCTGGCAAGGCGTGTACAACCTGATGGCGAGCAGCACGGAGATTCGCGAACTTGTCGGCAAGGGCGATGTCAAAGTCGTCGGCGCGATCTACGACATTCAGTCGGGCAAGGTCGAGTTTCTTGGCGAACATCCGTGGCAGAGCGAGCTCATCACGGCGATGAACAGCGCGACGAGCGGCACCAAGACCACGCCAGCACAGCCTGCGACCGCTGAAGCGGCGGAACCGCACGGCCACTAAGCT
>DATGWV010000264.1:0-7380 GCA_035299305.1 Phycisphaerales bacterium | reverse complement strand
CGGGTGCAGCCGACGTGGCATCTTGCACGATCGGTTGTGTCGTGTCTTGCATCATGGCAAACTTCCTGTTGTGCACGTGAAACGTGAACGCAACATTAGACGCGAGATCAGCCCAGTGCGGCGATGGCGGCGGGCTTGTCTTTCACGATAGTGAAAAGCGCGGCGAGCTTGGTGATCTTGAGGGCGTCGAGAATGTCGGAGTTGACGCCGCAGAGAACGAGCTTGCCTTTCTTCGCGGCGACTTCCTTGCGCATGTTGATGAGCATCCCCAGCGCCTGGCTGCCCATCATTTCCACTTGCGAGAGATCGATGGCGATGCGCCAGGCGGCTTCCGCGGCGGCTTCTTTCAGGTCGTGCTCGAGGGGCGCGAGATCAAATGGCGTGATGTTGTGGGTGAGGAGGGTGGCGACGATGCCGGTGCCGGCGCGTTCGGTGTTGATACGAGTAGAGGCCATGACCCAGCGTAAGCGTGGGGAATCACACGCGCGGGTGAGGGACAAGGATGTGCTGTTTGACCGTATTTCTTGTTGTTTGACAGGAAATCGTCTACGATTGATCACGGCCTCACGACCGATGCCGCGCACGATGCGCAGCGCGTTCGCGCAGGTCTTGGATTCGCGCACGGACACAGGCGCGAGGAGACGGTTTTGTCATCATGAGTGAAAAGGCACGGCGCAGCAACGCGTGGGACGACAAGCATTTGACGAAAGCGTGGCAACTGCCGGCGCGCTGGGTGCTCAAAGCGTTTTCGTCAATCACGATGGCGGTGATTCTGCTGGTGTTTGTGTCGTTGTATGGCATCAGTGCGAGCGTGCCGGTCGGACTGCTCGCGCTGGCGCCGACATACCTCTTCTATGGATTGACGATTCTGCTCGCGGTCTTTTTTGGTGCGGGACTGCCGGTGTGGGGCTTGTATAACGCGCTGGCGAACAAGTCGCGCGGGCTGCGGTTCTCGGCGTGTCTGCTGTTTGGCTTGCTGCTGGTGCCGATTTGTGTCGCCGTGTGGTATCGCGTGGCGTGGCCCGCGCTGCACTATGACCCGAAGACCGGCAGCGGTGTGGAGTTCTTCTCGAACTTTGTCGAGGCCAATCGCGCGGTGACGCTGCGGCGACTGCCTGGCATGGAGATGAGCGAGCTGCAGTTTTACTCGTGGTGGCCTTTGCAGGTCGCGCTGCTGCTGTTTGTCGTCAACATGGTGGTCGCGACGGTGCGGCGTATTGAGTTCAACTTCAAGAACATCGGCGTGCTGACGGTGCACACGGGCATCGTGGTCATCGCGCTGGGCAGCATCTATTACGCGGGGCTGAAGAAGGAAGGCGACACGTTGCTGTTGGCCGGGCCGGTTGATCCGGTGAACGGTCGGCCCGGGCCTGGGCCTTCGCAGCGGTTCTTCTTTGACAACACGGACACGAGTCTGTGGCTGAGTCAGGGGCGCGGGTGGGAACAGCGATTGCTGCAGGATGTGCCGAGGTACAACAACTATGCGCTGGATGCGTTTGCAGGCGAGAGCGCGGCGGAGACGGCGAAGTTCAAGCTGCCTTGGACGGACGTTGCGCAGCGGCCGCTTGATGTGCCGGTGATGCAGCCGCCCAAGGGGCAGTCGCTGGTGGATGAGGATCTGCGTTTCCGCATGGTGGGGTATTCGTACTACACCGAGGAGCCCATCAGAGACTGGCTGCATGTGCCCGACAACGAACGGCGGTTTGCGCGCGAGGGGATGACGTGGAATCCGCTTCGCATCGTGTATCTGCACAGCACACTGCCGGATGAGAAGGGCGAAGTGGATGAAGCGCGGCCCATTCGCGCGTTCTTGATGACGCCTGCGATGCCGGCGGAGCGTGTGTCGGTGGCGGAGGACGGGAAGGGCAATCCGGTTCTGAGCCTGGAGTACACGCTGGGCGAGAAGATGGGGATGAGCGAGCAGCGCTGGCGCGATGTGACGGAGCGCGTGCCGGATGGTGCGACGCATGCGCTGGTGGTGGAAGTGCCGGGCAATGGCGTGACGCCGACGTATCGCAAGGTGTTTGCGGTCACTCCCGGCGCGATGATCACCGTCGGTGACACGGGATACACGCTGCGTGTGGAAGAGATCACGCCCAAGCCGCCGTTTCCGATTATCACGGAAGGCTACAAGGATGCGAGTAGCAGCGTCGCGGTGGTGAACGTGACGCAGAAAGATGGCGAGACGTTCAGCCGGTATGTGTACAGCCGGTATCCGGAACTGAATCAGGATTTGAAGGGGACCAAGGAAGATGGGCGGCCGATGCGTGGAGCGGCGGATGCGAAGATTCGCATTGCGCTGATTGATTGCGACCACGTGAGCGTGTTCATGGATGAGCCGGCGAAGGCGAACGCGGGTGAGAAGCCGGTGACGCGTGCGGCGGTGCGGTTGCCGGGCGGCGCGGTGCGCGTGATTGAGAACATCGCGGATAGCGAGCACGCGGATTGGCTGCGGGATTTTGTGCCCGATGCGACGGGCCGGACCGATCGGCCTGCGCCGAAGATTTCGATGCGAGTGGGTGAGCGGTGGAACCATGCGGAACGCGTGACGCGGCCCAACCCGGTGGATGAGCTTGATCAAGACAAGCAGATGGTGGGTAACCACAAGAAGGCGATGCTCGGCGTGGAAGTGACGAGCGTTGATCCGAAGTTTGCGGGCTGGAAGCGTGTGGTGTGGATTCCCTTCAGCCAGTACATGGGCATGGGAATGGATGAGAACCGCACGGTGGAAACGCCTGACGGGCGCGTGTTGACGCTGGGCTTTGGACGACTGATGCACCGCTTCCCGGATTTTGAGATTCGGCTGGTGGACTTCCAGATGATCAGCTACGACCACCGCGGCGCGCCGCGCGATTATCAATCGGTGGTGCGTGTGATGCCGGTGAATGACAGCTTTGAGGGCTATCAGCACGTGACGAAGCTGAATGAGCCGCTGCGAGCGCCGTTTCTGTGGAGTGACGAGAAACGCAACTGGTTTGCGAACCTGTTCGGGCATCTCACATCGAATCTGAGTCCGGCGCAGTTCAAGTTGAGCCAGGCGGGATGGGACCAGGGCGGCTGGCAGCAGACGCAGGCGCAGGCCGACGCGGGTCTCATCAAGGGGCCTTATGCGAAGTTCACGATTCTGGGCGTGGGGAACAACCCAGGCATTCACGTGATTGCGTTTGGCGGCATTTTGATGGGGCTTGGGATTCCGTGGGCGTTTTATGTGAAGCCGTGGCTGGTGCAGCGCGAGAAGAAGCGGCTGCAGCAGCTTGTCAAGGAAGGCAAGATCAAGCCGCGTCAAGCGGCGGCGACGAATGGTGCGAGTTCGACGTCGGCGAGCGTGCCGGCGGAGGTGGTTCCATGAGTATTGAACGTGTGATGAACAAGACGATGCGCCGCGTGAGCGCGGCGGTGATGATGGTTGTCGTCGCGATGACGATGATGATCGTCAGTCCGGTGGCGCGCGGGCAGTACGACGCGCCCGCGGGCAATGAGCACCCGCGTGCGGAAGGTTTGAGCGAAGCGGGGAAAGCGGCAGCGAATCCGTTTGGCACGCCGGGCCGTTCGTCGGGCGTGAGCAATGCGGAGAAGGCGGCGTTTGCGGCGGCGGTGAATCTGGAGCCGCTGCGCGATCTGGCGGTGTTTCACAACGGGCGTGTGAAGGTGCTGGACACGCTCGCGGGCGAGATGGTGCAGACCATCACGGGGCGGAAAGATTACAACGACTTTTTGCACGAGAAGCGGAGCGACGCGCTGCATGACAAGATCACGCGGGTGAAGTATGACCCGGTGTTCACGTTCTTCGATCTGATCATCGATCCGGCGTATTACTTTGACAAGCCGCTGATTGGCATCAACTACCTGCCCTTGCGGCGCGAGTTGGTGGAGTTGCAGTTTCCAGAGCGTGACAACGCTGAGAACAAGGAAGTGCAGGAGCGGTGGATGAAGCTGGGGCGGGTGACGCCTCTCATGCTTGAGGAGTTTGGGCCGCGCGTGGCGCAGACGCATCAGGCGGAGCAGCCTTATATGGAAGGGCTGGGGCGGGCGCAGTATGGCATGCAGTTGTTCATCGAGGCGAAGGCGAACCTGGAGATGGTGGCGCCGGCGTCAACGGACCAGCCTTGGAAGCACGTGGGCACGCTGGCGGATGACCATGTTGTGCGTGTGGCGATGGCGCAGATGGGCGAGGCGTGGCGGGCTCGAGATGCGGCGAAGGTGAACGCGGCGGTTGCGACGATCGCGGCGGAGCTGCCCAAGATCAACAGCGAGGTGTATCCGACGACGAGCCGGAGCATCGAGATTTCGTACAACAAGTTGCGGGCGTTTGAGTGGGGCTGGGTGTTTTACGCGTTGTCGCTGGTCACGCTGCTGCTGGCGTTCGGCACACATCGGCGGTGGCTGGCGTGGACGGGCGGCCTGCTGCTGACGGCGGGTGTGGCGATGCACGCGATCGGATTCATCGCGCGATGCCTGATCGCGGAACGATTCGCGATTCAGAATCAGTTTGAGAGCATGACGGGTCTGTCGCTGTTTGCGGTGCTGGTGGCGCTGGGCATCATGCTGTGGCGCAAGCAGTGGCTGTTTGGCGCGGCGGCGGCGGCGGTCGGGTTCATGGTGCTCATCACCGCGACGCAAACGGCGATTCCCGGGCAGACCATCGAGCGTGAAGCGGCGATTCTCAATACGAGCGTGCTGCTGAAGTATCACGTGACGACGGTGCTGGTCAGCTACGGGCTGATTGCACTGGGCTTTGTCGTGAGCTTGTTCTATCTGGCGGCGCACTACTTCGCGAAGGAGAAGTCGCCTCAGCTTGCGATGGCTGGTGGCGATGGCACGGCTTCGGTCGTGGGTGCGGCGCTGGGAGATGATGAGCCCGCGACGACCAAGGCGAAGCTGCTGAGCGATCTGGACAAGTCGCAGATGATCATTCTGCAGCTTGCGTTCTGGACGCTGGGCGTGGGCATTTTGCTCGGGGCGTGGTGGGCCGACCACTCGTGGGGCCGGTGGTGGGCATTTGACCCGAAGGAGACGTGGGCGCTGATCACGTGGATCGTGTATCTGATCGTGATTCACGTGCGCATGGCGCGGCCTCGCGGCAAGGGGCTGACGACGGCGTGGCTCAGCGTCATCGGGTTCTTTGTTATGTTGTGGACGTACTTCGGCGTGAACCTGCTGCTGCCGGGGCTGCATGCGTATGCGTGAGCGGCTGGTCTCTCGCGAGTTTCTGAGTCGACCTGCGGAGCGAGTCGCTCGCGAGTTGCTTGGGTGTGTGTTGGTGCGCGAGATTGATGGGCAGCGCGTGGCTGGGCGCATCGTCGAGACGGAGGCGTATCTGGGTGTGAAGGACGCCGGGGCGCATAGCTTCGGCGGGAGGCGGACGCCGCGCGTGGAGGCAATGTACATGCAGGCGGGGACGGCGTACGTGTACTTCACGTATGGGATGCATTACTGCATGAATGTGGTGTGCGGGGCGGTGGATGAGCCGGTGGCGGTGCTCATTCGTGCGTTGGAGCCGACGGAGGGCGTGGATGCGATGCGCGTGCGGCGAAAGAACGCGAAGCGCGAGCGCGATTTATGCAGCGGGCCGGCGAAGCTGTGTCAGGCGATGGGGATTGGGCCTGAGTTGAACAAACATGATCTGCTGGCGGGCCGCGAGATGTGGCTGGAAGTGGGCGAGGCGCTGCCGGCGAAGATGGTGGCGAAGGCGGCACGGATCGGGCTGGGTACGGAGAGTGTTTGGAAGACCAAGCCGCTCCGGTTCCTGGAGCGGGGCAATCCGCATGTGAGCGTCGGGGTATCCTGAAAAGGCGGGAAAGCGCGGACGGGGGCTGTGAAAACATGCAAACTCACGCGGAAGATACCAACAATCCGAAGAGTGATGTCTGAGCTTTGCGAGCGGATCACGCGGGTTTCGAGCGATGAAGCAAACCATGCGGGGTCGGCGAGCGAAGAAGATGGTGTTGATCGCTTTCCGCCGGGTGGGCGGCGTTTGATGAAGCGCATTCAGGAGCAGAACCTTGTCCGAGCAGGTTGATTGGAAGTCGATTCGTGAGAAGGCGGGGCCGTTTCCGCCTCAGGCGTATCAGTTTGTGCGTGACGGACTGGCGCACACGTCGCGGCTGGTGCACGGTGATCGCGGCGAGCATGACGAGTCGCGTTCGCGGCATGTGAGCGGGCAGCAACTGTGCCTGGGGCTGCGCGATTTTGCGATTCGGCAATATGGCGCGATGGCGCGGACGGTGCTGGAGAGCTGGCACATCAAGACGACCAGCGATTTCGGCCGCATCGTGTATGCGATGATTGACGCGGGCATGATGCGCAAGACCGACGAAGATGACTTCGGCGACTTTGAAGGCGTCTTCGAATTTGATGAGGCGTTCGCGGATCTGACGCCGGCGTGAGATGAATGAAAGATGAAATCCGTGGCGAGTTGCAGCGTCGTTCGTATGTGTGCAGCGGGTGTAACATGCGCACGTGAGCGACGCACACCACACACCGTCAGATGCATCGGGGGCGAAGTCGGAGCAGGCGCCTGACTCCAGGCATGCGAGCGACTGGACGCAGCGGCACGTGTGGCAGATTCAGCCGGTGCGCGATCTGCTGATTCTCGCGGCGATTCTGGGCATGGTGTGGCTCGGGTATCGACTCAGCATTGTGACGGTGCCGCTGCTGCTGGCGCTGATGCTGGCGTATCTGGTGGAGCCGCTGGTGTCGCGCGTGACGCGGACGCGGTGGGCGAGCCGGTCGGGCGTGGCGCTTGCGTTGATTGTGCTGGGCGGGATCGCCGTGCTGCTGCCTGTGACGCTGGGCGTGGGGTATGGCGTGGCGCAGGGCACGCAGCTTGTGCGGCGGACGACGCAGAAGGTTGATCTGCTGGTCAAGAGCGTGAATGCGCCGGAAGACGAAATGCTGCGCGAGCGGCTGCCTGAGAAGAGCTGGCGGCGCATTCGCGATTACATCGTGGAGCAGGAAGCGGCCCGGCGGCATTTGGAATCGCAAGCGGATGAGGAGATGGAGAAGCTGCTCGCGGGGCCGGTCGGCAAGCACTTGCCGACAGACGGCGGTGCGAGCGACGACGTCGCGAAGAACGACGCTGATGTTGCTCAGGTGACGCCGACCGATGTGAGCGCGAGCGACGCGAAGGACACGGCTAAGCCGAAGGATGCGGACGAGCGTTGGAATGATCCAGCATTTGTCGCGATCAAGCAGGCGAGCGAGAAGCCTTCGTATCTGCCGCCTGAGGTGTATTCGGGGTTGATGTGGCTTGTGGAGCGCGTGCGAAACAATGCGGAGACGCTGGGCAAGCGTGCGCTCGAGGCGGGCGGCGACGCAATTGGTGGGGCGGTGAGCGTGTTTGGCTCCATTGGCGCGGTTCTGTTTGGCGCGGGGCTCACG
>DATGWV010000263.1:0-8381 GCA_035299305.1 Phycisphaerales bacterium | reverse complement strand
GGGCAGCACGGCTTCGACGTGGGCGCGGCTTGCGATTTCGGGCACGACGCCTGCGTATTCGGCGTGCAGGTCGTACTGACTCGCGACGACGCTGCTGAGCACGTCCACGCCGTCGCGCACGACTGCGGCAGCCGTTTCATCACAGGAAGTTTCGAATGCGAGGACGAGCATGATGCGATGAGCGGCTAGTCCTTCTTCTCCACGTCGGCGTCCATGAGCCAGCGTTCGAGGTTGTTGCCGGTGATCTTGAGAGTCGCGACGACGTTGCCGTCTTTGTCCTTGATTTCCAGCAGGCCGCCGGAAACGTCTTTCGCATCGTCCCACAAATCGCGGGCGTTGTTTGCAACGGCCTTGCCCTCTTCGAGGGTTTCGATGCGTTTCTCCGCGCGTTCGAGTTCGCGTATGAGGCGATCGCGGAATTGCTTGGCTTTGCCCAGTTCGTCGCCTTGGATCGCTTGGGCGAGTTGCGGCGCGTCGCCGCCTGCGGCTTGCCATTCGCCTGTGTCCACGCGCTGCTGCATGGCGCGAATGGCGGCGGTGAGCTGCTTGTCTTTCAGTTGCTCCAAAGCGACATCGGTGTTGGTCCAGTCGGCAGCAGGCGGAGCGGGAGTTTCGCCTTCTTGCTTGGCTTCTTCGCGCTGGATGCTGATCAGTTCCTGCTTGCGGCGCTGGGTCAGCATGTCGACCAGATCTTTGTCTTCCATGGGCACGTAGAAGCCCGGCGAGGGATCGACGCCCCATGTGAGGCTGTCGTCTTTTCGCGTGATGTTGCGGCCGCTGGGGAGGTAGTAGGCCTGCTGCGTCACTTTGATCTCGCTGCCTTCGCCTTGCGAGAGTTTGAGCACGCCTTGCACGCTGCCTTTGCCGAAGCTGCGCACGCCCAGGGCCTTGGCGCGGTTGTTGTCAACGAGTGCGCCGGCGAGCACTTCGCTCGCGCTTGCGCTTTGATCGTTCAGCATGACGATGATGGGGAACTCGGGAAGCGTGCCGTCCGCTTTTGCTTTGCTCACGCGCTCTTCGAAAGCGCGGCCTTTGGTGCTGACGATCACGCCTTCTTTCAGGAACATGTCGGCGATGGCGACGGCTTCTTCGAGCACGCCGCCAGGGTTGAAACGCAGGTCGAGCACGAGGCCGCCCAGATTCTGATCGGCCTTCATCGTCTGCAGTGCGGCGTAGAGCTCGCTGGCGACGCCAGGCGTGAACTGCGTCATGCGGATATAGCCGATGCGACGCTGACGGTCGATCAGGTACTCCCACTTCTGCGGATCGTTGGGATCGCGGTGGAAGCCTTTGATGCTTTTGGTCTTGATGCGATCGCGGATGATCGTGACGTCGAGCGTGGTTCCCTTGCGATCGATCTTGAGCACGACGGGCGTGTTGGGCGTGCCTTGCAGCAAGTCGATGCACTTGTCGACCGACAGGCCCTGCGTGCTCTTGCCGTCGATCTCGAGTACGCGGTCTTCGGGCATGATGCCGGCGCGCAGTGCGGGCGAGTCTTCGAGAGGCGAGACGATGGTGAGCCAGCCCGAGTCGGTGTTCACGCTCGCGCCGATGCCCACGTACTCGCCCGTGAGGCCCTTGGTGAAGTCAGCAGCTTCACTGGCGGGGACGTAGACCGTGTATTGATCGCCCAGAGCTTCGACCATGCCCTTGAGCGCGCCTTCGGCGAGCTTGGCGTCGTCGACTTCGTAGACGTAGCTCTGGTCGAGGATGTGCTTGACCTCGATCATCTGATCGAAGAACTTGTAATCACTCCCCTTCTTCTGAATCGCTTCCACGCCTTTGGAAAGTCCGGCCGCGGCGGCGACGCCGACAAGCACGCCAGTCAATGGTGTCCACATTTTTTTGGTACTCGCGCTGTTTGCAGCCACGGCAAGTCTCGCTTGCGTCGCTGGCTCACCGCAGCCCTGCCAAGAGGCTGGAGCCAGCGACGCAGGCAAATGTACGTCTGCCGCTGCAAAAGGTTGGGCATCTTCTATTGGCAAAAGAAAGACCGGCCGTCGCGGGTGCGACGACCGGTGATGGGAGGTCTTCGTTTTCTGGCCGTTCAGCGATATGGAAAACGGTTCGTTACGGGCACGTGCCGCCGGCCAGCACATTGAAGAAGTCGATGACGTCCTGGTCCTCGGGGAAGACGCAGTTGTTGTTGAAGTCGATGTCGGCGCACTCGGGGCATTCGCTGCCAGCGAGCACGGCGAAGAAATCGATGACGTCTTGATCTTCGGGGAAGACGCCGTTCTGGTTGAAGTCGATGGAGTCGCACGTCACTCGCTCGGCGAAGCCTTGCACGACGATGACGCGGTTGCCACCGCCGAAGGTGGAGAAGATGAAGTCGCCCGAAGTGATGTCGAGGAATGCGCCTTCCGCGCCGCTCAGCCCGGTGATGAAGTCGCGGCGGGTGCCTTGCACCGGGTCGCCGTTCGCGTCGATGTCCCACGCGGCGATACGGCCTGAGCCGTACTCAGCGATGAGCAGAGCGGGGTTGTCGAAGAGAGGCGAGCCCGTGGGGACGTAGGCGATGCCTTCGGGACCGCCGCCGACGAAGCCGCGGTCAGAGACGTTACTGATGTTGTACGTACCGAGGCCATCGGGTGAAAGCGTGGCGTCATAGAAGCGGCTGGCGCTGTATGACGCGATCTTGAGGCGACCCGCGCCGGGCAGACCATCGGGCACGATGGTGAGCGAGCCGGTTGAACTCGCAACGCCCAGCGGCGTGAGCGACACAACTTTGTCGGGTGACGTGCTTCCGGGCTTGATCATGTTGACGCCGTTGTCGGAGTAGCGCGTCGTGAGCATGACGTTGTCGGTGGTGATGTACAGACCGCCGTCGATCTGGGGCGCGGTTGACACCAATTGCGCGGTGCCGATGAAGCCAGTGATGTTGCCGCACAGGTTTCGCGTGACGCGAATCGAATAGACCGCGCCGTTGGCGTTGTTCGCGCTACCGCCAATGAGCATGAGATCGGGGTCGACGTTGGACATGGCGACGCCGCCGTAGGGGCCGGGCACGCCGGGCACGCTGCCGAGGTTAAAAATCGCGTAGTTGTTGACGTACTGCGGCGCGACCACTTGCGCGGAGGACACGGACGCGAAACAGCCTAGAGCGACCAACATAAGTGCGCGTGACATAGCTTTCTCCTGCCTTCCATCGATGGACATTCGACCCGATTTCGTCCCCACTGATCCACTGGCGTAAGGGTAGTCCGTGTGATCTGTGATTCGTTCGCGGTAGCGGGCTGTTTCTTGTTACAGTTGGACCGATAGCGTGGCGGATTCACATGCCTTGTGTGAATTCCTACGCTCCCGGCATGCCCATTTCCGCCGATCAGCGTGCTCAGCACCTTGCGTGGCTTCGTGACATCACCAGTCTTCCCACCGCCGCGGGGCACGAGCAGCGCGTGGCTGATTTCATCATCAACTGGTGCGAACAGCGACCTGACCTTGATCTGACGCGTGACAGCGCGGGCAACTTGCATGTGGCGTTCAAGCCGTCGGCTGCCGCGAAGGTTCGCGCGGGTCGGCCCGTGTACTTCACGGCGCACATGGATCACCCGGCGTTCGTGATCGAGCGGATCATCTCGCCAACGACGCTGCAGCTTTCGTTTCGCGGGGGCGTGATGGATGAGTACTTCAAGCACGCGAAGGTTGTTGCGCATGACGCGAGCGACAACGCTTTCACAGGCGTGCTGCACGGGACGACCGACGCGCCGGGGCCGTTCAAGCACTATCTCTGCGAACTCGACGCAGCGAGCGAGTCGCTGGCGATTGGTGATGTCGTGACGTGGAACGTGGGCAAGGCGGAAGTGATTGACAACAAGATGCACACGCTGGCGTGCGATGATCTCGCAGCTCTCGCGGCGGCGCTGAGCGCGTTTGATGTGCTGCGCGAGATGCGGGCGGCGGGGGAAGAACTGCACGACACGCGTCTGCTCTTCACGCGGGCGGAGGAGATCGGGTTTATTGGCGCGATTGCCGCGGTGAAGCTGGAGACGATGCCACGTGATGCGAGGGTCATTGCGCTGGAGAACTCGCGCAGCTTTGCGGAGAGTCCGATTCACGCGGGACCGATTGTGCGGGTGGGAGATCGCGTGAGCGTTTTCAGCCCGACGCTGACGGATGCGATTGCGAAACGTGCGGAGGAGATTTCGGGCGGGGCGAGCACGGTGACGGCGGCGCAGAAGCTGAAAGACCTGCCGCCTTGGAAGTGGCAGCGCAAACTCATGGCGGGCGGGGCGTGCGAGGCGAGCGTTTTTTATAACGCGGGGTACGAAGCGACCTGCGTGTGTCTGCCGTTGGGCAACTATCACAACATGGCGGACCTTGACAGCGTGCAGGCGGGCACGAACACCGCGCCGCCGGTTGTCGCTCGCGAGTTCATCGGCGTGGATGACTATCACGGCTTGGTTGATCTGCTCGTCGCGTGCGGCCAGCGACTGCCGGAGGGCACGAGCAAGGTCACGGCGATGGTGGACAAGCTCTGGGCCGAACGGAGTTTTGTGCTGACGACGTGAAAGTTCACGCGTGGGGGCACGGGCTTTCCCGGACGCAGCGAGCGATCTGCGTGAATCTCACCCGTACACATAGTTATGCGTCTCAGTTTGCTGGTTTTCTCCCATCGCGCGTGTATTTTGTGCGTACTGCACATGGTGTCCGTCGCTGCGTTGTCATTTTGTTCGAGGCTTTCGCTGCCGGTGATGCGCGGCGCGATGTGTGCGTGTTCGCTTGTGTTGGCGGCAAAGGCGGGTTTCGCGCAGCCGCTGCCGCTGTCGCTAAATCTCGACGCGGCGTATGCCGACACGCGGGCGGCGATGCTTGCGGGTGACGCGGACATTTTGTGCATTGGCGACAGTCTTACCGCGCGGCCGGGAGCTTACTTCCCGTTCTTCTCGTCGCGTTTGCGTTCGCGATATGGCGACGGGGGCGAGGGGTATCGCGCGATTTCGCCTTGGACGGGCGGCACGTTTGATCCGAATTGGAGCTTCGGCTACATCAACACAGACAACTGGCCTTATCGCAGCCTTGATGGGATGTGGGCGGGCATTGTCACGCCTACGCCGACGCTGGGTGTCATCAGTCGCTTCGGGCCGTTTGCGCGTATCTACTACCAGACGCAGCCGCTGGGCGGCACATTCAGCATCGAGCGATTCAATCGGCCCATGACCTATGTCGGCACGAACGCGCTTGCTGAGGGGACCGCGAGCATTGATCTTGATATTGATGACATGGCGCCGTTTGGCATGCGGATTCGGCCGTACTTCACGCGGGTGCATGCGGAGCTGCAGCGACCGACTTCCGAGGGACCGTTCATCGTTTACGGAGCGCACTGGTCATCGGGACAACCGGGCGTTCGCGTGCATCGAGCGGCGAATGGCGGGTGGGGCGTTGACAACTTCATTCGCCGGGGCCCGAGTTTCACGCACATTCTGCAGGACATCAATCCTGATCTGATCATCATCATGCTGGGTCAGAATGATGGTCGGTACGTGCCGTCGCTGTATGCGTCACGCTACAGCGAGTTGCTGAATCGTCTGCAGGCTGAGGTGCCCGGCGCGGAGATCGTGATCGTCACGACGTATCGCTCGAACATCAACGAGGTGGCGAATCTCGCGCCGGCGATCTTCGGCGTTGCGCAGCAGCGGGGTCTGGGGTTTATCAATCTGCGCGATGCGGGCGGGCCATATCAGAGCTACGTCGATCGGGGCTATCTCGATCCTGACATGCTGCACTTTAACGATGCGGGCGGACGGTTCGTCGCGAATCTCATCTTTGACGCGCTCGAGACCGGCGGTGCGTCGCTTGCGTCGCCTTGCAATGACATCGACTTCAACAACAACAACGTCTTTCCAGAAGACCAGGACGTGATTGACTTTTTCGACGTGCTCGCTGGCGGTACCTGCCCCACTGCCACCGGCGTGCAGCCCGGCTGCGACTCGATTGATTTCAATCGCAACGGCGTGTATCCCGAGGATCAGGACATCATCGATTTCTTCAATGTGCTCGCAGGCGCGCCTTGCTAAGAACCCAAGGGCGCGAGCCCTTGGATGCATGCACGACAATGCCTAACACATTCCACCCGGAAATCGATTACCGCCGAGCCATCACATTCACACGTTCAGCCGCACGCACGCTCGCCGCAACGAGGCCGCGATCGGTCGCATCGGCCGCGCCGCTGCGATTGACGTCTTTCGCCGGGCTTGTGCCCGCAAGTGCTTCCCACGCGTACAGGTCATCGGTCGTCACGCGGCCGGACGTGTTGATGTCTTCGTTGCTGCGCGTCATGCGAGCCAGCGGATCGCCGACCGGCATCTGCATCCAGCTCAAGGCCGGGATGCTCATCCATGCAGCTTCCGCGAAGCTGACGTTGCCGAGGACGAACTGCTGCACCAGCGGCAGGTTGTCGGGCACGGTGTCGGCGAGCGGTTCCCACACGTTGCTCAATGCGAAGGTGCCGCCCGATGCGAGGAAGGCGGCGGCCTGCTGCTGCGGGGCGAAGCCGAGTTGACCAAGGCCGCCGAAGTCGCGGCCGTTAAAACTCTCGATGGTGTTGAAGATCGCGCCCGGCGCGTAGTTGTAGCTCGCGGCGTAATTCGTCGCGATATTGCCGCCCGAGGCGAGCGTGGGCACACCACTGTGATTGCTCCCGTATGTCGCGACCATCAACACAGGATTGGTGACCAGAATCCCCTCGCCCGAAGTGACGGGCAGGTTGGGGCCGACGAAGAAGTTGTTCACGCCCGCGACGTTGTCGTAGCGCACATTGGCGGGTGGACTGGGAAAAGCGAAGCTGAATCGGCGGTCATTTGTGAGCAGCGTGACGCTGTCTTCGTAGTCATCGCCGCCCAGCAGCGCGGGGAAGACGGCTTGGCCTGCCGGGATGTTGTCGAGGTCGGCCCCGTCTTCATCGAAGAGCAACGCGGCGTTGTTGGTGTTGACGAGAATGTTCTGCGCGCGGTCGATGATCGCTCGCACATCGGCGACGGTGTTGCCGTCGAGGCGTGTGACGAGGTAGAGGTCCGCCGGGTTGAGGCGCGTGGCTGCGCCCGCGGCACCGGTGGTGCTCCAGGTGGGACCGGTGCCGCTCGGTGAGAGCGGCTTGTTGGTGGTGATGTTGACGTTGGTGAACGTGTTGATGCCGCGCGGCTGGCGCCAGAAGGGATTGGCGATCAGTCCGTCGGCGCGCGAGTCGTTGCCGTTGCCGATTTCGCCTTGCGTGAGGTCCTGCCAGAGGAGCGTGAGTTCGCTTTCGACGCTTGCGCTCGTGCAGTCGTTGGCGGTCAACTCGGGGATGAACTGATTGGCGCCGGTGCCGGGAAAATCGGCGTTCTGCGGCACGTCGGTGTCGAACACGCGGTGCGGCAGACCTTTGGTCGTCACGAGTGCGCGAACGCGCAGGGTGAGGTTGTTGGTCGTGAGATACGTCCGCAGCGGATCGCGAATCTTGGTGCGAAAGTCAGCCTCGCTCACGTTGCCCGGCACGTTGAACCCGGCGCCGATCGCGGCGAGATTGACCACGTGCACGCCGGGGCGCACGCCGGCGAGATTGCCCGCACCGCCCGGCACTTTGCGACTGCCGGCGTAGTACTCAGCCACGGCCAGCGAGTCGGGAACGCGCGAGTCGTAGATGACCAGCACTTGATCCTCGGCGAGCTGGGCCCGCGCGTGCCCCGCGAGGGCGCACAGGGCCACCGCACCCACAAGGCTCGCCCGGCTCATCGCGCTCCACATCTTGGTCATCATGTGTCTACTTTCTCGAAACGGATCGATCAGGTCAAGGCAATTGTCGCGAATTGTCTGGGCCCACGAATGAGAGCGTCAGCGATGTCGCACAAGAAACGTTCCCCCCAAACCGACCGGTCGCCCACGTCCGAAAATCTGACGAACATGCAGCCTGCGTGGGTGGCCGCGCGGACGGCGACCTCCATCGACCTACGGCTCAAAGTTGTGCCGGGCAGCCGGAAAGATGAAATCGTGGGCACATATGGCGACCGGCTCAAAGTCAAAGTCGCGGCTCCACCCGAAGATGGCAAAGCGAACGCGGCGGTGTGCAAGCTGCTAGCGAAGGCGCTGCAACTGAGTGATCGCGATGTAACGATTGTCGCCGGCGCGACGAGTCCGGAGAAGGTGGCGCGCATCGCGAACGTGTGTGATGTCAGCAAACTAGCGTGAGACGCGTTACTGCTTGCGGGCCGGGCCGGCGACTGTGACGAGGCCGACCATTTCCTGACCGGTTGCGCCTTGCGTCTGCACTTCCACGAGGACGATGTCTTCGGGCGTTTCGCGGGCGAAGAAGCCGCCGCCGCGGAACTCTTCGCCGAACTCGTCATAGAAGGTGTTGAGATCAAGGGAGATAGTCTCGCCGGGCTTCCACTCGGCAAGCGGGT
>DATGWV010000262.1:0-11097 GCA_035299305.1 Phycisphaerales bacterium | reverse complement strand
CTAGTGATTCGCCTTGCATGGTCGCCGTCTAGCCGTCGCGCCGTACAAGCGTTGCCGTGCGCATCGTGTCGCCGTTGCTCAACGCGCCGCACCAGACGACCGCTTGCACAAGGCGGCCTTCGTCGGAGATGACTTCGATCTCGCCCATCACGTCGTGCTGGGCGAGTTCGGCGATGTCAATGCCGGGCTGCAACTTCACCGCGCCGTCGCGCCGCTTGCGAATCACGCTGGCGATGACGCTGACGGGTGGCGAAAGCAACTCCAGATCGAAGACGCGCTTCGCGGCACTACTGCCGGCGCTCCCGGCACTGGTTCGACGGGCGGGGTCGATATGAAACGCGCCGGCGGGCACTTCGCTCGCGAGCACATCGCACGCATGCGACTCGCACTTCGCGTTGTTTTCAGCCATCCATGCCCGCGTTGCGTCACTATCGACCGCGACCACGTTGATGCCAGCATCGCGCAAGCACATCGCATCGCCGCCGATGCCGCAGCACAGATCGACGACGTTTGCGCCAGGTAACTTGCTTGCGAACCGGCGCGCCTTGTGCATCCCCACGCGCAGTCCGGTCGCCATTTCCGCTCCTGTCGGGTCGGCCAGCAGCGTCTGCCATCGATCTGGAAACTTGGGCTGCAGCTTGTTGCGGGCTTTTTGCAGTTGCAACGCCGCGTGAACGAGTTCGACATCCCACTTGCCTCGGAGCCGCGTGACAGCGGCCACGTCCCCCGCGTCGATCTCCGTCGCCTTCGCCCGCAGTGCATCGCACTCGCTGCTCATGAGTCGCTGCCAAGCGTCGAGATGAAGGTTGGAGTCGGACATGGGGGAGCGGAGAACGGAGAACAGTGGCGGTGCGTGGCGGAAATCGTGATTACTCACGAGAAAGGTACGGCGTCGCGGATGGAATCGGAGGAGTGTTCTAGACCCTCACCAACATTGCTTTGTCATGTCGGAACGAGTCCTCTCGCGGGTCCGAGCCTCTGTGTTCCGCTCTCTGCTCTCTGTTCTCTGCCCCCCCTCATCCCCTATCCACGCTGATATCAAGCTCCACCGTTGTCGGGGCGAAGCATGCTTGGTCGCTGCAGACTTGGTAACGCACGTAGACGATGGGCGTGCCGCTCCAATCGCCTTCGCGCTCGAGCACGACCGGAATCTCCATGTCGCCTTCGTAGACATCGATGGCGTCATCGCCCATGCGAAGCATCGTCGGCTCGGGGTAATCCGCGTGCGCGACGACGCCCTTGCCGTTCATCACATCAATGCGAAACGGCACCAAACCGTCGCTCGCGGTCGCGCTCATGACGTGATAGCCCGGCGCGATCGCCACACGCACGCGGAAGATCGCGGGCACATCAGCCGAGACCGTGACGCGATCAACATGCGAGAAGACCTGCACGGCGTCGTCGGGCGCGCGTCCGACGGCGTTCTGCACCGCTGCTTGCTTGGCGGGCAGCAACTCGCGGAGCATGCCCGTGGCGAGCGGACACGTGCGATAGATCCGCAGCAACGCCCGCACTGCGTTGATCGCGCCAACCGGACTGGCTGCAATCGCGCCGCTTTGATGTGCAATTGCGTGAGCAGCGTCACGCGCGAATCGCTCGTCGCTCGTCGCTTGCCACAGCGAGATCATCGCGTGCAGCATCATGGAGTAGCCGCTGGGAACCGCACCGTCGTGCGTGCTGCGGGCTCTCACAAACAAGTCGCTTTGCGATGCTCGCGTATCAAAGATCGCGCCGGTGCGTTCGTCGAAAAACGCCTCTCGTGCTTCGTCGTACAACGTGCTCGCCTGCGTGAGCGCGGTCTTGTCCGGCGTCACGCCTTCCGGCACGAGCGCGTTGATCACCGCGGCGTAGTCCTCGAGCAATGCTTGCGTATGCACTAGCTCGCCACGCCATGTTCGCTGCAGTTCATGTCCGCCACGCGTCATCGTCGCGAGCATCGCGTGCAACTGTGCCGGCGCGGCACCGGAAGCTCTCGCGACTGCGCCGGCCATCATGCCGCTCCAACTGGCGAGTGTCTTGTCATCCACACGCGGCTGCTTTCGCTTCAGCCGATACGCCAGCATGCGCTCGCACACGTCGTCCAATCGCGTGAAGAACGCATCGAAGGTTGCCGCTCCGGTTTCAGCCGCTAGCACGCTGGGGTGCCGCTTCATCTGCAATACCCATCGGCCCGGCTCGTCCTTGTGATGTGGATCGAAGAAGTTGGGCTCGCCCTCGACGCCAAAGACGCGAGCTGCGAACGCGGCGTCATCCTCGTTCAGTGCTTCGCGCAGCTCGGCGGGTGTCCACAGGTAGTTGAGTCCCTCTTTGCCGTCGACTTCCGCGTCTTCCGCGCTGAAGTAGCGAGTGCCGTCGCCCGCGACAATTGTGTTGCTGCCGTTCAGAATGCCCCGCGCGACACGTGCGTACATCGCGTCGTCAAAAACGCGAGCTGCGCGGGAGTAGACGCTCAGCAACTGAGCGTTGTCATAGAGCATCTTCTCAAAGTGCGGCACTGTCCACGTTGCATCGACGCTGTAGCGGTGGAAGCCGCCGCCCACGTGATCGTGAATGCCGCCCATCGCCATCTTGTCGAGCGTGACGCGAATCGCGCGATCCGCTGCGGTGCGCGAGTCGCCTTGCAGCACTTCGCGAGCATCGAGCAGAAACTCCAGAAACACCGGCTGCGGAAACTTGGGCGCAACGCCGAAACCACCGTGTACGCCGTCGAACATCCGCAGCAGCTTCTCCACGCATTCTTCGATCGTGTCGAGCCCCAGGTGCGCACGAGGCTGCTCCGCTGCGACATGCTCCGCGACGGCCGCCCCGAGCTGTGCAGCTTGTTCGCGCACATCGCTTCGCTTGTTCCTGTACGCGTCGCTCATGCCCGCCAGCACCTGCGAAAACGTCGGCATGCCGCGAAATTTCGGCTCTTTCGAGTAGTACGTGCCGCAGAAGAACGGTCGCAGCGTGTCGGGCTCCAAAAACACGCTCATGGGCCAGCCGCCGTGCCCGCTCATCATCACCGTCGCGGCCATGTACAGCTCGTCAACGTCAGGCCGTTCTTCGCGATCGAGCTTGATGCACACGAACGCGTCATTCATTCGCCGGGCGGTCTCTGCATCTTCAAAGCTCTCCCGCTCCATCACGTGACACCAGTAGCACGTGCTGTAACCGATGCTCAGAAAGATCGGCACATCGCGTCGGCGTGCCTCGGCGAACGCTTCCTCACCCCACGGCCACCAATCGACCGGGTTGTGCGCATGTTGAAGCAGATACGGACTCGAGGAAGATGCAAGACGATTCGCCATGAACGTTCAACCTATCTGTCCCGCGTTAGCTCAATCGGCCCCGCACTCACATTCGCGACGAACGCATGCCCGATGCTCGTGTTGTCTGTCCCATCGGCTTTACCAGCAGACTCACAAAGTGCTTGCCGCGGACGCCGTCGTGCAGTTCGGGCAGTTGTTGTGTTGATACACCTTCGTGGACTGGCGCGATTGGCACTTTCGCGTTCCCCGCAGCCGCGAATGCGTGCACGCTGCTGGTGAGGGCGGCATCCCAAGGCAGCCGCACAGCCGAGATCGAGACGAATCCTTCGATCAGCCGCACGTCGTCATCTTCGCTGTCTTCGCACAGGTGATCTCGCTGGGCCGCGTACTGCTCTTGCAAAACCGAACTCGCCTCGTGCAAGTCCGCCAATTGCTCGCCCAGCACCATGGGTCCGTCGCCGCGCGGGTCAATCGCGTCCTTCGCGATCGTCGCCATCACTTCGCGCAGGCCTGCCAGCTCGCGCTGCAAGACTTCCCGATAGTGGAGCATGCGATCAGCACTTGCTTGCACAAAGAGCGGCACCGCGAAGCTGCAGAGCGACTGCGCCAAGCGCAGTTCCGCCTGTTGCGCCAAACTCTGTGGCCGGCTTCGCACAACGACTAGTCCCATGCGCGTCGCGAACCGATCAAGCCCCGCGACCACAGGCAACGAGATGCCAGGATCAGGTCCACCTTTGAGCAGATCCGCGGCGACGGCGTGCAAGTAGCTCGCTGGATCGGCAAAGCCATCGTGCTTGAGAAAGTGCCGCAGTGTGAGGAGGTTCGCCTCGTGCTCAATATGCTCGGTCACCGCCCACATGTCGTCCACTGCGGTCTGGCCGCGATGACTCGCTTGCAGCACGTTTTCGTCCCACAGCGGCGTGCTCCATGCCCAGCTTTCGACAAACTTGCGATAGCTCGGCACCGCTTTCGCGACCTGCGTTGCAGAGAACCCAGCGAGCCCGCCTGCGTCGTCTGTCGGCGTGGGAATCATCGTGACCACCCGCCGCGCGAGCGCGAGGGCCAGCATCGCGGCCGGCTCGCGCGTCGTCAAGTGATACGGGCTGAGAGCGAAATCAATCATGGCGTCTTCTTCGTCTCCATCTCGCCCGCTGGAACCTTCTCGTCGATCCAGTTCACGATTCGATCAAACTGCACGGGCAGAGCCATGAAAAGCGCCTCGTGGCCGCCAGTCAGCAGCTCTCGCTCCGGCTCGTGTCCGTCACTCTTCAGCCGCTCGAAGAGCACGTCACCAAGTGGGCTGGGCACGGCAAGATCCTGCGTTCCCTGAAAGATCAGCACAGGCTTGCCGTGGAGAGCTTTCGCCGTGTGGTAACTGTCGAGTGCCGCTTTGCGCAGGTACGCCTCTTCAAGCGTGCGGAGTTGCGTGTCGGTGGGGGGCGTCGTCCAGGAGATGTCAGTGAGTCCGAGCCAATCGTTGTAGTTGCTCGTCAGTCCCATCAGCCAGAAGTGACATCCGCCGCCGATCATGACGGCTGCTTGATAGCGCTCCGGCTCACGGGCTGCGACTGTCGGCAGCGTCAGCGCTCCAGCCGAGCTGCCAAGCATCACTCGCGGCTTGCTCGCGAGAGTTGGACGCAGTTCTTCGAGCCTTCGCGTCGCGGCTTGTACCGCGAACGCGATTTCGGCAACGCCATTGTCCGATCGCGTCGCGATCATCGCGGCTTCGGCATCAGGTTTCGATGGATCGACCGTCGCGACAAACGTCTCGCTGAATCGCGAGGGCTGTGCGACCATGCGGAGCACCGTCCAGCCGCGATCAACCAGCCGCTTCTGCAGTGCAACCAGCGTTCCTTCGGGCGTACCCAACATGCCCGGCATCACCACGGCGACGCCGCGACTCGCGGGTGCGTCCGCGGGTTCAAACACAGTGAACCACGTCGTTGACAATTCCAGCGGCCCGCCGGGCTCTCGCTCCGTCGCGCTAACGAAACGCATTGTGATCGCAGCTATGTTTACATCAGCGCGGGCGAGCGACTCGCCTTCTGCCACCGCTGCGCTACGAACCGGAAATCCGCCGCGACGCACGCGTGTCACCAGTTCGCGTCCGCCCGCGCTCGGCACGAGCGAGGCAAACTGCTCTTTCGCTGCGGTCTGTTCCGCAACATCGGGTTCGCCCGCGCCGCGCACATGCTGACCTTTCGGTTTGCGTTTCGCGTTCTCAACGACCGCGATCACACCTCGTCGCCAGTCATCTGCCTCAAAGCCGAATCGCGCAGGCCACGCGTTCGCGCTGTCCAAGAAGGGCAAGTCACTCGCAGGCGTGCGAAACTTCGCGAAAGCTCCCGCCGCGTCGTCCGCCGTCGCTATGGGCGGCTTCTCGCCCGCAGGCACGCGAGGCGGCTCGTCGGCCCATGCGAAGGCCGTGGCGAACGCACACGCACACGCCGCCGCCCGCATCAACAACACTCGCGTCATCGTCATGATCCGTATCCCCTGGGATGTCGCTGCATCCACGCCCACGCACTTGCAATCATCTCGCGTAACTCTGGTACGCTGGGCTTCCACGCAAGTTCTTGCATGATCTTGGTTGGGTCAGCCACCGCGCGGGCCGCGTCGCCTGCTCGGCGTGAAACGATCTTCACCGCGATCTCGCGCCCCGTCACTTCGCGAGCGGCTCGCAGCACTTCGCGCACGCTCGCACCCTGCCCAGTGCCAACGTTGTACACGCGTTGCTCGCCGTTTCGCAGTGCGTTCATCACACGCACGTGTGCGTCGACCAAGTCCTCAACATGAATGTAATCGCGGATTGCGGTGCCATCAGGCGTTGCGTAGTCCTCGCCAAAGACCGTCAGGCATTCGCGCTTCCCGCTGGCGACTTCCAGAATAATCGGAATCAGATGCGTCTCAGGCCGATGATCCTCGCCGAGCACGCCGCTGCGATCACAGCCGCAAACGTTGAAGTAGCGCAGCATCGCACACGCGAAGTCAACGCCTTGCGCGTGCAGACGTGCCGCTTCGTCGCTAAGCAGCTGCTCGCACATCAGCTTGCTGCGGCCATACGGACTGACCGGCGAAAGACTCGTCTCTTCCGCCAGCGGCTTGTCCGCGCCGCTCGTGTCGCCGTATACCGCGCACGTGCTGCTGAAGACAAATCGCGAGACGCCAGCGGGGCCGTTGCTGCTTTGCAGTCGCCGCGCCTCGTCCATCGCCGTCAGCAGTTCAATCAGCCCGCCCACGTTGTTGCGGTAGTAGCCCACCGGGCTTTCAACGCTCTCGCCCACATACGCCAACGCGGCGAAGTGCATGACAGTTGTCACGCGGTGCTGCAGCAACGCTTCGCGAACGGCCGCGCGATTGGCGACATCCGCATGCACAAAGTGAATTCGCTTCGCGGCGTCGGCATCACGCGCCAATAGTTCCAGCACCTCGCGATGCCCGCGAAACAAATTGTCGATGATCACCACGTCATGTCCGTCGCGCAGCAATCGCTGCACGGCGTGACTGCCGATGTAACCCAACCCGCCTGTCACCATCACGCTCGTGGGCATGCTGCGACAGCGTAGAACAGCAAACACCAACTATCAGTTTCTCGCCACTCTCTTCCAAGCACGATCATGCCCGACCCTGCACCCATCACGCCGCCCGCCGCCGCGCGCGACGCCGACAAGATCTATCCCGTGCGCAGCCTGCTGGGCGGCGTGCTCATGGGCTTCGCGAACATTCTGCCTGGCATTTCAGGCGGCGCGATGCTGCTACTCATCGGCGTGTATCAGCGCTTCATCCAAGCCGTCGCCGACGTCTCGACGCTGAAACTGCGCTGGAAATCCATCGCCTTTCTCGCGCTGATTGCCTGCGGCGCGTTTCTCGCCATTCTGTTTTCCGCCGGCGCGATCAAAGAAGCCATTCTGGAGCATCGCTGGCAACTCTTCAGTCTGTTCATTGGCTTGCGCCTCGGCGCGATTCCGCTTGTGCTGCGATGGGCCAAGCCCATGAACAAGCAAGTCTGGATCGGCGTCGTCGCGGGGCTCATCATCACCGCTGCTCTCGCGCTCACGCAGTACGTCGGCTCGGGCTCCAGCGCGGCGGGCACGAGCTCCGCCGCGTCGCGCTTCGGTGCGGGCCTCGCCGGTGCCAGCGCCACGATTCTCCCCGGCATGGATGGCAGCTACTTCCTGCTGCTCATGGGTGAGTACGTGCCCATTCTCACGGGCATCGATCGCTTCAAGACGCATCTGCTCGATCTGAATTTCAAGGGCATGTGGGATGCTGGCCTTTACCTGCTTCCCGTCGCTCTCGGCGTCGCCCTGGGCCTCGCCGCCGTCAGCAATCTCATGCGGTGGCTCTTCAAGAAGCATCGCGGCCTGATCGCGGGCATTTTGCTTGGTGTGCTTGTCGGCGCTGTGGGCGGGCTTTGGCCGTTTCGCGACGCCGTGCCGCCCCAGCCCGGTGAGACGCTGCGAGGCGTGCTGGTGACGGAAGAGAACAAGTCAACGTTTGACCCCGAAGATCACCGGATGGCTTTCTTTACGCCCACGCCGACGCAAATCGCACTCAGTCTCACATTCATCGTGCTGGGCATCGCCATCGCGTACGGCATGAGCCGCCTGGATCCCGAAGAACGCAACGACCCAGCGGCCGACTCGCCTGCGTGACCGCCGTCGTACGCTCGTCGCATGAACTCGTACCACATGTGGTTCGACCTGCGCGACTCTCGCAAAGACGTTGAACTTTCGCAGCACATCGCCGCATACCTGGGCTATTTGCAGGACAAGGGTCTCATCGAGCGTTGGACGCTGCAGCGTCGCAAGTTTGGCTTCGGCCCCGATGGTCTGGGCGAGTTCCACTGCGTTGTCCACGTGAAAGACCTGACGCAGTTTGACGCCGCCTTTGGCCACGTCGCAACGCGCAGCGGCGAAGTCGAACGCCTGCACATGCCGGTGTACAGCGCGGTGACCAACTTCAAGAGTGCTCTTTACCGCGACTTCCCCGACCCGGAGCGAGTGGGGCAGTAAGCACGTGCTTTGCGCGAGTCACGCCGCACCGCAAGCTCGCCCAGAACCATACTTTTCCGCGTGAGCCACGACACCAATCGCATCGCGGAACTCCGGGCCTTGTTGCACAAGGCCAATCGCGCATACTACACCGACGCGTCGCCCATCATGTCCGACGCTGAGTTTGACCGGCTGCTCGCCGAACTCGCAGCGCTCGAAGCCAAGCACCCCGATCAGCACGACGCCAACTCGCCCACGGCGCGCGTCGGCGGCGAGATCGAAGGCTTCCGCACCATCAAGCATGCGCTGCCGATGCTGAGCATCGACAACACGTACAGCGAGGATGACGTGCGCGCGTGGCACGAGCGCATCGTGCGCGGGCTAAGTTCAGGTGATGGCCTCTTCGCCGCGACCGACAGTGTGCGCTTCGTCGCCGAGCCCAAGGTGGACGGTCTCGCACTCAGTCTGCGATACGAGAAAGGCATGCTGGTCCACGCCGTCACGCGAGGCGACGGCACCAAGGGCGATGATGTGACTGCCGCAGCTCGCGTCATCCGCAGCATTCCGCTCTCGCTCGACGCTGGCTCGCCGCAAGTCCTTGAAGTGCGCGGCGAGGTCTTTCTTCCGCTCGCCGCGTTCGAGAAGATGAACAAGCAGCGCGAAGATGAGGGCGAAGAGCTCTTCATGAACCCGCGCAACGCCGCTGCGGGGACGCTCAAACAACTCGACACAACCATCATCGCATCGCGAGGCTTGCGCTTTGCCGCGCACGGTCGAGGCGAGATGAGCGATCGCGCATTCGCCAGCGGCCACTGGGACTTCCTCAGCAAACTGCGAAAACTCGGCATTCCCACCAATCCCGGCTCGCGGCTCTGCACATCGATTGACGAGGTGCTCGCTGCGATCCACGAGTTTGACGGCAAGCGTCACACGATGCCGTACGCCGTCGATGGCATGGTCGTGCGTGTGGACGCGTACGCGCAGCAGGACTCGCTGGGCCTCACCAGCAAGAGCCCGCGGTGGGCCATCGCGTACAAGTATCCTGCCGAGCGCAAGACCACCGTGCTGCTGCACGTGGAGCCGCAAGTCGGCAAGACCGGCAAGATCACGCCCCGCGCGACGATGCAGCCCGTGCTGCTCGCGGGAACCACCGTGCAGCACGCGACGCTGCACAACTATGGCCGCGTGCGCGACGCCAGCACGAATCCGCAGGACGCGACCGCGCCGCGCGCGCATCTCTGCATCGGCGATACGGTGTACGTCGAAAAAGCCGGCGAGATCATTCCGCAAGTGGTGGGGGTGGTGCTCGACAAACGTCCCGCCAAGGCACGCCCCATTCTTCCGCCCGACACCTGCCCCGTGTGCGCGGGCACCGTTGAAGTCGAACCCGCAGAAGCCGCCGACAACCCCGCACTCGAGACCGCACGCCGATGTGTGAATCCTGAATGTCCCGCACAGATGCGTGAAAAACTCGTGTGGTTCACTGGTCGCAAACAGATGGACATCGAAGGCCTTGGCGAGAAGACCATCGATCAAATTCGTGCGAGTGCTGTGCCGCTCAACAGCTTTGCCGACATTTTCCGCCTGCACGAACATCGCGCCGCGCTGCTCAACATCGATCGCATGGGCGAGAAGAAAGTTGACAACCTGCTCGCCGGTATTGAGGCCGCCAAGTCGCGCGGCCTCGCGAAGTTGCTCGCCGGCCTGGGCATTCGTCACGTGGGCGACAGCACCGCCAAGGCCGTCGCGAAGCTCTTTCCGCATCTGGATGCGTTGCTCGCCGCGAGCGAGGAACAACTTCGACCCAAGAGTCTCTCGACGGAACGCGCGCTCTCGCTGGGCTACCCGAAGGATGCGAGCGAGCGCCCTGAGACCGGGTTAGGCAAAGACTCGGCCCCCATCGTGCACGCGTATCTGCACAGCGACAGCGCGAAGCGACTCTTCGCGCAACTGCGCGAGTTGGGCGTCGACATGACGAGCCACGATTACATTGATCCCGCGACCAAGCCCGTCGCCCCGACCAACTTCTTCAGTGGCAAGACCGTCGTGCTCACCGGCTCGCTAGAGAAATACGACCGCACCGCCCTTGAAGAGATTCTCGAGAAACTCGGTGCCAAATGCAGCGGCAGCGTGAGCAAGAAGACAAGTCTGGTGATCGCCGGCCCCGGCGCAGGCAGCAAACTCGACAAAGCCAAAGAGCTCGGCGTCGAAGTGTGGGACGAAGCTCGCGCCATCGCTGAGCTGGAGAAGATCGGCATCAACTGACGACGCGTCACCGCGAGCGACGAGACGAATGACAGGCACAAAAACGAAAAACGAGTCGCTATCGACTCGTTGTTGCTTCACAAACTGACTCATTCCACCGGCCGACTGCACGCGCCTCGCGCGACCACTCCGCACTCAGGCACTCTGCACTCCGGCACTCCCTGTCAGATCGTCATGATTTCCTTCGTCTTGTCTTCCAATCGCTTGTCCGTCTCCGTCTCGTACTTCTTCAGCAGTTCCTGAATCTCGTTTTTGAGCTGCTCGATCTCATCTTCGGGCACGTGCTTGGCCGGGTTGTTCTTCAGCGCATCGGCGTGCTTGTTCGCATCGCGCCGCGCGTTGCGCATGATGACCTTCTGCTCTTCCGCCATCTTCTTGATGCGCAGGGCTTCCTTCTGGCGACGCTCCTGGCTCATCGGGGGCAGGTTGATGCGCAGGGCTTTGCCTTCGACCATCGGGTTCACGCCCATGCCGCTCTTGTCGATCGCGTTCTTGATGGCATGCACCAGCGTGGCGTCAAACGGCTTGATGAGCAGCTGCGTGGGCTCGGGCACGTTGATCGACGCGAGCCCCTTGAGGTCTGTCAT
>DATGWV010000261.1:0-3079 GCA_035299305.1 Phycisphaerales bacterium | reverse complement strand
GTCTCGCGTCTCCACCATCGACATCATCGCCAACGCCGAAGCATCGCTCGTCTACCCGGCGGAGTCTCGCTCACGCAAATGGCGGCCCATGTGGGCGCGGCGACTGGCCCGCACCCATCCGAGACTTGCCGAAGTTCTCTTCGGCCTATTGCCTTTACTGGCGATCCCGCTCGCCATCATCGTGATCTGGCTGTGGTTCGCCTACCGCCCGGCCACTGTCTCCGCCGTCTACCTCGGCAGCACATTCGCGCTCTTGGGCGCATTCAAGATCATCGTCATGCTGCGCCCGCATCACGTCCTTCGTCATCTCGCCGCCACGCGCCGCGCCCGCCTCGCGCCCACGCGCAACGTGATGAAGCCCGTACTCATCCGCGAAATGGCCGCCGAACGCATCGCCGCACGCCATGCCTATCGCGCGACGATGGACCGATCACACTGCGTCCACGGCTGGCGCTGGCTGCACGCCGACGCACGCGGAGCCGTGCTCATGAGCGGCGTGTTGTACGTGGTCACTGGTGCGATCACTCTCTGGACAGGTACGACATCATTGCTGGTGCTGGCGTTTGTCGCAGGAGGTTTGGCGACGACCATGTACAACTTTCTCCGCACGCGCCTGTTCCCCAACCTCAGCAAGTTCACCGACGTCCAGCGCTCCACGAACCACTGCCCGCATTGCGATTACGACCTTTCGAGCGTCGAGCACGATCAGTCAGTGCTCCGCGAAGGCATCCACGCCGGCCCGCCGCGCTGCCCCGAATGCGGCTCGCACTACCCGCTGTTGCCGCCGCCCACGCCCGAGGAAGTGATGTGTTGGGATCGACGCATTCGCCGCAGTTTTGAGCCGCCCGCGTGGTGGCGCATGCGCGAAACACGATGAGCAAGCTGCTTGTGCGAAGCACGCAGTCACACGCGAGCGATGACATGCAACTTCGTCGTGGAGAGAAGCCGCTTCACGTCTGTCGGTAGATCATGCAAGTAATTCTCGATGACCTTCAGGTCGCGATCTAGGCAGATGGCCAACATGTGCCCATGTCTGCCAACCTGAATCACAACGCCATGACCGTCGTTCCAATTTTTGTGCGAACTCAGCACATCGACCTGACAGACAAATATTTGCGTCTGCGTGAGAGGAAGCATGTACCGGATCGGAAATCCAAACTCCCGCGAGAAGTACGTCGCGGTTCCCGATGCGAGATCCAAGTCGACCGAAAGGCGTTGTGTGTGTCGCAACGTGGCCAAGATCCAAATGAGCACGGACAGAAACAAAAACGCGGCGGATTCAAGGCCCCATCCATAGACCACCAACGCTCCGACTCCGATGCATGAGATACCGATTGCGACGAGAAACCACCGCGTACTCATCCCGTCGCCGCGCTGTGCAAACGTCAAACCTTCCGGTCGCACGATTGGCTTGATCGCAAACGGCGGATGTTGAAGCGTGACACCCTTCGATGTGCCGTCGACGACAAATCCATCGGGCAGATCGATCGGATCATGAGATAACGCGTCCTGGTCCCGCATGGCTCGATTCAAGAACGACCTGTCACTTTCCCAGACGATTGTCTTAGCCCATCGCCATCGTCATCAGGAACTCCGCGTTGGTCTTCACCTTCTTCAGCTTGCCCTTCATGAGTTCCATCGCTTCCACGACGTTCATGTCAGCAAGCACCTTGCGCAGGCGGTGCACCAGTTCCAGTTCCTTGGGGTCCAGCAGCAGCTCTTCGCGACGCGTGCCGCTTGCAGGGATGTCGATGCACGGATAGATGCGCTTGTCCATCAACTTGCGATCAAGGTGCAGTTCGCTGTTGCCCGTACCCTTGAACTCTTCGAAGATGACTTCATCCATCTTGCTGCCCGTGTCCACCAGCGCCGTCGCGATGATCGTCAGGCTGCCGCCCTTCTCAATCGCGCGAGCCGCGCCGAAGAACTTCTTGGGCCGCTGGAGCGCATTAGCGTCAAGACCGCCCGTCATGATGCGCCCGCTGTTGCTCGTCTCGCTGTTGTACGCGCGGGCCAGTCGCGTGATCGAGTCCAGGAAGATGACCACATCTTCACCAAACTCCACCAGCCGCTTGGCCTTCTCAATCACCATCTCCGCCACCTGCACGTGCCGATGGCTCTGCTCGTCAAACGTGCTCGCGACCACTTCAACTCCGCCCGTCACGTTCCGGCGGAAATCCGTCACTTCTTCCGGCCGCTCGTCCACCAGCAGCACGATGATCTTCGCCTTCGGGAAGTTTTTGCTGATCGCCTTGGTCATCTTCTGCAGCAGCACCGTCTTGCCCGTGCGAGGCGGCGCGACGATCAGCGCACGCTGACCAAACCCCAGCGGCGCAACCAGATCAACGATCCGGCACTCAATCTCATCCGGCGCGGTCTCCAGCACAAACCGGCGCTCGGGGTGCAAGGGCGTCAGATCTTCAAAGTTGATCAGCTTCGCGATCGTCTTCGGATCACGGTTGTTCACCGCGTCCACCTTCAGCAGCGCAAAGTTGCGAGCATTGTCCTTGGGCGGCCGAATCCACCCGCGCACCTGCATGCCGCGACGCAATCCGTGCTTGCGAATCAACGACGCGCTCACATAAATGTCATCCGGACCGTGTAAGTAGCTCTGCTCCGGACTGCGCAGGAACCCAAACCCATCGGGCATGATTTCCAGCGTGCCTTCACCAATCAGCAGCCCCTGCCGAGCCGCACGTGCCTTCAGCACCTTGAAGATCAGCTCTTGCTTGGGCGTGCTCTGATACTCAGTGAAGCCTTCCTTCTCCGCCAGCTCATGAATCTGCGGCAGGCTCATGTCCTGCAACTGATTCGCGTGCAGCGTCTGCGCCAAACTCGCCGGGTCCGCATTCGCGATGGCCCGTTCCAGCTCCATCGCTTCCCGTTCAAGTTCTTCATCCGTGGGCAGCGTCGGATCAAACCGCTGCGCGCGATTCGGCCCGCCATTGTGCGGCTGGTTGTTGTAGTTCCCGCCACCGCCGCCGCCACCACCACCAAAGCCCGGCCCACCGCCGCGACGACGCTTCTTCTTGCGACGGAAGCGATCGCCGCCGTACGGATCGTTCCCGTACTGCTGCCC
>DATGWV010000260.1:0-4780 GCA_035299305.1 Phycisphaerales bacterium | reverse complement strand
GGGTTGAGAAGCGGAACGCCCTGCACAAGCACGCTCGTAAACTGGGGCTGCGGGTGTTTGACGCAAACCTCATCATCGCGATTGTGCAGGATGCGGCTCGGCGCGGCGAAGTGCTGCCGTCCAGCGCGTCGTTCACACGCGATGCGCAGAAGCGCATCGATGCGACACTGGCGCTGATGCCCGGTCCGCAGGCATGGAGCGATGATGCCAAGGCGCTCGCGATCATCGCGGTGGTGCTGTCGGTGTTCCTGCTCGTCGCGTTCATTCTTTTCGTCGGCCCTTGACGGCGTCGCGGCTACTTGCGGTGGCGGCGATACGCTGCGCTATGGCACATGGTCCCGGCATGCTGCAAGAGGCCGTCTCGCGCTTGGCGCAGGGACGACTTGTCGCGTTTCCGACGGAGACGGTGTATGGGTTGGGGGCCGATGCGCTCAATTCAGCGGCCGTGGCGCGCGTGTTTGCGGCGAAGGGGCGGCCGAGCAACAACCCGCTGATTGTTCATGTCGCGGATGTTGCGCAGGCGGCGTTGGTCACGAGCAGTTGGCCGCGCGAGGCGCAGTTGCTTGCGGATGCGTTTTGGCCCGGGCCGCTGTCGATGGTGCTTCCGAAGGCGTCGCGCGTGCCGCTTGCTGTGACGGCGCAGGGTGAGAATGTCGCGGTGCGGTGTCCGGATCATCCGCTGACGCTGGAATTGCTGCGGGCGTTTGGCAAACCTTTGGTCGGTCCAAGCGCGAACAAGTCGGGTGGTGTGAGTCCGACGCGGGCGGAGCATGTGCGTGAAGCGTTTGACGCGGAGACCGTGTACGTTCTGGATGGCGGCCCGTGTACGGCGGGCATTGAGAGCACGGTGTTGCTGCTGGCGGAGCAGTCGCCACGTGTGCTGCGGCCTGGATTGATTTCGGCGGATGAGATCGCGAGTGTGCTGCAGCAGACGGTGACGGATTTCTCGCCTGGTGCGCAGCACGCGGGTGTGCTGCAGAGCCCGGGACTGCTCGAGAAGCACTACGCGCCGACGACACCGACGCGGCAGGTTTCGGTTGATGAGCTTGCAGCACAGTTGGCGGCGGTTGGGCGAGCGGTTGTCATTTCGCACGCGGCTGTGGTGGTTGCACCGCCACACGAGGTGCAGCTGCTGCCGGCTGATGCGCGCGGGTATGCGGCTGGTCTGTACGCGGCACTGCGGGCGGCTGATGCGCGTGGGGCGGATTGCATTTTCATCGTTGAGCCGCCGCGCACTGGGACTGATGCGTCGATCTGGCGAGCGGTCGCGGATCGTGTGCGGCGGGCGACGGCGTAACGAGGGTCGTGCAACGAGCGTTCTTGGAAGGGTTGGGGTTGAAAGAAAGAGGCACCTCGTCGAATGCGAGGTGCCTCTTGTGTTAACGGAGTGACATGGTGAACGATGCGTCGTTATCCATGCTCACGCATACGCGCTCATCGGCGGGCACGTGCACACCAGGTTGCGGTCGCCGTAGGGGTTGTCCACGCGGCCCACGCTGGGCCAGAACTTGTGGCCCTTGGTGTAGGCAAGCGGGAAGGCCGCCTGCTCGCGCGTGTAGGGGTGCTTCCAGTCGTTGCTCGTCACCACGTGCACCGTGTGCGGCGCGTTCTTGAGCGGGTTGTCGGTCTTGGAGATTGCGCCGCTTTCGATCGCGCGGATCTCTTCGCGAATGCCGATCATCGCATCGCAGAAGCGGTCGAGTTCGGCCTTGCTTTCGCTTTCGGTGGGCTCGACCATCAGCGTGCCGGGCACGGGCCAACTCATGGTGGGGGCGTGGAAGCCGTAATCCATCAGACGCTTGGCGATGTCGTCGGTCTTGATGCCCGCGCTCTTGTCAAAGGGACGCACATCGATGATGTACTCGTGAGCGCACATGCCCTGCTTGCCTTTGAAGAGCACGTCGTAGTGGCCCTTCATGCGCGCGGCCATGTAGTTGGCGTTGAGGATCGCGATCTGCGTGGCCTTCTTGAGGCCAGCCGCGCCCATCATGTGGATGTACATCCAACTGATGACCAGAATGCTCGCACTGCCGTACGCCGCCGCACTCACCGGGCCGATGGCGTGTTCGCCCGCGCCCTGAGCCTTGAGCGTTTCGGGGAAGCTGACCGGGTGGCCGGGCAGATACGGCGCGAGAGCCTTGGTGACGCCGATGGGGCCCATGCCCGGGCCGCCGCCGCCGTGCGGAATGCAGAATGTCTTGTGCAGGTTGAGGTGGCACACGTCCGCGCCGATCTCTCCCGGGCTGCACAAGCCCACCTGCGCGTTCATGTTGGCCCCGTCCATGTAGACAAGGCCGCCAAACTTGTGCACGATGTCGCAGATCTGCTTCACGCCCTCTTCAAAGACGCCGTACGTGCTGGGGTACGTGACCATGCACGCCGCCAGCGTGTCCTTGTACTGCTCTGCCTTGGCAGCCAGGTCCGCGATGTCCACGTCGCCGCTGGGCAGGTTGGTGACGGGCACGACTTCCATGCCTGCAACGACCGCGCTGGCGGGGTTGGTGCCGTGCGCGGATTCAGGAATGAGACACACGGTGCGCTTCGTGTCGCCGCGCGCGTGGTGATACGCGCGAATGACCATGAGGCCCGTGTACTCGCCCTGCGCACCGGCGTTGGGCTGCAGGCTCACGGCATCAAAGCCGGTGATGTCGGCCAGCCACTTTTCCAGATCGCGGAACATGAGCTCATAGCCCTTGGTCTGCTCGCGCGGCGCGAACGGATGCAGGCCGCCAAAGGTCTTCCACGTGACGGGAATCATCTCGCTCGTCGCGTTGAGCTTCATGGTGCACGAGCCCAGCGGGATCATGCTGTGCGCGAGGCTCAGATCGCGGCCCATGAGCTTGAAGATGTAGCGCAGCATCTCATGCTCGCTGTGAAAGCTGTTGAAGACCGGGTGTGTGAGGTAGCCGGACTGGCGAGCGAACTTGGCTGGCAAGTCGCGCTGCGAGGCCTTGGCGAGCGCATCGATGTCTTCCGTGCCGCTGCCGCCAAAGCACGCGAGAATCGCCTGCGCATCTTCGCGCGTGGTGGTTTCGTCCACGCTGATGCCGATGCGTCCATCCGCGTACGCCCGCAGATTCATGCCCTTGCTGCGGGCCGATTCCAGCACCTGCGCCTGCGTCTTGCCCTTGGGGGTCACCGTCAGCGTGTCAAAGACCAGGTCGCTTTCGCTCACGCCCTGTCCCAGCTTGAGCAGCCCCGCGCGCAGCGCCTGGGCGTACGTGTGGGTGCGCAGTGCGATGCGGCGCAGCCCCTCCGGCCCGTGATAGCACGCGTACATGCCCGCCATGATCGCCAGCAGCGCCTGCGCGGTGCAGATGTTGCTGGTCGCCTTGTCACGCCGGATGTGCTGTTCGCGCGTCTGAATCGCCATGCGCAAGGCGGGGTTGCCTTGCATGTCGCGACTGACGCCGATGATGCGCCCCGGCATCTTGCGGATGTACTCGCTCTTGGTTGCGATGAACGCCGCGTGCGGCCCGCCAAAGCCCATGGGCACGCCAAAGCGCTGCGCACAGCCGACCGCGATGTCCGCGCCCCATTCCCCCGGCGGCTTGAGCAGCGTCATGGCCAAGAGGTCCGTCGCCGCGACAACCAGCACGCCCGCCGCGTGCGCCTTGGCCGCCAGCGCTTCGTAGCACTCCACGCGCCCGTCCGTGGTGGGGTACTGCACCAGTACGCCGCACATCTGTTCGCTGGGCACGAACTTCGCGGGGTCATCAATCACCAGTTGCATGTTCAGGCCATCCGCGCGCGTCTTGACAACGGCGATGGTCTGCGGGTGGCAGTCCTTGGCGACAAAGAACACCGGTCGCGCGTGATCGCTCAGCGCATAGCACATGCTCATCGCTTCCGCCGCGGCGGTGCCTTCATCCAGCAGGCTCGCGCCCGCAAGCGGCAGGCCCACCAGATCGCTCACCATCGTCTGGAAATTCAGCAGCGCTTCGAGGCGCCCCTGCGCGATCTCCGCCTGATAGGGCGTGTACTGCGTGTACCAACCCGGGTTCTCGAGGATGTTCCGCAGAATCACGCCGGGCGTGCTCGTGTCGTAGTACCCGCAGCCGATGAATGACTTGAACACCTTGTTCTGCGCCGCGTAGCTCGCCAGCTTCGCCAGCGTCGCGCTCTCGCCCAGGCCATGCTCGGGCACGCCTTCAAGCTTCAGCGCGCGGTTGTTGCGAATCGTGGCAGGCACCGTCTTGGCCGTCAGGTCTTCAAGCGACGTGCAGCCCACCAGTTCCAGCATCTCCGCGACTTCCGCTTCGCTGGGGCCGAGGTGACGATGCAGAAACGTGTCGCTGGCGTCAAGCACGCCCGCGTGACCGCGCGGGGTGCCGTTGAGTGCGTCGAGCGAACCGGGGTGAGTGGTGGTGGTGCTCATGGTGGTGGGTTGATGGAGGAGCGAGCGGCGATGGATTGCGAGCTCGCGAACGCACCGCCCGACATCGGGAGGGGCCAACGCGAGAATCGCAAAACGGTAGGTGGCATGTCTTCGTTTTTGGTTACACACCGGTTGCGAGACGCGAACAATCCCACGCCCGCGAAACCGTGGGCGTTATCTGTTTGGTCCTCTCGTTTCGCGTTCGTTGAAGCCTGCGGCGATTGGTGCTGTGCAACCGGTTTTCACCACTTCTTCGCAGTATTTCTCGATCGTTCACCATTCTGGGAGTGCATCGTGAGCCACCTCGCCCGTCGCGCATCGGTCTTTTCGTCCGCATTGCTTCTCGCCCTCGCGGCGGGCAGCGCGTGTGCTCAGCATGGCGACACGGCAACCGCCGCCCCC
>DATGWV010000259.1:0-11685 GCA_035299305.1 Phycisphaerales bacterium | reverse complement strand
GTGGGGGCGTTGTTTGAGGGTGTCGAATCCGCCGGAGTATGTGCCGTCTTCGTTTTCGCGCACAACGCGGATGGGAATGCGCGGTAGGGGCGTCTTGTTGCGGATGGCTTCGGTCAGCCAAGCGGAATGGACCGCGCGGGCGACCTCACCGGGGTTGTCGCCGCGTGCGCGGAGGGAGAAGAGGCGGGACCAGAACATGCGAAATCGTACATATCAACTGTCGAGCGTTTGGGCAACGTCTATTGCGATTCGCACACGATTCCAATCCGGTTGCCGAGCATCGCATAACGCGCGATCACTCGCGAACTTCTGCTGCGCGGCGAGATGCTCGGCTCGTATTTCAGTGATGTCGGCGATGACGCGAGGCTGTGGATACCACTTGGCAAACGCGTCAGTACGCCGGCTCATCGTCTCAAAGAATGTTTGTTCGAGCCACGCCAGCTCGCTTCGCAGCTCTCCGCGAGGCATGGTGAGACTGCCTGAACTTACATCGCAGAGCGGACGAGCTGCGTCGGCGTCGCTGGGCTGGTGACCCTGCCACCACATCTTCGCGCTTGTGTCAGTGACAAGAAAGTGAAACGTCGGCATGTCGAGTTCCCAGCCGAACCACACAGGGTGTGGACGTATGCGCCACAGGCAATGGAGAACTTCGAGCCAGCTTGAGAATGCGTCACGAGCGGCGAAGGGAAGTGATCGACCGGTGTCCGTAGCTGCGTCGGTGCGTGCGACAATCCGTTCGAATCGTTCGCTCATGTCACTCGTCGCATGCCATGCCGCGAGATCGCCAGGCAGGGGGTGCGCGACGCAATGCCACAGCGATTCCGGGCCCAGCAGTTCGCGAACAGGGTCAAAGATGGTGTACGCGGTGCGAAACCCAGCTTGATAATCTGGGCTGTTCGCTAACTCGTCAGACTGCCACTTGGCATATCGCATCAGTGACTGGCCGTTCGCGCGTATGGCGAACCATCCAGTCGTCAGCGCGTGCCAGTGCAGGTGGGTGTCGCCTGAAGCGTTGCGCCAGCGAGTTATGTCTTCGAACGGTTGATACTCGAACGCGAAAAGTCCCCCCGGCGAAACGTTCAAGCCTCCTCCATCGTCACGATCAGCTTCTTGCTCCGGAACTGTTCGCAGTAGAGTTCGGCACGTTCCTTGTGCGTTACCAGCAGCAGGGCGACGCCGGTTTTGTGGGCTTCGAGTGTCACTTCGACGCTGCGTTCGATTGTCAGCGGCGTCAGTTCGACGACGGACTGCACCACGTGCTCCATGCTGTTGTCGTCGTCGTTGTGCAGCAGCACTTTGAATGGCGGCAGCTTGTCGAGCTTGCGATCGGGTGGCGCGGGGGCAGGCCGCTCAGCGACGGCGGTGGCGGGGCCTTGCTCTTGCGGCGCGGGCGGGGTGGTGTCGGGCGTGTCGGCCATGCGGAATGGTTGGCAGGGCTCGCGCTCGCCGCCACGGCTCGGCGGTAGGCACAAGTTTGGTAACGCTCGGGCCGCATCTGTGACGATACATCTGCATGCCCGCCACGCTGCCGCACATCATGATTGTCACCGGGGCTCATCTGTCTGCGGAGGTGTATGACCGGCCTTTGGCGTATCGGCTGCAGGCGGCGATTGTGCGGGCACTGAAGGATGAGGAGATCGCCGAGCCGCATCGCAAGGCAATTGTGTGCAGCGACGTGTGGTATCTGAATCAAAACAATCTGCGGGCGTTGCCCACGATCAGCATTGGCGGGCCCAGCGTGAATGCGCTCACGGCGTATCTGGCGAGCCGGCTGCCCAGCGTGCTGGCGATTGACAACACGATGGTCATTCAGCTTGATGATCGCGACTGTCCGGTCGCAACGTGCTGGGGGATTGATGCGAGCACGACCGCCGCAGCGATTGAGGCGTTTGAAGAGAAGTTTCTCGAGCATTTTCTGAGCGGCGTGCAAGTGCAATAAGTGCGGGTTTTGTGGCGGTTCTGGCGCGGCGCGTGCGGCAATTTCGCAGCAGTCTTCCTACGCTCGCCCCATGACTTCAGCACCCTCGTCCACGTCTCGTTCGCAGCGCCGGTACATCAAGGACATGGGGGCGCCCGAATTCGTGCGCGGCCTGTTTTCGGTCGCGAATCTGCAGCTGGGGCAGACGCGGCAGGGCAAGCCTTACCTCAAGTGCATCGTGGGCGATTCGTCGGGCGAGATGCCGGGGCGCATGTGGTCGATTGATGAACCCACGTACAAGCGACTGCCGACGGACGGGTTTGTGTACATCGAGGGGGAGACGCAGCCCTATGGCGGCGAATTGCAGATGATCATCCACGCTATCGAGGTGGCGGAACCGACGGCGGAAGAGATGCAGGAGCTGCTGCCTGTCACGCAGCGCGATGTGGGGCAGATGTTCGCGGAAGTGACGCAACTTTTGGGCACGCTCAAGCACCCGGCGGCGCAGGCTCTGGCGAAGGCGTACTTGGGCGATGAGTACCTGATGGATGCGTTCCGGCGGGCACCCGCAGCGAAGAGCATGCACCATGCGTTTCTGGGCGGGCTGCTGGAGCACACGCTGACGCTGATGCAGATCGCGGATCGCATCTGTCCGCTGTACCCGAAGATCAATCGCGATCTGGTGATTTTGGGCCTGTTCCTGCACGATTTGGGCAAGACGCGCGAGCTGGTGTTTGATCGCGCGTTCGGCTACAGCGATCGCGGCGAACTGATCGGACACATCGTTGACGGCGCGATCATGCTGCATGACAAGAGCCAGGTCATCATGCGCGAGCAGGGCATTCGCTTCCCGGCGGGCTTCATCACCGTGCTGCAGCACATCATTCTGAGCCATCACGGCGAGCCGGAATTTGGCGCGGCGAAGATTCCCAGCACGCCCGAGGCGATCATGATCAACCTGATCGACAACCTTGATGCCAAGACGGTGATGTCGGTGGCGGCGGCGCGGCCTGAGCGGACCAATCCGGTGGAGATGGGCGGGAACTTCACCGAGAAGCAGTGGGCGCTGAACGGGGCGAAGCTGTACAAGAAAGACCCGCTGGCCTGATTGCAGGCTGCATGTTTGTGATTATCGCTCGTCGTCGTTGGATTTTGTTTGTTGTCATGTCCAGTTTTGCGGGCACTCTCCGAGTACGCAGTGGGAGCGGCATGCTTCCAATTTCGGAGAACTGACATGCGTCGTCATCTGTTCGCGTCATCGGTCGCTTGCGCGCTGCTTGCGTTGCCCGCCTTGGCACAGACGGTGCCTTGCACATTCCAGGGGCGGCTTGATCAGGCCGGTGCGCCGGCGAGCGGGTTGTTTGATGTTCGAGCGGAGTTGTTCGATCTTTCGCTGGGCGGCGTGCCTCTCAGTTCGGTTGAACTGCTGAACACGTCGGTCACGGGCGGATTGCTGACCGTGGCGCCGAGCTTTCCGGCGCAGGTGTGGAACGGCAGCACGGGCTCGAATCGGTGGCTGCAGATTTCGGTGCGTCCTACGGGTTCGGGCGGCGGGTTCACTGCGCTCACGCCCAGGCAGTTGGTCACGCCCACGCCGCTTGCGGCGCGTTCGCTGAGTGACATTTGGACGGTGGGCGGGGCGACGGCGAGCACGGTTCCGGGCGTGTCGCGGCTGTTCGTCAACGGCTCGGCGGATGTCGTGAATGACTCGATTCTGACGGTGTCGAGCAACACGACCGGAAGCGGATTCGCGGGCATGTACGTGGGCGGTACGTCGGCATCGACAAACTCGTACTACGGCTGGTTTGCGAACGGCATCTCGAAGGCGGAAGCGCGCGTGTCGGGCTCGACGGGCGCCTTCTCGCTCGTGCTGAACAACGTCGCGGCGATCAACGTGTCGGCAGGCGGATTGGTCGCGCTGGGTTCGGCGACTTTGGGGCCTGAGCGACTGGTTGTGAATGGCGACACGCGCGTGGTGGGGCAGGTGAAGGCCAATAGCTTCGCGTACGTGTCGGCGCAGACCAAGACGCTGTACGTTTCGGGCAACGAGTTTCTTCCCGGCGGAGACGACATTCTTTTGCGGAGCGCCAATGGGCTGTTTGTCGCGCCAGGCGAGACATTCGCGACCATCGTGCTGCCTCTGAAGCTGCCGGATGGTGCAACGATCACCGGCATCTCCGTCTTCGCGCAAGATCGCGACCCACTCGACATGAACTTCACGCTCACGCGGGCCAGCCGGACCGACTTCGGGACGGCCACGCTGTCGAGCTTTGCGACGTCGGGCGACCTCTCGGTCATCCGCGAGTTCATGCCGGCTTCGCTTACACCTTTTGCGGTGGACAACGATCTGTTCCAGTACACGCTGACGGCGAGTTGCTCGGACTGGCCTGGTGCGGGGCTCTTTATCGGATCGGTGCGGATCACATATTCCACGACGAATGTGGAGTGAGCGAGCACGCGGCGGTGTGCGAATACAGTTGGCATGGAACTTGCAGTGTCGGCGGGCCTCACGCCGATACTGCGCTGGGCAGCGGCGGAAACCGCGTGCCAGCGGGTGGTGGAGCCACCCCGTGACCATGCCAGCGGAGGCGGCGGATGCGGTTTGAGACCAGCCAATCGATGAAGCTCGGCCAGTCGATGAAGCTGGCCCCGCGGATGATCCAGTCGATGGAGATTCTGCAGATGCCGCTCGCGGAGCTGGAGGAGCGGCTGGAGCAGGAGCTGGAGAGCAATCCGACGCTGGAACTGTCTGAGGGCGAGGCCCCCACGCTTGATCCGTCGTCGGCGACGCGCACATCTGAGAGTGATGCTCCGACCAACGCCGAGGACTTTGAGCGGCTGGAGGAGTACGAAGAAAGCAATCCCGACGCGGTCGAGAACGAGTTTGATGAAACGCGGGTCGAGCGGTCGGCGGATTTGGATGCGCTGTCGATTCACCGCGTGCGCGAGAGCGGCGAGAGCGACGCGAAGCTGGAAGCGATGGCGGCGGCGCCGGCGCGATCGGCGAGTCTGCTCGATCAATTGCGCGGGCAGTGGGCGCTGGTGGATGTTGAAGCGGCGCTGCGGCCTTTGGGTGAGCTGATATTGAACTTTCTGGAAGAGGATGGCTCGCTGAAGACGCCGCTGGAGACTATCGCGGATCGGGCGGTGGTGGTGGAGGGTGCGGAGAAGCTGCCATCGACGCGGACGAGCGGTGCACCGGTGTTTGCGGTGCGGCCCACGGTGGAGCAACTCGAGCGAGCGCTGCATGCGCTGCAGTTGTTTCTGGAGCCGGCGGGCATCGCGGCGCGATCGGCGTCGGAGTGCTTGCTGTTGCAGCTTGATGCGCTGGAGGCGGATGAAGCTGGCGCGGGCTGGCCGACAGCGGTGTTTACGAACGCGCGCACGCTGGTGGGCAAGCACCTGGAAGACTTGATGCAGAACCGGCTCCCCCGCGTCGCGGAGCGCACGGGACTGAACTTGGAGCAGATCAAGGACGCGCTGGTGCTGCTGCGGCGGCTGAGTCTTGCGCCGGGTCGGCGACTGGTGGAGACGAATGAGCGGCCCATCGTGCCAGATGCGATCGTGGAGTTTGATGAAGTGACGGGGAAGTACTTCGCGTACCTCAACGACAATCATCTGCCCAATCTGCGCATCAACATGGAGTATGCCTTGCTGACGAAAGACAAGGCAATGCCCAAACGCGACAAGGAGTTCATCAAGACGAACCTTGGCAACGCGCAGTGGCTGCTGGATGCGGTCAATCAGCGTCGGCACACGCTGCTGCGCGTCGTCAACAAGGTCGTGGAGCATCAGCGCGAGTTCTTTGATTACGGGCCGCAGGCGTTGCGACCATTGCCCATGACGCAGGTGGGCGAGGAGCTGGGCATTCACGTGGCGACTGTGTCGCGCGCGGTGGCGGAGAAGTTTCTCGCGACGCCGCGCGGGGTGATGCCGCTGCGCAAGTTCTTCTCAGGCGGCGTGCAGACCGAGGGCGGCGAAGAGGTGGCGTGGGATGCGATCAAGGCCGCGCTGCGCGAAGTGATTGACGGCGAAGACAAAAAGAAGCCGCTGAGCGATGATGCGCTGGCGGAAGAGCTGAAGAAGCGCGGCATCGATATCGCGCGGCGCACGGTGGCGAAGTATCGCGACCAGTTGCAGATTCAGCCGGCGCGGTTGCGCAAGGTGTTTTAGGCAGGGTGCCCGAGTGCGGAGTGCCGGAGTACGAAGTGGTGCGGTGTCGAAAGATCAGAGCACTCACGCACTCAGGCACTCTCTTCCCTCACATCCCCTGTCGATGATGGATGGCGTCGGCGAGGACGGCTTTGCTGGCGTATTCGAGTTGGCTGCCGCTGGGGAGGCCGCGGGCGAGGCGGGAGACTTTCACGTTTGAACGCGCCAGTGCGTCGCTCAGATAGAGCGCGGTGCCGTCGCCTTCGAGGGTGGGGTTGAGTCCCAGGATGATCTCGCGCACGGCGACGTTGCCCGGATTGGTTGCGGGTTCGTTGACGCGCTCGACGAGGCGTGCGACGGTGAGGTCTTCGGGGCCGATGCCTTCGAGTGGGCTGATGCGGCCCATGAGCACGTGGTACAGGCCTTTGTACATCGCGGTTTGTTCGAGCGCGAGCAGGTCTTTGGGTTGCTCGACGACCAGCACGAGCGAGCGGTCGCGCGAGGCATCACTGCAGACAGCGCACAGCGGGCCGTCGGCGAGGTGATAGCAGTTTTCGCACTGGCGCACGGTTCGCTTGATGTCGATGACTGCCTGGGCGAGGTTCATCGCGGTGCGTTCGTCACTTTTCAGGACGTGGAAGGCGAGGCGTTCGGCGCTGCGGCGGCCGATGCCCGGCAATTTGGCGAACTCGGCGATCAGGGCGTCCAACGCCTTGGGATACGCCACGCCCGTGCGTTGGAGGGGGTTTTCTTTGGCTTCTTTCTTCGCTGCCACACGCGAGCGTAGGGGGTGGGGTGGTCGGGCCATGGTGCAGAAAAGACGTGTGAGTGCGCCCGAAGCACCTGAATGGTCGAAACACACTCTCGCAGCGTTCGTACGACGTTTACGCTTTGTCGGTCATGGTTCCATGAGATTCCGCCTTTTCCATTCCGTTCGCGGCTTCACGCTCATTGAGTTGCTGGTGGTCATTGGGATCATCGCGCTGCTCGTAGGTATCACTATCCCCGCGCTGGGCAAGGCCCGCGCGACGGCGCGCAGCACCAAGTGCGTTGCCAATCTCAAGGGCATTGGCGTGGGGCTGCAGTTGTACATGGATACGGAAGCCAAGGGGCGCATTCTGCCGCGCGTGAGGCCGCTGAACACGGGCAGCAACACGAACGATCCGTCGCTGCTGGACATCATGGGCAAGTACGTGGATGCCGCGTTGCCTTATGAAGACGAGAACGGGTTGTGGATCGTTGGTGATCCGTGGCGGTGTCCGTCGGATGATCGCAGCTTTGACGCCGGTGCGAACTATCGCCCGCAGTGGCAGAGTTACGGCACCAGCTATGAGTATGGCCCGGGCCTGCTCATGCTCGCGGCGGAAGTTGCGTGTCTGAAGGATCCGCAAGGCGGCGTGAGCAAGTATTACGAGAGCCTGAACAACCAGTTGCCTGTGCTGAGTGACGCCGACAACTGGCATAATCCACGATGGGGCAATGACGCGGGCAGCGATGACAGTGTGAAGTGGAAGCGCAACGCGCTCTTCTTCGGCGATTGGCGCGCGGGTGATGTGCCGTATCAGAATCCCAGTGACTTTGTTCGCGTTTTCGAAGACATCAGTAAGCTCGCGGGCGGAGTCGATCCGAATTGCATCGCGGGAGGTGGGCCATGAGCGAACTGCAGAACTTTCGTGACGCTCCGGGTCTCAACCGCGGCTGGATGGATCGCATTCGCGATGCGCTGGCGGGCTCGCGGCGCGGGCCCACGGTTGGTGAAAGCGCGGCGGTTGCAAGCGAGCGCGTGGGTGCGTGGTGGAACGATTCGGCTGCGCCCAATCGCAAGCGCAATGTGGTCATCGCGCTGGCGGTGCTGCTGGTGGGCGGCGGGACGGGCGCGTACTTCGCGCTGCGGCCCACGCCTCAGCCCGATTACATGACGGCGGGGCTTGATGAGATTTTCGATTTCACGCTGCTGAGCGATGAGTTCAACAAGCTGCCCATCGAGGAGCGGCTGAAGCTCATGCAGCAATTGGTTGCTCGGCTCAAGAGCATGTCATCGAGTGATTCGATGCTGCTGGGAGCGTTTGCGGCGGGCATCGCGGGTTCGGCGCGTGATCAGCTGGAAGAAAACGGCTCCAAGCTCGCGATTGACGCGTGGGACAAGTACGCGCTCGACTATGCGAAGGTGCCAGACGACCAGCGCGGCGAGTTTCTCGACAAGACGTTCATCGAGATGAGCAAGATGCTCGAGATTGTCGGAAACGGCAAGCCGCGTGATGTGAGTGATGAACGCCGGCTGGAAGAGATGCGCGAAGAGGTTGGTCGCAATCGCGAAATGATGAAGAGCAACCCCGACGCGATGCCCAGCGGCGAGCAGATGGGCGAGATTTTCGCGTTCATGAACTTCACGGTGGGTGGCCATGCGAATGTGCAGCAGCGCACGCGCGGGCAACAGATGATGCGCGACATGACGCGGCACTTCCGCGGGCGCGATCCGGCGACGGGTAAGCCGCTTGATGGCCCGCGCTGATGGGTAATCACTTCACGCTTTGGAGCGCATCGCGCACTTTCGCGGCGGTATCGGCGCGCTCGCGCGGGGTGAGCGTGCCGGTCAGTTGCTCGCCGCTCCAGCCCCACACCGGTGCCTTGGGCGTTGGGTCATTGGCATGGCGCGGCACGATGTGCCAGTGCACGTGCGGCACGACGTTGCCCAGGCATTCATAATTGATGCGAGGCGGGGTTGTGTCGTTTCCCCAGCCGTGCTGCACGCTGGCTGAACGCACGGCGCGAGCGACGCGCGCGACTTCGGCGAAGATGCGCTGCTGGCGCTCGATGGGCAGATCGTCCATGTGCTCGACGTGTTCGCGCAGCACGCACACGCACCAGCCTTGGCAGCCTTGGTTGTCACCCAGCATCACCACGCACTCTTGGAGTGTCAGCAAATGCAACGGGTGTGCGGCAGCCTGCCTGACGGTGACGCAGAGCGGGCACGGGCTGGCGGGCGGGGTGGACATGTCGAAAACGAATGGATGCGTTACACGCGCAGTTGGGGGTGCTCGTGCTGGCCGGTCTGGGCGGGGAACTTGTGGCCGGCATCACGCAGGGTCTTCTCGCGCGAGGCGAGCTCCATGTCGTGATCGACCATCATGCGGGCCAGCTCGTCGAGGTTGACGGTGGGGGTCCAGCCCAGCTTGGCCTTCGCCTTGGAGCAGTCGCCCAAGAGCAGATCGACTTCGGCCGGACGCAGGTAGCGCGGGTCGAAGGCGACGAAGTCCTTGTAGTCCATGCCGGCGTGAGCGAAGGCGAGTTCGCAGAAGTGGCGGACGCTGTAGGTCTGGCCCGTGGAGATGACGTAGTCATCGGGCTTGTCCTGCTGGAGCATCATCCACATGGCCTTCACGTAGTCGCCCGCGTAGCCCCAGTCGCGCATCGAGTCGAGGTTGCCCAGGAAGAGCTTGTCCTGCAGGCCCATCTTGATGCGGCCGACGGCGCGGGTGATCTTGCGGGTCACGAAGGTTTCGCCGCGGCGGGGTGATTCGTGGTTGAACAGAATGCCGCAGCTTGCGTGCATGCCGTAGCTTTCGCGGTAGTTGACGGTGGCGTAGTGCGCGAAGACTTTGGCGCAGGCGTAGGGCGAGCGAGGGTAGAAGGGCGTGGTTTCCTTCTGAGGCGTTTCCTGCACGAGGCCGTACTGCTCGCTGCTGCTGGCCTGGTAGAAGCGGATCTGCATGCCCGACTCCTGCTGGAGTTCGCGGCAGGCGTCCAGCATGCGGATGGCGCCCTGGGCAACCGTGTCGGCGGTGTAGATGGGCATGTCAAAGCTCACGCGAACGTGGCTTTGCGCGCCGAGGTTGTACACCTCGTGGGGTCGGCAGCGGCGCAGGACTTCGGTCAGGCTGCTGCTGTCGCACAGGTCGCCGTAGTGCAGCTTCAGACGGTTGTGCTGCACGTGAGGATCTTGGTAAATGCTCTCGATGCGCCCGGTGTTGAACGAGCTGCTGCGGCGGATGATGCCGTGGACTTCGTACCCCTTGGCGAGGAGGAACTCGGCCAGGTAGCTGCCATCCTGCCCCGTGATGCCCGTAACAAGTGCGCGACGCGTCGTGGTCATGAATAACTCCGCAATGCCCGGCTTCGTCGCCGGAACAGTCACAATAGGGCCTCTATCGGCCCGAATCGCACCCCACTGGCGTGTTTAGAAGGGCCAGAACCGCTTTCCGGCGGGTTTTTCGGGGGGCGGAAAGAGCACGGGCGGCTCGGCGCCTTGGTGAACCTCGCTCTTGGCGGGCGGGGGCGGTGCGTTCATCGTTGTCGCATCAGACTTTACGAACGGCAGGGCCGACTGCACGAGCAGGAGGGCTGCCAGCAGGGCGGGGCCCAAGGTTCGGCCAGCGGATTGCCAACGCGGCGCGAATTGTGCCGGATGCGCCGCCGACGATTGCGCGCTGAGGAGGACGAGCAGCATGAGGACCATGGGGTCGAAGTAGCGTTGCCAAGTTTCCTGGCTGGCGCTCATGGCGGCGCAGTAGGCGGCGATTGTGCAGAGGTAGATGAGACGGTGGCGGAGCGGCTGGGCCCACAGGAGGGCGGTCAGGACCAACGCGCCCCAGACGGTGCCCAGCAGGATGATGGGGCTGGTGTGGTTGGCGATGGTTGGAAGTCGCTGGGTCAGGTTCCAGACGCCGGTGCGGCGGCCGGCTTCGTAGTTGTACGTGGTGTCGGGGAGCAGGGCGATGAGTGCGCCCAGCGCGAGGGCGGCTAGCAGCCATGTGCGATGGCGATGCCAGAGATCGCGCAGGGGTTCGATGATGAACGGCAGGAAGAAGCAGCCGTAGATGCCGGTCATGGTCAGGAAGAATGCTCCGGCGGGGGAGAGGACCATGTCCACGACGGTGCGGGTGGGGTACCAGCCTTGGAAGCGCGGCGGGACGAGGCCGCCCCAGTAGCGGACGAAGAGGGCGAGCAGCACGACGGCGGGGATGCAGGCGAGGATCGCGGGCAGCGAACGAAGAGCTGCGCGGGCGAGGGTGCGAGGCGAAAGCCACGTGATTTTCGCCGAAAAATCAAGTGATTGGAGTGCGGTTGCAAAGACCAGCGGCCCGGCGACCCAGACGTGAATCTGGCGCGTCATGACGAGCATGACGAGCACCGCGCTTGCGAGGGCGAGCCAGGCGGGGGTAATGCGATCGCGCAGCGAGATGGCGAGGATGATGAGTACGCACAGCCAGCCCAGCATGTCGGGCAGGATGAAGACGGACGGATAGAGCGTGTACGGGCTGGCGAGCAGTGGCAGGCAAAGTGCGCACGTGGCCAGCACGGCCTGACTGGGTTTGCGAGCGATCATGCTCGCGAGGAGCCCGAAGAAGGCCGCGGCGATCAGGGCGGAGAGGAATTGGAGAGAGATGAGCGAACCGCTCGTGGCGCGATAGACCAGTGCGTAGAAGATGTGGTAGCCGGGCGTGGTGGCGGAGAGGTAGTCCCAGGGGTCGAAGGCGGGGAGCGCGTCGGCGAACTGCTGGATGGATGGGACGTGGTAGAGCTTTTGGTCGTAGGCGGCGCGGGCGGGGATGCGCTGGGACAGGATGATCACGCTGGCGAGCAGCGCGAACATGGCGACGAGAATGGCGGGGGCG
>DATGWV010000258.1:0-4542 GCA_035299305.1 Phycisphaerales bacterium | reverse complement strand
CAAGGGCTGGCAGGGCCTGTTCCTGGGCGTGCGTGAGAAGTGCGACGTCGCGCCGCGGGCTGACAAACTCGCGAACGCATTCGGCCCGCTCACGACAGCGGCTCGCAACAAGTACTACGTCGACGAGATTTACAACGCACTCATCACGCGCCCGCTCTGGGTGCTCAGCCACATCTTCCACCTCATCGATCAATACATCGTCGACGGCATCGTCAACCTGTTCGGCGCGTTGCCGCGGTGGGCGGGTAAGGCTCTGCGTCCCATTCAAAGCGGCGAGATGCACGGTTACGCGGTCGGCATGGCCGGCGGCGTCGCCGTGCTGCTCATCTTGGTTGTTCTGCTCGTTGGCTGATGCTGCCTCGACTTCTCCGGCTTCGACTCTTTCCTGTCCCCCCACGAGAACCGCATGATCCTCTTCGCCCTCATGCTCATCCCGCTGGTCTTCGCGCTGCTTGTCGCGGTTTCGCCCGCGACGCAGGCCAAGACTATCGCCACGATCGGCACGTTCGTGTCGCTCGCCGGCGCGGTGTACGCCGCGCTGCAGTTCAATCCCGCGTCCAGCGCGGAGTTTCAACTCGCGCACACGATTGACTGGGTGCCGCAGCTTGGCATCTCGCTGAGCGTGGGCGTCGACAGCGTCGGGCTCCTGCTCATTCTGCTGACTGCGCTGCTCGGGCCCATCTGTGTCATCGCCAGCTATACGGCCATCACGCAGCGGCTTCGCACGTACTACGCGTGGCTGCTCGTGCTGCAAGCCGCGATGACCGGCGTCTTCTGCGCCCGTGACCTGCTGGTGTTCTACACCTGCTTCGAGTTCACGCTGGTGCCCATGTTCATTCTCATCAGCCTGTACGGCAGCACCAACCGCAAGCGTGCGAGCGTCAAGTTCTTCCTGTACACCTTCACGGGCAGCGTCATTGCTCTCGCGGGTCTGGTGTACGTCGCGTGGCAGCACACACAGATCAACACGAACGCGCCGTGGACGTTCGACATCAAGGCGCTTTCGGAGACCGCTCGCAGTCTGCCGCTGCAGACCCAGGCGTGGTTGCTGCTGGCGCTCATGGCCGGCTTTGCGGTCAAGATTCCGCTCTTCCCCGTGCACACGTGGCTGCCTTTAGCACACACCGAAGCACCAACCGCGGGCTCGGTCGTTCTGGCGGGCGTGCTGCTCAAGCTCGGTACGTACGCGGTCTACCGCTTCGTGCTTCCGTTTGTGCCGCTCGCCGTTGTTGAGTACGCGCCACTGCTTGCGATTCTGTGCATCATCGGCATCATCTACGGCGGGCTCATCTGCTGGGTGCAGACCGACGTCAAGAAGCTCGTTGCGTATTCGTCGGTGGCCCACCTTGGCTTCTGTATGCTGGGCATGTTCGCCCTCAACAACACGGGCATCTCGGGCAGCATCCTCTACATGATCAATCACGGTCTTTCGACCGGCGCGTTGTTCCTGCTCATCGGCATGGTCTATGAGCGGTACCACACGCGCAGCATGAAGGAGCTCGGCGGCCTGGGCGCAAAGATGCCCGTCTGGTCAACCTTCATGGTCTTCTTCGTCATGGCCAGCGTCGGTCTGCCGGGCCTCAACGGCTTCGTCAGTGAATTCATGTGCATGATGGGTGCTTTCCAAGCCAGCGACGCATGGGGCAGCGGCATCTGGGGCAGCCTGGGCGCTCGTCCCGTCGGCGCAACCGCCGGCAATCTTGGGCCTTGGTTCGGCATCATCGCTGGTACGGGCGTCATCATCGCCGCGATGTACCTGCTGTACATGACGGGCCATGTGGTGTGGGGCAAGCTCAAACTTCCCGATCACGGCCACGACCACGGCAGTGGGGGCCACGGTCACGACGATCACGCGCACGGCAAGCTGCCCACCGACCTCAGCCCGCGTGAGATCGGCCTGCTGGTCCCGCTCGCCGCGTTGTGCCTGCTGCTTGGTCTGTATCCCAAGCCGGTGCTCAATCTCATCGAGAAGCCCGTGCAGGAAACGGTTGTCACCGTCAATCAGTTCGGTCGCACGGCAGTGCCCGTGAAGCCGGTCAAGCCTGAAACCCAGCCCGAAGCGCCCATCGCTGACGCTCAAGAGCCTGCCGCTCGCGTCGTGAGCGCGGAGAACGCCCAATGACCGATCGTCTCGCATTTCTCTGGCCCGAGATCGCTCTGTTCGTCACTACCTGCGTTGTGATGATCGTGGGCCTCTCCAAGAGCCTCGCCGTTCGCAAGTCCACCGGCGTCATCGCCGGGCTGGGCGTGCTGGTCAGCCTCTTCCTTGCTGCCGTCTCCACGCCGCACACGGGCGGTCCTGCGGTGTGCCCGCTGTCGGGTCACCAGTATGCGCCTCAGCTCACGACGAGCATGGGCCAGATGCTCCTGCCCGACATGGTGCCGTTTGCCAAGTGTCTGATCGCAGCCGTGGGGCTCATGTTGCTGCTGGTGCTCGCGGGCACGGTCGATCGCAACGAAGAAGCCCAGATCGCAAGTGGCAAGCGCGTGTACGACCCGCTTCGCGCTAACCGCGCTGAGTTCTACGCGTTCTACCTGTTCAGCCTGACGGGCCTCATGCTCACTGCGAGCGCCGACGACCTGGTCTGGCTCTTCCTCGCTCTCGAACTCACCAGCCTTCCCACGTACATCATGGTCGCCATGAGCACCTCGCGCAATCAATCGCGCGAAGCGGGCGTCAAGTACTTCTTCCTCGGTGCGCTCGGCGCCGCCATCTTCCTGTATGGCTTCGCGCTCATCTACGGGGGCACGGGTGAGACCAAGCTCAATGACATCGCTGCGGTGATTCACGCGCAGGGCCTCAACAGCCTCACGCTCACGGGCGTGTTCCTCGCGTTGCTGGGCTTTGGCTTCAAGATCGCAGCGGTGCCCATGCACTTCTACACCGCCGACGTGTACCAAGGCGCGGCGTCGCAGGTCAGCGCGTTCCTCGCGTTCGTTCCCAAGACGGCGGGCTTCATCGCGATTCTGCTGCTGTGCGCCGCAGTGGGCTGGGCGTATGACCCGGGCGTTGGCAAGGGCGGCGAGGTCGGCTTTACTTCGGTTCTCACGCAGGTGGAGTTCGGCACACGCCTGCCCGAACCTGTGCGGCTGCTGCTGTGGGTCATGGCCGCACTCACCATGACGATCGGCAACATCTTCGCCGTGCTGCAGACCAGCGTGAAGCGCACGCTCGCGTACTCCAGCATCGCACACAGCGGATACATGCTCGTGGGTGTCATCGCTGGCCCATTCAATGGCGGCGAGGGCAATCTGTTCACCAACAACGGCGTGAGCGCGGTGCTCTTCTACCTGCTCAGCTACGGCGTGATGAATCTGGGCGTCTTCGCGGCCCTCGCGATGATCGAACGCACGCCCAAGGCCGACGGTGAAGCTCGCGAAGTTGATCACTTCGATGACATCCGCGGCTTGTGCAAGGTGCACCCGGTCGCCGGATGGACAATGGTCATCAGCAGCCTCAGCCTGCTGGGTCTGCCGCCGCTCCTCGGCTTCTTCGGCAAGCTGCCGCTCTTCACCAGCGGCATCGCTGCGGGCGAGATCGTGCTCGTCGTGATTCTGGGCATCAACAGCGCCATTGCTGCGTTCTACTACCTGCGACTGGCGTTCCTGCCGCTGACTGACGCACGCGACACGACCGTCGAACAAACGGTTGAGGCTCCGTTCATCGGTCGCAAGCTTGCAGGCCTGCTGAGCGCGGGTGGCGTGATCGTGCTCGCGATTGCAGCGTCGATGTTGATTGATCAGGTCAATCGTGCGGGCGTGGTGCGCAAATGGACGCCTACCAACGCGGTTGAACCGGCGTCGCACGAAAAGCCTCATGCTGCTTTGGACGCGTCGCCGGAATCGGTTGGTGCGACAGGCGCGGCGGTGGCGCACGACGATCGCTGAGCAGCGGCTGCTCGCGCAAGCGGGTTGAACCGGCTCTCCTGTGCAATGTCTTCGGCGCTCACGGCGAACTTGTTCCGTGAGCGTTTTTCTTTGACCACGGTCGTGTCTTCTGTGGGCAGCTTGCGAAGTTGTAGAAACGCGCCGGCCCCTGCAAGCGCCGCAGTGCATACGAGCCACACAATCCAGCCCACGCTGGGGCCACCCAGTTGCGAGAGGCCCGCGCTGAGAGCGCTGGTGAGCAGTGCTGCGCCAAGCGTGGCGCTCACAACGCACACGGCCTTGCGGTGATATTCGATGCACGCGACCATCGCGCCGATGCCAACGACCAGTGCGAGCACAACGCACACCGACAGTTTGCCCCACGGCACGCTGAACTGCGGCATATCCATGGGCGTGCCCGCGAAAATCGCGCCGGGATCGACAACCATGCTCGAGGGCACACCGGGCTCGCTGGCCGATGCGAGTTGAATCGGCTTGCCCGACTGCTTGTCATCTTTGCTGCGAATGACGACGTGTCGCTTGCCATCGCTGGCGGTGCGGGACTGGACATCCAGCCCGCTTTGCGCAGTCTTGTAGTTGTTCTCGATCCGCTTGAGAATGCCTGATTGCTCGACTTTGACGGGCTCGGACACGGCGGGCTTGTGGTCGGCGGGC
>DATGWV010000257.1:0-11367 GCA_035299305.1 Phycisphaerales bacterium | reverse complement strand
GCCGCGACCACCACGGTCGCCGCCGCCGCCACCGCCGCGGCTGCCCGACTCAGCAGGCACGTACACCTCGCCGCGTTCTTCCATCAGCACAGCCTTGCGGCTCAGCTTGATGCGGCCCTGGTCATCAACCAGAATGACCTTCACCTTCACCGTGTCACCCAGCTTCACGACATCAGCCACGCTCTGCACGTACCCCTCAGCCAGTTCGCTGATGTGGCACATGCCGTCGGTCCCCGGCGCGAGTTCAATGAACGCGCCAAAGTCCTTCATGCTGACAACCTTGCCTTCGTACACCGTGCCGACCTTGATCTCTTCGCAGAGAGCTTCGATCTCGGTGCGAGCGCCCGCGAGGTTCTCCGCGTTCGCGCTCGCCACCTGCACCGTGCCGTCGTCTTCCACATCGATCGTGACCTGCCACTTGTCCTGCAGGCCGCGAATCATCTTGCCGCCCGGCCCGATCAGCTTGCCGATCTTCTCCGGATCGATCTTGATCGTCACCATGCGCGGCGCATACTGGCTGATCTCGCTGCGCGGCGCAGCGATGATGCCTTCCATGACGTCGATGATCTCCAGCCGGCCCACGCGAGCCTGTTCAAAGATCCGCTTGATCTGCTCAAGGTTCAGCCCGCGCGTCTTGAGGTCGAGCTGAATGCCCGTGATCCCCTCGCGCGTGCCCGACACCTTGAAGTCCATATCGCCGAAGAAGTCCTCTTCGCCGATGATGTCCGTCACGAAAATCTCATTCTTGTCATTCTCATCAGCGAAGCGACCCACGCTGATGCCCGCGCACGTCGCGCGAATGGGCACACCCGCGTCCATCAGCGCCAGACACCCGCCGCACACGCTCGCCATGCTGCTGCTGCCGTTGCTCTCCGTCACATCGCTGACAACGCGAATCGTGTACGGGAACTGCTCCGGGCTGGGCAGAATCGCAAGCAGGCTGCGCTCCGCCAACGCGCCGTGACCGATCTCACGCCGGCCAGGACCCGTGATGCGCTTCACTTCACCCGTCGAGAACGGCGGGAAGTTGTAGTGCAGCGTGAACTTCTTGCTGTACTCAGGCAGCAGGCCGTCGATGATCTGCTCATCCTTGCCCGTGCCCAGCGTGACGGAGCAGATCGTCTGCGTCTCACCACGCGTGAACAGCGCCGACCCGTGCGTGCGGGCCAACAGACCCACCGTGCCCGTGATCGGACGAATTTCCTGAGCCTTGCGGCCGTCCGCGCGAATGCCCTTCTCGACAATCAGCTTGCGCGTCAGCTTCTCATCCAGACGGCTCATCGCCATCTTCGCCATGCTCCGGTTCTTCTTGGTCTCTTCCATCAGCCCGATGCTGCCATCGGTCTTGACCGGGAAGTGCTCATCGAGCGTCTTCTTGAACAGCTCCGCGATCGCGTCGTTGCGTTCCTTCTTGCCCTTGATCTGCCGCAGCTCCAGCAGCTTGCCTTCCGCGAGCTTGCGAACCTTCTCAGTGATCTCAGGCGTCGGCAGGTGCAGCGCACCATCGACCTTCTTCTTCCCCGCCAGCTTCGTCAGCTCTTCAATCATCGCCAGCAGCGGCTTGATGCCCTGCTCAAACCCGAAGGCCAGACCGCCATGCACGCCGTCTTCGCTCACTTCCGCGGCGCCGACTTCGATCATGTTCAGCCCGTCCTTGTGACCCGCGACGACGATGTCCACATCGCTGAAGTCCATCTGCGTCACCGTCGGGTTCAGCACATACTGCGGCCCGTCATCGGTGTGAATCCGGCCCACGCGCACCGTGGCAGTGGGGCCCTCGAAGGGAACATCGCTGATCGCCAGCGCCGCGTTCGCCGCCGTGCCCGCCAGCACATCGCTGTCGTTCTCGCCATCGTGGCTCAGCACCGACACCTGAATCTGCACTTCATCCAGGAAACCATCCGGGAACAGCGGACGGATCGGCCGGTCGATCATGCGCATCGTCAGCACTTCGCGCTCGTTGGGCGCACCTTCGCGCTTGCGGAACCCGCCCGGGAACTTGCCCGCCGCGCTCGCCTTCTCGCGATAGTCCACCGTCAGCGGGAAGAAATCGATCCCATCACGCGGCCCCGCGCGAACGACCGTCGCCAGCACCGTCGTGCCGCCATACGTCGCCATCACCGCCGCGCCCGCTTGCTTCGCGATGACGCCGGTTTCAAGAATGAGCGTGCGGCCGCCGATTTCGCGCTCCAGGCGAACGAGGCCGGTGTTCCAGGGATACGTGGTTGCCATGACGAAACTCCTACTGCCGCATCGCGGCGGGTGGAAGCGTCAGGCATCGGGGAGCAGACAGGCACTGGGGACTGGGCACATGCGATTGGTCAATGGCACCACGCCTGTACGCGAATCACAGCAGAGGCCTTGGCTCAGACAGCGGGCGAGAGGCGTGTTCTTGGGTGGAGCGGCCATCTGGTGGAGCGGCCATTCCACGGCCGCAACGAAGTCTTTGTGCATGGAGCGCACCCAAACCTCGCACACCAAATTCCCAATCAACCCAACACGCCGCAGGCCCGATGCCTGAAGCCAAACAGAAAAGGCCGAAGCCGAAAACAAACCGGCCTCGATCCGTTCGGACCGAGGCCAGGGGTGAGACAATTTACTTGCGCAAACCAAGGCGTGCGATCAACTTCTGGTAGTCGCCCGGATTCGTGCGAGCCAGATACCGCAGCAGGCGGTTACGCTTGCCGACCATCAGCAGCAGCCCGCGGCGGCTGTGGTGATCCTTGTCGTGCCCGCGCACCGTCTCGTTGCCCTTCAGGTGAGCATTGAGCGCTTCAATCTTCGCCGTCAGCATGGCGATTTGCACCTCGGGCGAGCCCGTGTCGGTGCCGTGGCGGCGGTTCTTCGAGATCACTTGTTGACGTTCTTCAGTGAGCAGTGCCATGCTTTGCGATTCCTTCTAACGGGAGAGGATAGTACACCGCACCCCAGACGCTGGCAAGCCGCCCGCCTCGACGAATTCCCCCCATCAAACCCCGATCACCCCGCCCCGTTCTCCGCTCTCCATTCTCCGCTCTCTATCCTCCCCCCGTGACCAAACCCAAGCCCAAGCCCGCCCCCGACTCTCTCACCTTCGAACAAGCCCTCGAAGCCCTCGAAGAAATCTCCCGCAAGATCGAAGCCGGCGAAGTCGGCCTCGAAGACTCCATCAACGAGTACGAACACGGCATGGCACTCATTAAACGCTGCCGCGACGTCCTCGCCAAAGCCCAGCAGCGCGTCGAAGAACTCCAACAAAAACGCGCCGACTGACCCCGTCTTCATTTTCGCTTTTCACTTTTCGCTTTATCGGTTTATCCTCTCGCCATGATCGACCTCAAGGCCCTCCGCGAGAACCCCGCCCGCTTCGCCCTCGGCGCGAAAGCGAAAAACGTCCACGTCGACATCGACAAGCTCCTGCAACTCGACGAGAAAAAGCGCGCCATCACCATGGAGCGCGAAAAACTCCGCGCCGAACAAAACCGCCTCAGCAAAGAAGCCGGCCCCCAGATCGGCAAACTCCAAGGCGCCTTGAAAGGCGTGAGCGGCGACGCCCGCGCCGCCATCGAGAAACAACTCGAAGACTTGAAGCAAGCCCCCGCGAAAATGAAGGGCGCCATCCAGGAACTCGAAGCCCAGGAACAAGCCCTCGAACCGCAGATCCTCGATCTCCTGCTTCAAGTCCCCCTGCCCCCCGACGCCGACGTCCCCGTCGGCAAAGGCAGCGACGACAACGTCGAAATCAAACGCTGGAACCCCGCTCACTTCGACGTCAGCAAATCCTTCGAAGCCAACAAAGGCTTCAAGCCCAAGACCCACATCGAACTCCTGCGCGATCTCAAACTCGCCGACTTTGAGCGAGGCGTCAAACTCGCCGGCTCACGCAGCTACGTCCTCACCGGCATGGGCATGCGCCTGCACCAAGCCGTCCTCCAATACGCCTTCAACTACATGATCGACAAGCACGGCTTCGCTCCCATGAGCGTGCCCACGATCGTCCGCGAAGAAACCATGGTCGGTACCGGCTTCTTCCCCGCGGGCCGCGAACAGGCTTACCACATCGAAGAAAGCAAGCGAGGCGGCGGCTACGACCTCTTCCTCACTGGCACGGGCGAAGTCGGCCTCATGGGCATCCACAGCGGCGAAATTCTCGACGAGTCCCAACTGCCCATCCGCTACGTCACTGTCTCACCCTGTTACCGCCGCGAAGCTGGCGCCGCTGGCAAAGACACCGCAGGCCTCTACCGCATCCACCAGTTCGACAAGGTCGAGCAAGTCGTCATCTGCAAAGCCGACGAAGCCGAAAGCCGCCAGTGGCACAAGAAGATGATCGGCTTCGTCGAAGAACTCCTGCAAAGCATGGAGATTCCCTACCGACTCCTGCAATGCTGCACAGGTGACCTGGGCGTGAAGAACGCCGACATGGTCGACATCGAAAGCTGGATGCCCAGCCGCGACGGCTACGGCGAAACCCACAGCGCCTCACGCCTCTACGACTTCCAATGCCGCCGCCTCAACATGCGCTACCGCGCAGGCGGCGAATCCGGCAAAGGCGAAACCACCTTTTGCCACAGCCTCAACAACACCGTCCTCGCCAGCCCACGCTTCCTCATCCCACTGCTCGAAATCCACCAGCAAAAAGACGGCACCATCACCGTCCCCAAAGTCCTCCGACCCTACATGGGCAACATCGAAAAAATCGGCTAGTGGGTAGACCCGGCTTTCCAAGCCGGGTCTTCTTGCGCCCCGCTTTGCGAGAACACGCTCGCGTGCCCCGCCGTATCTTCTCTTCATGAAGCCCCACACCCCGCACACGCTCCTCTGCGAATCGTGCGGCTACCTCCTCGAAGGCCTCATCGACAACCCCGCCGATCCCGCCCCGCCCGGCAACTGTCCCGAGTGTGGCCGCGCTATCGCCACGTCACTGCCCTCACACCGCCAAGGCAGCGACTGGCAAAAGTTCCGCGCCCACGCCAACTTCCAATGGCGCTACGCCGTCACCGCCTGGCTCCGCACCGGCTGGAGCGTCCTGCGCCATCCCAAGCAGACCTTCGACCGCATCCGCATCGAGCCGCGCACGGGCCGCGTTCTGCTCGCAACCAATCTCCTCATCGCCGGCGCCATCTTCGTTGATCCCTGGGTCGGCACACTCGCCGGTGATCCCTCCCGAGGCGGCCATGGCCACAGCCTTCTCGTTCACCTCGCAATCAAAGCCGCCGTCTGGCTCGTCCTCGCCTCTCTCGCCGCCGCCGGCCTCTTCGCCCTCACCGTCCTCGAAGTCTTCGGCATCCGCTTCATCTCGCGCCAACGCGGCTGGCGACTCACACCCCAAGCCGCCTGGCAAATCGTCAGCCACGCCAGCTACGGCTGGCTCCTCTTTACCACGCTCCCCGTCCTCGCCCTCGCCCTCCTCTACAGCATCCTCGTCCTCTTCAACATCGCTCCCAACGGCACCTTCAGCCTCGCCCCCGTCTATCCAGACCCCATCTCCTGGCCCGCCGTCATACAAGGCGGCCTCGTCATCGGCGGCGGCCTCATCGGCCTCTTCATCTTCGAATCCCTCGTCTACATAGGCGTCCGCCGCTGCAAATTCGCAACCGCCCTCCAAACGCCCCCAGCGCAACCCACGCCCACGCCAGCACCTACAGCCGCCGCGTAGCTCCACCTGTCACCTCTTCCAGCGTCCGGCATCTCACTCTTATCAAACAAACTTGTCCAAACAACTAAGCGCGAGAACGACCTATGAATCGCTAGTGATTACCTAATTCTCTGTTCTCTGTTCTCTGTTCTCCGTTCTCCGTTCTCCGTTCTCCGTTCTCCGTTCTCCGTTCTCTGTTCTCCGTTCTCCGCTCTCCGACAAGCTACTTCAAGGAGCCCCCCATGCCCCGCACCTACGTCAAGCCCACCGCGCTCGCCCCCATCGTCGGCATCCACCACGTCACCGCCATCGCCAGCGATCCACAACGCAACCTCGACTTCTACACCAAACTCCTGGGCCTCCGCTTCGTCAAGCTCACCGTCAACTTCGACGATCCCGGCACCTATCACTTCTATTTCGGCAATGAAACCGGCGAGCCCGGCACCGCCCTCACCTTCTTCCCCTGGCCCCACGTCAAGCGCGGCGTCCAAGGCACCGGCAGCGTCATCGCCACCGCCTTCAACGCCCCCAAGGCCAGCAAGCAGTGGTGGAGTGATCGCCTCGCCGCCGCCAACATCACCGTCACGCCTTCGACGCGTTTCAACGACGAAGTCCTCGCCTTCGAAGACCACGACGGCATGCGCCTCGAAATCGTCTTCCACGATGGCCCCGCCGCCAAGCCCTTCGCCACGCGCGACATCCCCACGCAGCACGCCCTCCGCGGCTTCCACAGCGTCACGCTCTCACTCGAGAACGCCGCCGAAACCGCCGCGCTCCTGCAAGGCACCATGGGCTTCATCCCCCAAGGCACCGCCGATGAAAAGCAATCCTCGCGCCAGCGTTACATCGCGACCGGCGACAACACCGCCTTCGCCCGCATCGTCGACATCATCGTCCCTACCCAGCGCGCCCCCGCCTCCAAACTCGGCGCGGGCGTCGTTCACCACGTCGCCTTCCGCACGCCCGACCTCGCCACGCACAGCAAGTGGCAGGAAGTCCTCGCAGAAAACGACCTCCACGTGACACCAGTCATCGACCGCAACTACTTCCACTCGATCTACTTCCGCGAGCCCGGCCACGTCCTCTTCGAGTTCGCCACCGACGCCCCCGGCTTCACCGCCGACGAGCCCTTGGACCAACTCGGCACCACGCTCCGCCTGCCCCCGCAATACGAACACAAGCGCGACGTGATCGTCCGCGTCACCCCTCGCATCACGCTTCCCACCGGGGGCACCGTCGGCGGCATCCCCGCTCAGTAAGCGCAACCCACCCCCAACTTCAACTCCCAACTCTCCTGTCTCTACTCCGCGCTCTCCGCATCCTCCGCGGTGAACTCTCCCTACCGAATCTCCACCTTCTTCACCCGCCCCGCCTCCAACTCCATCACCAGCATCTTCCCCTTCCGATCCGCCACCGCCACCGCAGGCTGTGGCGGATCTTTTTCTGTCGCCACAATCTCTCCATCAATCTCGCGCTGCGCCTCCTCCAGCGACAACCCCACCAGCCGCTCACTCCGCACCAGCCACGCTGCCTCGCGATACGTGAGCCGCCCATCGGGCGCATTCCCCTTCCGCACAATCAACACCCCATACCACGCGAGTATCAGCACACCCACAAACCACAGCACCGCCATCGGCAGCACCCATCGCGACTCCACAGAACGAAGCAAGCGATGCCTTTCAGCATCGCTTGCTCGTTGAGTCTCAGATTGTTCATCCGCCGTAGCCATCACCCAACATTACGGCTTCCCACTGTCCACCGGATTCGACCCCTCATCTTTCTTCGGCTCCTCCGTCGCCCCCGGGCTCAGCGGCTGCTGAGGCGTCTCTGGCGGCGCCGTCAAACTCCGCAGCGCCGGGAAGTCCGAACTCGTCGACGGACTCTGCAGCAGCGCCGCACCAATATCAATGTCATCACTCGTCCCCGGAGTCTTGTCCGGACCCGCCGACGCCAACGTAAACGTTCCATCCCCACGCGGCGTGTAAATAAACGTCGTTCCCCACTTGTCCGTCGTCAGCGAAGGCGGCAATCCAACCGGCGTCAGATCCGCCGGCAACGTCCCACCCGACGCCGTCGCCGTCTCGGTCACACCACCCGCAATCGCCGCGCCCTTGATCATGTCAAAGAACCCCAGCCCGCCAATGGCCGCCGGAATACTCGCGATGAGAATGAGATACAGGATCGCCAGGATGGACCCGATGGTCGACAGAATCGTCCCCGCGATCGCCAAGCCCTTCTTGGGATGAAACAACCCAATCACGCTCAGAATCAGCCCGGGCACGCCAATCAGCCCCAGATACGGAAAGCAGCACAGGACCACGCTGAGCAACCCCAGCACAAATCCCGCAATCCCCATCCCATTCGTCCCGCGAGGTTTCGCAGGCTGCTCAGGTACGCCAAATGTCCCACTCGGTGCTTGAAACGTGCTCATGCCGCAGGATAGGACAACGCGAATGCCGGAGTAGAAGTGCCTGAGTGCGAAGTGCCAGAGTGCCAAGTGCCCGTGCCATCAGGCTGGCTCTGCAGCCTGATGCCGTCCCGCCCCAACACCCGCGTGCATGACACGTCATCTACCCCTAGTACCCTCGCCCATACACAACACTCCATACGTTACCCCGCGAGCCTAAAGCACCGACAACTCGCAAATACCGCCTCATTCACACCGGCGCCAGAATTCAATTCCACCGTTCAGCCACATCCAAATCTCCCCGCATGTAGCAGTTGCTGGATCGCGCTAGGCGAACCGCGAGTCGAACTCAGACCATTGCCGAACTCTGTCTTGGTATTGGTTCCACGCCTGCTCAAAGCTCATGGCGAAACTGCTGCCGAGGGAGGCGTTGTCCATCCCATATGCGATGGGATACGCAGGTTCTGCGATGAACTGGCTTCGATTTGATGAGTCGATGAAGTGAACACACAGCGACCAATACACCCGGCAGGCCTCGCGTTGGCAGATGTCGATCTCGGACCAAAACACTCCTCGGCGGTTTTCGGCGTGGCTCGTCGTGCTTGCCGCGTGTGCAATTCTCTTGTCAACTACCCACTTGATCCGCTTCTCAATTCGATTCAATCTGTCGTCAAGCCACTTAAAGTACGCGTCACTGACGATGTCGTCAGCCTTTCGATGCTCGGCGTCTACGCGAGCGATGCGATCAAACGAACGATGGAACTCCTCGGAGGTTTCGGGGGAGGAGGGTAGATCAACACGCCGCGCCGTATCGGTAGTGATCGATTTCAAGTAGGCTTGCCAACACACATCGGGTCGCATGAAGTAACGGAATGTTCCAGCAAGATTGGCTCGTGTGAATAGTTCGCGATGCTGACGTATGTACCCGAGAATCGATCTGAGTGAGTACACGCCTCGTTCGGACTCGATCCGAAACGGTTCCGTTGGCCGATCCTTCTTCTTGTAGTCTCCGGCATCGATTAGCCGACGGAGCGCAACCAGTTGCGAATTCACATACCAGCGCATGACCGCATCTGCGATGTCAGATCCGGGTCCGCCATCGCGTGATGGGAACGGTGATGAAAGCAGCGCTTGATGTGTCGCGTTCGCGACGGCGGCGTCCCACATGAGCAAGAGTACCTGACCACCGACCGAGTTCCGAGTGTGCAGATAGAGCGCTTTCTCGCACGTGTTATGAACTTTCATAAACGGCTCGCTCGGTGATGGGATGTCATCTTCCGGATTCATGTCGGGATCGTACTCGAGCGCCACTGACGGTCGAAAATCGCAAGCTGTTGCATTGCGTGATTGACCGCCATGCGAGGGATCGGTATCGCGATCTTCCACACTCCAGCGCGTGTAGGCTGTCTCTTGGGGCGAAGCTTCATGACAAAGGGCCCGCGCCGATGGCTGGGCCGCCTCGCCCCAGCGCCGAACGCGGCCGGTTCCCTTTGCACAGAGACACTATCGCTGCGTGTCTGGTCAGTATGGACGATGTCACGCCTCGACCGCCCCAGAGCCAGCCGTCAGCGTCACGCTCATGCGTTCACTCTGACACTTTGCCATTCTGGCACTCAGGCACTCAGGCACTCCGGCACTCCGCACCCCGGCACTTCCCCCCCCCTACATCGCCCCCCCATCAAACTTCACCCGCACCTTCTTCTTCGTCGGATCCGCAACCGGCACCGCGCTGAGCAAACTCTGCGTGTACTTGTGCTGCGGCTCAAACAGAATCTGATCGCGCGTCCCCATCTCCACGATCTTCCCCTTGTACATCACCGCGATGCGCTTGCACACATGCTGAATCACGCTCATGTCGTGGCTGATGAACAGGTACGACAGCCCGAACTCCTTCTGCAGGTCCATCAGCAGATTGATGATCTGCGCCTGAATGCTCACGTCGAGCGCGCTCGTCGGCTCGTCACACACGATGAACTTGGGCTCCAGGCTCAGCGCGCGAGCAATGCCGATGCGCTGCCGCTGCCCGCCTGAAAATTCGTGCGGATACCGGTCCGCCGCCGCCTTGGGCATGCCGCACCGCACCAGCAGGTTCTCTACGCGCTCGCGCAGCTCGCTCTTGTCCGTCACCAGCCCATGCACCAAGAGCGGCTCTTGCAAAATGCTCCCAATGCGCATGCGCGGATTGAGACTGCTCGCCGGATCCTGAAAGATGATCTGCATATCGCGCCGCAACCGCTTCAGCGTCTCGCCGCGCGCCGTCACCATGTCCTTGCCTTCAAACAGCACCCGCCCACCCGTCGGCGGAATCAGCCGCAAGAGCGTGCGACCGACCGTCGTCTTCCCACACCCCGACTCACCCACCAACCCCAGCGTCTCCCCCTTGGCAATGTCAAACGACACGCCATCCACGGCCTTCACATACCCAGTCACGCGCTGCAACAGCCCCGAGCGAATGGGAAAGTGCGTCTGCAGATTCTCCACCTGCAAAATCGGCCCCGCATTGGAAGCCGTCTGGCCAGCACTCGAAGACGGCGCAGTCATGGTCGTCATGCAGCGATGATACGTGATGCCCGCGAGCAAAAACGCCCATAAATCACGCCCCCAACCGCACCAACGCATCGCCAATCCCGCTCGCTTTGCCTCCGCCGTCAACCCCGCCTAAAGTCTCCTCCCACGCAGGCGAAAGCCCGCTGGCAACTCAAGGCCGCAAGGCCTGTTGGCTGGATAGCTCAGTTGGTAGAGCACCGCATTGAAAATGCGGGTGTCGCCGGTTCAAGTCCGGCTCCAGCCATTTCTCCCCTTCACAATCAATCGCAGCTATCTTCGTCGCGCACGCGACGAGTTGTCGCCGTTACTCGCGCGCCCTCGTCCAACGCATCAGCGCGTGGACTTCAGCGTCCACGCGTACCCATACGCCATGTGCAGCACCGTCCCATCCGCTTGCACATCTGGCCGCGACATGCTGACTCGCGTGCTGCCGTCACTCTGCGGAACAAGATAAATCCGTGGCCCGACAACCCCCGTGATCGTCACAGTGCCGGCTTGAAGTTGCTCGCGACTCCACGTGACATCAGTCACAATCAGCGCCTCCCGGTTTTTGAGCACCAAAGCCGACAGCTCCCCATCCATCCTCGGCATCCCTCGGACCGTCACCGTTGTTCCCTCGAGCGAACGCCAGTCGCCCGGCGACTGCGTAATCACTTCCGCGCGACGAAATCGCCACGCGATTCCAGCCGCAACCAAGACCACTCCACAACCAATCAATCCCACCCGCCACCACCGCATACCAAACTCCCGCTCTCTATTCTCCGCTCTCCGTTCTCCGCTCTCCCCTCCCGCCCCC
>DATGWV010000256.1:0-4510 GCA_035299305.1 Phycisphaerales bacterium | reverse complement strand
CCCACTGCCATGTGGTGACGACGACGACGCACAAGACGCTGCGGGGGCCTCGCGGCGGGCTGTTTTTGACGAACGATGAGGAACTGGCGAAGAAGTATGATCGCGCGCTGTTCCCTGGCATTCAGGGCGGGCCGCTCATGCATGTGATTGCGGCGAAGGCGGTGGCGTTTGGGGAGGCGTTGCGGCCGGAGTTCAAGACGTATTGCCAGCAGGTGCTGAAGAACGCGCAGGCGCTCGCGACGGCTTTGCAGGCGAAGGGATATCGCATCACGAGCGGCGGGACGGACAATCACTTGATGCTGGTTGATCTGCGCGGGAAGAGCGCGGAGTTGATTGGGGCGGAGGCGGAGAAGTGGCTGGAGGGTGCGGGGCTGATCTGCAACAAGAACGGAATTCCGCAGGATCCGCGGCCGCCGAAGCAGACGAGTGGGATTCGGCTGGGCACTCCGGCGACGACGACGCGCGGGTTCAAGGAGCCGCAGATGCAGATGATCGCGGCGTTTATTGATCGCGTGCTGACGGCGGGGCTGGCAGGCGAAGCGGCGCTGGCGAGCGAGAGCGCGAAGGTGCGCGGGGAAGTGCGTGAGTTGTGTGAGAAGTTCCCGTTGCCGGCGTGAGGACGGGTTCACTGCGGAGGATGCGGAGAGCGCGGAGGGGGAGCGTGGTGTTGGAAGTTATTGCAGAGTTGGCGGCGGCAGTTGTGCGGCGGCTGCGTCAGCGGCCGGCGGTGGACGTGCAATATGAGGATGAGATGCCGCAGCGGGTGTGCAGGCGTTGCGCCTATGACGTGGGTGGATGCTTGCCGGGACGGAAGGCGACAGATGAGCAGGTGTCGCGCGGGGTTGTGTGTCCGGAGTGTGGCAAGCGGCTTGTGCTGAGGCGGCGGGTGAGTGATGGGGAGATTGAAGTTGCGCGGGCGTGAGTGATGGTCGTCACGCGGCGACCATGTGATAAGCCCCTCGCGGTGGGCGAGGGGCTTGTGAGTTTGTGTTGCGGGCGAGTTAGAAGTTGACGCCGCCGGGGGAGTAGATGGCCCATGCGTGTGTGGGGCGGCGGGGGTCGTACATGGGCAGGTTGACGCCGAATTTTTCGGGCGTGCGGTGGGCGAGGAACTTGTAGTTGTTGCCGAGGGCGTCGCTGCGGTAGAGGTAGCCGTAGTCGGCGCGGGGGTAGGCGGGGTTGGGGTCGCGCGGGAGGGTTTTCATGTAGGTGGGGCTGAGGTTGGGGATGTAGGCGTTGGGGCCTTCGTAGCCTTTGCCGCCGTAGCTGGGGGCGTCGCCCGACCAGCCGGGGCTGATGGGGTAGCAGCCGAAGTCGTTGGCGTAGAGCTCGAGGGCTTTGCCGACGTTGGTCATGTCGGCTTCGCGGGCGCCGTTGCGGGCATCGGCGCGGGCGCTGGCGGCTTGCGGCACGATGATGGCGGCGAGGATGCCGAGCACGACGACCACGACCAGCACTTCGATGAGGGTAAACCCGCGCATTCTCATACTTCGTCTCCCAGATCCGATGCGGGAAAGATCGGCAGAATGAGGGGGTGGCTGAAGGCGTTGGGCGGCTAGATGTTGTCACAGATGATGCAGGCGGTATGGGCGGCGTGATCGTTCCCCGGGTGAAGTGGAAGATGCGGATTTTCAGAGAGTTGCGCTTTCGACCCCGGGGAAGTTGACGGGAATATGCGACTTGCGTATCCTTTTGTCGGAGTTGGTGTCTCGGGTCTCGTAAACCATGAAGGAGGTTCCCATGACCGCAGCCCGTCCGATTGTTGTTGGCGTTGATTTCACGACCAGTTCTCGGGTCGCGCTGGCGCAGGGGGCGCGACTGGCGGGGCAGATGCGCACGGCGGTCAAGGCGATTCATGTGATTGAGACACTGGCGGCGGTGCATCTGTCGGATGAGCTGTCGGCGTTTCAGGTGCAGGTGACGGCGTCCTTGATTGATGAAGCGAAGTACTTGTGGAAGAGCTTCTCGGAGCAGACGGGGAATGCGAATGTGCCAATGCACATTGAGATCAACAGTCCGGTCGCGGCGATGAGCTACTTCTGCAAGCAGGAGCAGGCGCAGTTGCTGGTGGTGGGCACGCGTGGCACGGGGACGAGCAAGGGGGCGGGGACGGTGGCGGCGAGCTGCGTGCGGCGGAGTCCGTGTGATGTGCTGCTGATTGAAGAGGCGTATGGGCCCAAGAAGTTTGAGACAGTGCTGGCGTGCGTGGATTTTTCGGAGACGAGCAAGCTCGCGGTGGAGCGGGCACTGCGCGTGGCGGCGCTGGACGGGGCGAAGGTGCATGTGGTGTATGTGTTCAGCGCGCCGTGGGAGCGGATGAAGCCCAAGGCGGGGACGCCTGAAGCGACGGAGGCGTTCAAGGCGGCGTATACGTCGGCGCTGGCGGAGCGGGTGAAGGCGTTCTGCGAGGAGGGATTGCAGACGGAGTCGACGTGGGCGAAGCCGGCGTATCACGCGATTCCGGCGGAGAAGCATGGCAAGGGCATCGCGGACTTTGCGAAGATTCTGGGCGCGGACTTGATCGTGCTGGGGACGCGCGGGGCGAGCAACATCCACGACATGCTGCTGGGCTCGACGGCGGAGCATGTGATTCGCGATGCGGGGCGAAATGTGTGGGCGGTGCGGCCCAAGGCGTGAGTGGTCGTCAGGAGCCGCGAAGGCTCTGGGTGATGGAGACTTCCTGCAGGCGGATGCTGGCGCGGTCGAGGGCTTCTTTGGCGCGTTGGAAGGTGTTGGCGTCGACTGATTGCCAGTTGGATTTGGCTTTGGCGACGAAGTCGGCGAGCGTGGTGATTTGCTGCTTGAGTTCAGCGGCGTAGGCAGGCTCGAGGAGTGATTCGTATTTGCTCAGGCGATCGCCGATCCATTTGAGATCGAGTGACGAGTTGGTGATGAGATCGACGACGCGGTGGCGCGTCATGTCCTGGCGGGCGTGCTTGAGGCTGTCGCGTTCGATAGCGTTGACTTCGTCGGTAGTGAGGCCGTGATTGGGGATGACCTGCATCTGGGCGCGCTTGCCGCTGCGGCGTTCGTGCGCGCTGACGTTGAGGACGCCGTTGGCGTCGATGAGAAACTGGACTTCGACTTGCGGCAGGCCGGCGGGCATGGGCGGGATGCCTTTGAGTTCGAAGGTGCCCAGGAGGCGGCAATCGGCGGCCATTTCACGCTCGCCCTGGTAGACGCTGAGTTTGATGGCGGTCTGGTTGTCGACGCTTGTCGAGAACATTTCCGTGGCGCGAGTGGGCACGGCGGTGTTGCGCATGATGAGCTTTGCAACTGCGCCGCCGACGGTTTCGATACCGAGCGAGAGTGGGATGACGTCGAGCAGCAGCGAGCCTTTGGTGCTGCCTGCGAGGATGCTGGCTTGCACACTTGCGCCGAGAGCGACCACGAGGTCGGGGTCGAGGGCGGTGTAGGGCTCGAGTTTAAAGAAGCTGGCGACGCGCTCGCGCACGGCGGGAATGCGGGTGCTGCCGCCCACGAGGATGACGCTGTCGAGTGTGCTGAGGCCTTTCTTGGTCGCATCGCGCAGGGCTTGTTCGCAGCTTGCGATGGTGCGGGCGAGGATGGGCTCGATGAGCGTGTTGAGTTCGGCGCGGGTGATGGTGCGGGTGTAGGGCGTGGGTGCGCCGATGTCGATGCTGATGGAGGCTTGCTGCTTGGTGGAGAGTTCGATCTTCACTTGCTCGGCGAGAGAGAGCAGGCTGCGCTTGCTGGCGGCGGGGAGGTTGAGCGAAGTGGGATTTTGGCCGAGTTTCTCGGCGATTTCGTTCGTCACGAGGGTGACGAGCAGGTGATCGATGTCGTCGCCTCCGAGGCGCGTGTCGCCGGCGGTGGCGAGGACTTGGTAGAAGTCAGTTTCGCCTTGTGACTCGGCGGGGGTGATGCGGAGGATGGAGACGTCGAAGGTGCCGCCACCTAAGTCGTAGACGCAGACGTAAGAAGGCTGGGCGTTGCGCGCGGCGGATTTACTTGCGCCGATGCCGTAGGCGAGAGCGGCGGCGGTGGGTTCAGGCACGATGCGCACGACGTCGAGGCCTGCGAGGCGGCCGGCGATGCGGGTGGCTTGGCGCTGGGCGTCGTCGAAGTAGGCGGGGACGGTGATGACGGCGCGGGTGACGGGATGGCCCAGTGACTTTTCGGCGATGTGCTTAAGCGTGGTGAGAACGTGGGCGGAGACTTCTTCGGGGCTTTGGATGATGTCGCCGCTTGGGAGCGGGATGCGCACGCGGGCGGTGTCGCGCTCGCCTGCGATGACTTGGTACGACGCGTAGGCGGCGTCGCTTGCGACATCGCGCATGCTGCGGCCCATGAGGCGCTTGACGCTGGCGATGGTTGTGCTGGCGAACTGCGGGGCGTTGCGTTTGGCGTCGGTACCGACGATGGTTGAGAAGGGACGCAGGTCGTCGGGCGTGGGTGTGCGCGGTTCGTAGCGGACGACGCTGGGGACCATGGTCGCGCCGGATTCGCCCGTGAGGATGCGCGGGCCGCGGGCATCACACACCGCGAC
>DATGWV010000255.1:0-15455 GCA_035299305.1 Phycisphaerales bacterium | reverse complement strand
GGGGGCGGTGCCGCTGCTGGCGAGGCCAACGGGCTCGAGTTCGCCCGAGTCGGCAAGGCGGAGGCTGTCGTCTTCGCCGCCGGCGAGGAGGTCAACCTGTTCCTTCTTGAACATGAGGCGATCGCGATCGCGGAACTCGCTGAGCTGGCCGCGAGCCGCCATGGTGCGGACTTCGTCAGCGGTCTTGCCCAGGCGCTGGGCGGCTTCTTCAAGGGTGTAGAAAAGCTTTTCCATACGGCGAGAACCTCCACCAGGCCTGTCGAACGAAGAGCTGTACGCACCGGACCTGCGGGATGATGCCGGGCAGGTCGCGAGAGCGGCCAGATTGCGACCAGCATACCCGAAATCCACCCGGGGTGCTGGGGAGGGGAGGGTAGGCGGGGTGGTAGGATGCGAGCGAGCAACCCTGAGTCGCGGAATCTCGGACGGAGGACATTGCAATTCCTGCAATGCGCCGGGCCGAGCGGCGACTCATGTTTGTGGGCTGTATGGAAGACGCACGCGTCAACGTGGTTGCAGGGGCGATGCCGCGCGAAGGGCGGGAGGACGCTGCGCGTGTCATGGGGCAACGGTGGCTCACGGAATATGGAGACGTGCTGTGGCGATTTTGTCTGGCACGGACGCGGTCGGTGCAGGTGGCGGAGGAGATGGTGCAGGAGACGCTGCTGGCGGCGATGAAGAACGCCGGGACGTTCGCGGGGGAATCAAGCGAACAGACGTGGCTGCTGGGAATCGCGGCGAACAAAATCGCGGATTTCTTTCGCAAGCAAGCTCGCGAAGGGGCGCGTGTTGCGAGTGCAAAGGACGGGCATGGACGCGGATGTGCGTGCGGCGGGTGTGCAGGGGAGTTTGCAAGCGACGGTCGCTGGGCGCGCATCGAGCCGGCATGGAGCATGGAGGAACAGGCTGAGCGCAGCGCGATGCTGTCACATTTGCGAGGGTGTCTGGATGAATTGCCGCCAGCGCAGGCGAAGCTGGTGTGGCTCCGGGAGCTGAAGGGTGTGCCCAGCGACGAAGTGTGCAAGGCACTGGGCATTTCCGCGACCAACATGTGGACGCGGATGCACCGAGCTCGGGCGGCGCTGCGAGCGTGTCTAGGACGCAAGCTGCGAAGTGCGCACGCGAGCGAGGATGGTGGCGCATAATGGCATTCATCCGCGACATGTTTGATGTACTGGGTATGCGATGCGAGCAGCATGCTGTACTTGTGAGCAGGCAGGCTGACGAGCCGCTGAGGATGGGGCAGGTGTGGGGCCTGTGGCTGCACTTGCGCATCTGTAAAGGGTGCGCGCAGTGGAGAAAGCACATTGATCAGATGCGAGCGATGCTGCGAGCAATCGACGCAGAGGAATCGGCCTCACCGGCGATGCCCGGAGATGCGCGGGATCGCATCGCGCGATCGCTGGGTGCGGCGAATCGCGATGTTGACGGAATGTGAGGATGGAAGTTTGAAATTTGCTGTCAGGCGCGGACGAACGCGACGACTGACACATTGAGAGAGACGCGGCCTGCGGGCTGTGCAACGGAACTCAATCAATATCAAACACGAGTCGCGACCAGGCGTGGAGGTCTGGCGTGGTTGTCGGGTGGTCTGCGATCGGTCGCAGGTCGGATTCTTTGGCGACGAGCGGTGCTCGCGGCGATGCCGTGCGCACAAGAAGGAGTTTGCGATGAAGCAGGTTTATGTGATGTCCGTGATGATGGCGGCAACGCTGATGGCTGGTGCGACGAGCGCTCAGAACGTTGACGTTCGCGTGACGGTGACGAATCTCGCGCCGACCAACAGCGTGTCGTTCGCGCCGCTGCGCGTGGGTTTCAACAGTGGCACGTACGACTCATTTAACGCGGGACAGACCGCCACGGCACCGATCATCTCGATTGCCGAAGGCGGATCGGGCAGTGACTGGTTCCCGGCATTTGCGGCGGGTGATCCCACGGCGACGCTGGGCACGGCCCACATGGGGCCGCTCACGCCGGGCAGCGTGCGGAGTTCGGTGTTCACGGTGAACCCGACGATCAATCGGTACTTCACGTTCGCGAGCATGGTCGTTCCGAGCAACGACTACTTCATCGGGAACGACTCGCCCACGCAGTATCGGTTGTTCAACATGGACGGGTCGCTCAACCTCACGAGCATCACACAGCGTGCGAGCGACATCTGGGATGCTGGCAGTGAAGTCGACAGTGTGCCGAACGCCGCGTTCATCATGGGCTCGAGCAACGACGGCCGAATCGCGGACACTGGCGTTGTTGAACTTGAGTTTGGCGGGCTGAGCATCTTCAACGGTTTGACGACCGCTGCGGGCTACACCTTTGACCTGCAACTGCAATCGAGCACGCCTGTGTATCGCATCGACTTTGAAATCGTGCCGGCACCTGGCGTTGCGAGCGCGATGGCTCTGGGCGGGCTGTTTGCGGCGCGTCGGCGTCGGCGGTAAACGTGGGAGTCGCTTACGCGTTCACGTTCTTCATGTCTAGGTGATGACTGCCTTCCTCCCACGAGAGCCTGTCGCCTGCCGGTGACAGGTTCTTTTTCTTCTCAACGCAGTGCGAAGATCGCGAGTGGCCCACGTCATGTTGCGGACGACTCTACCGTCACGCCATGCTGTCGCCCGCGATGATGAAAGCGGATGGGTTGTTGTCGCAGGGGGCGTATGCGCTGGCGGTGCCGGTATTGATGCAGCAGCTGCGGAGCAAGCCTCAGGATGCGCTCGCACACGAGTGGATGGCGGCGGCCTTGCTCTTCACGGGGAAGGCTGACGGCGCGATGTTTCATGCGGAGCGGGCGCTTGCGCTGGAGCCGAAGGCCGAGGCATTTGTGCTGGGGCGGCGGCATGAACTTGTGGCGAATGTGTGCGGCGCGCTGAGCAGGCGCGCGGAGGCTGTCAAGCACGCAACGAAGGCGGCGGAGCTTTCGCCCACGGCGCAGGCGCTGAATGTACTCGCGGCGGCACACCTGATGGGTGACAACAAAGCAGGGGCGATTGCGCCGGCGAAGCGGGCGTATGCGATGGCGCCGGAAGAGCCCACGATTGCACTCAATTACGCGGGGCTTATCAGTGAGATGGGCGAGCCGGAGCGCGGGTTGGACATTGTGATGCGGGCAATGCAGGGGCCGCTTGCGCGTGATCCGTCGTTTGTGGAGCGCGTGGCGACGAATGTGTTGTATGTGACGCCTGAAAGCGGGCTACGCGCGGCGGAGCGTGATGCCGACGCGGTGGATGCGCGTGAGAAGCTCGCGTGGGCGACACGATGGGGAGAGATGATCGCGGCGCAGCAGAAAGCGATGGGCGCGCAGTCGCTCACGCGCGTGCGCGATGTGGGAGCGGAGCGCAGGCTGCGGGTTGCGTTCATGAGCGCGGACTTTCGCAGTCATTCGTGCGCGTTCTTTCTGCGGCCTTTGCTGAAGCACCTGCCGCGCGAGCGCGTGCATGTGACGGGTGTGCATGTGTCAGCGCGATCGGACGAGGTGACGCGCGAACTGGGAGCGTTGTGCGATGAGTTTGTGCATGTGCCGGTGTGGACAGCGAAGTCGCTGGCGGAAGTGATTGCGCAGCGCGAGATTGATGTGCTGGTGGAGTGCGGCGGGTATACGACGGGATCGGGCATCGCGGCGTGCTGCTGGCGGCCTGCGCCGGTGCAACTGAGTTACCTCGGGTACCCGGCAAGCACTGGGCTGGATGTGATCGATGGGCGTTTGGTGGATGCGCTGACTGATCCGGTGGGCAGCGAGGCACAGTGTCGCGAGCGGCTGCTGCGCATGCCAACGTGCTTTGTGTGTTATGACGCGGGGAGCGATGTGCCCGCACTACCCGCGCGAGAGCGGCGCGATGCGGTGACGTTTGGTTGCTTCTCGGCGACGCAGAAATTCTCGCGGGCAACATATGACGTGTGGGGGCGGGTGCTGCGCGAGGTCGCGGATTCTCGCATGCTGATCAAGGGGTCGTTGCTGGATGAGCCGACGGCGCGGGAGACGATCTGGGCGCAACTTGAGCTGCGCGGCGTGCAGCGTGAGCGCGTGGAGCTGGTGGGACGACTCGCTGATCCGCGTGAGCATTTGCGGTTGTATGGACAGATCGACATCGCGCTGGATACGTATCCCTATGTGGGCACAACGACGCTGTGTGAAGCGATGCTGATGGGCACGCCCATCGTGACGCGTGCGGGCGAGCAGCATGTCAGCCGTGTGGGGCTGTCGCTGCTGACGCACACAGGATGCGGAGAACTGGTGGCGGACTCGGCGGATGCGTTCGTGCGCATCGCGACGGAGCTGGCGCAAGATGGCGCGCGGCGGATGCGATATCACGAAACGTTGCGCGAGCGAGTGCTGGCGTCGGCGGTGTGCGATGGTGCTCGCTTTGCAGCTGATTTTGCGGCGCTGGTGTCGAACGTGTGGCGCGAGCGTGCGGTTTCGTAAGGGGCTGAATCAGCCGGGACACGACGAACCGGCAAGGACGGCGAAGTAGTCGATGACATCCTGGTCCTCGGGGAAGACGCCGTTGCCGTTGAAGTCGATATTGACGCAGTCGCCCGTGGAGCACTCGCCGCCCGCGAGAATGGTGAAGAAGTCGATGACATCTTGATCTTCGGGGAAGACGCCGTTGCGGTTGATGTCGATGGTGTTGCAGCGGGAGACTTCGATGGTGGTGACTTCACTCACGGAGCTGCGGCAGACGTTGTTGAGCAGGAGCCGAAACTTCGCGGCGCCTCCGTTGATCGCACGCTCAATCGTGAGTTTGTCGGTGAAGACGCCCACCACAGCGCCAACGGGTGTCATCAGATTCTCTGTGAGATTTGTGAACGTACCGGGCGCGGTTTCGATTTGCCACTGGTGCGTGATGGGCCCTTCCCCGCTGACGAACGCATCGAGCGTGTAGCGCTCACCGCCGCCCAGGCTGCGAGTGCCGCCGAGGCGGTTGGCATCGGGGCCACGATCAAAGGAGAGTGAGACGTTATCGATGAGCGTGTCGGCGTAATCGTTGGGTATCGCGTTACCCACGAACTCAACGCGATAGGAACCCGCTTCGAGCAAGAATGGTTGTCCGCCGTTGGCGTCGACGAACTTCCACGTGCTGGAGTTGACGAAACCGAAGTCGTAGTAAAAAGGGTATTCCTCGGTCGCGTTGTTGTAGATGAACACGTCGTAGGCGGACACGAATCCAGAGGCGGCGCTGTCGTACCACGTGAATGACATGCGTGCGCGGTGAGGAACAGTGAAGTTCTGCCGCAAACGATACTGCGTGTCGTTACCGATGTCGGCGTATTGCTGACCGGACTGCGCAAGTGGCCAGATGGGCGCGGGCGAGCCGCGGAAGACGAAACCGACTGCGGACTGCCACGACCAGTTGTCAGGCGCGATGGGCAACGCCGTGTTTGCAGGAACAACTGGGAACTCAAACGAGCCGTTGACGAGCAACTCCGGTCTGCACAACTGCGCAGAGGCGGATGAGACGATGCCTGCAAGCGCGAGCGTGCTGACAGCTGAACGCAAAGACCACGAGGTACGCATCGCGAGAACGTACCACAAGAAGTTACTTGCGCCAAGGTGCTATAACACCGATCGAGGGGACTTTGATCGGCCTCGACGGCGATTTGTAGCAATTCTCGCTGGCTGCGCGATCATCGCGCCTTCAACGCAGCACTTCGTCGAGCTTCTTCTTCTCGCTGGGCGTCAGCGCTTCGACGCTCACGGTCGCGAGCAGGTCGTCGATGACTTGGTCGGGCGTGACCTGGTCGGCTTCGGCGTTGAAGTTGAGCATGATGCGGTGACGCAGCACGGGCTTGGCCACTTGCTTGACGTGCTCGGGCGTGACGTGGGTGCTGCCGCTGAGGAGTGCGGCGGCCTTGGCGGCGAGGATGAGAAACTCGCTGGCGCGCGGGCCCGCGCCCCAGCCCACGTAGTCCTTGACCTTTTGCGGGCGCGTCTGGCCCAGGTCCATGGGTTCTTTGATGCGCGTGGCGCGAACGAGGCGCAGGGCGTAGCCAATCACGTGTTCGGCGACGGGCATGGTGCGCACGACCTGTTGAATCTGCTTGATGGTCGCTTCGTCAAGCACAGGCTTCACATCGGCGGTTGTGCGCGTGGCCTGACGGCGGACGATGTCCATCTCTTCGGTGAAGGTGGGATAGCTGATCTGAATCTGGAACATGAAGCGGTCAAGCTGAGCTTCGGGCAGCGGATAGGTGCCTTCCTGCTCGATGGGGTTCTGCGTCGCGAGGACGAAGAAGGGCACAGGCAGTTCGTGGCGACGACCACCGACGGTGACTTGCCGCTCCTGCATCGCTTCAAGCAGCGCGGCTTGCGTCTTGGGGGGCGTGCGGTTGATTTCGTCGGCGAGGATGATGTTGGCGAAGATCGGGCCGCGCACGAAGCGGAGTTCGCGATGGCCGGTCATCTTGTCTTCTTGAATGACTTCGGTGCCCGTGATGTCGGCGGGCATGAGGTCGGGCGTGAACTGCACGCGGCTGAACTGCAGGTTGAGCGCGCGGGCGATGGTGCTGATGAGCAGCGTCTTGGCAAGACCCGGCACGCCCACGACGACGCAGTGGCCTCGGCAGAAGATCGACATGAGCATCTGCGTGACGACTTCGTCCTGACCGACGATCACCTTGCGAATCTCTTCGCGCAGGCGCGTGTACGCATCGCGCACATGCTGAACATCTTGCGGCAGAGCGGCGGGCGTGTCGATCGGAGGGTTGCTCATGGCGAAGGGTACTCGATCAGGACGTGTAATAACGAGGCGTGGGACTGATCATCGGCCTGATTTGATACCGAACTCGCACGCCAAACTCGGGCACGGGTTGAATTTCGATCTCCGGCGCGAGGTAGACGCCGGGATGTGCGAGAGCGCGACCGGTGTAACTGGCCGAACGGACCTGCTGAGGCGTCGCAAAACGCCGGTACGCGGCGACTTCAAACTTCTCGCACGTGCGACTGACGCCGTGCAACACGCTGGCTGCAAAGAGGCACGCAAGACCCAGTGACAGCCAGTGGCGACTCACCAGCGATGGACGCTGCGACGACGAATGCGATGTCATGGCGCAAACCCCAAGTCCCTCAAGGGGGCAGGCCGGCCGCGAGCCGGCGACACGAGCGAAGGTCGTACGCAAAGATGCGGGAGACGCTACTTGTTGGCACAAGTGTGCTGGAAAATTCTTGTAGTTGGGGGAATTTCTTGCGTGATGTCGACGCGTGATTAAGTGCTGAGGAAAAGTGTGCGCGGAGCTGTTTCGCGGAGCAAAAAAAATCGAGCGGACTGGTGGGACCACCCCGTCCAGCCCGCCCGTCGCGGATGACATTGACTCACCGACGTGTGCGTCGCGCGATGTGACTCGAGCACGCACCGTTTTTTCGCCGGTGAGAAGGACGTGTTACGGCTTGTCCTTGGTCTGTTGTTCGTTTTTCTCACGAAGTTCTTTCATCTCTTCGCGGAGCTGACGAAGTTCGTCGCGCAATTCCTTCAGGTCGTCGGACGACTCGCGGGCGTCGTTGGCGCGGCGCTCGCGGCTGGCATCGTGTTCGATGCGAACACGATTGCCGTTCTCGGGGAACACGAACATCTGGCCGTTGCCCTGACCACCCGGGGCGACCCAGACGTTGCCGCGGGCGCGGCGTTCGTTGAACTGTTCCCGGGCCTGGCTGAGTTGATCGGCGGCGTCTTCGAGGGCCTTCTTGGCTTGCTCCAACGACTTCGCGGCGTCGCCATTTTGCTGGGCCAGGTCTCGAGCCTGCGCGCGGAGGTCTTCAGCGAGCTTTTCGAGCTGGGCGCGCATGTTGTTCATCTGCGCGTTGTGCTGTCCCAAGAGGGGCAGGTCATCGAGCATGGGGATCTCGATGAGGCCGGGGACTTCGGGCACGCCCGGCACGGGTGGCACCGCGGCCAAGCCGGGCACTTCGATGGTTTCGGGGTCGTACGCGACCAGGTCAGCGGTCAGCGTGCGTTCCTTGCCGTCGCGGAGAACGACGATGTCGATCTTGTCGCCCGGCTTGCGATCGCGCAGGGTTTGCACGATGTCCCTGGTGTCAGTGATTTGCTCGCCCGCGACCTTGGTGATGATGTCGCCTTCGCGAACGCCGGCCTTGTCGGCGGGCAAATCGTCGATGACGCGATCAACCAGCACGCCTTCGTCAACGACGCTCATGTTGATGCCCAGCATGACGGGCGGACGCTGGATGGTCGGGGCAGCGGGAGCCTGCGGCGCAACCATCATCTCGTTGAGGCGACGGCGCAGTTCGTTGTTATTGCCCTGGTTGCGAGCACCGCCGCGCTGACCCCATTGCAGGCGGATGCCGCCGTTGTTGTCCATGCTGGGCATGTCGGTGGTGGCTTCGACGTTGCCGTCGCTGTCGAGAATCTCGAGCTTGCCGTTCTTCTCGCGCCAGCGGTCGGCGGGGAGCTTGTCGCCATCAACCTTGACGCTGATGTCGCCATTCTTGTTGGTGACGGTGTAGCTCTTGCCGTTTTGCGTCCACGAGTTGCTGATGGTGAAACTGGACCCGCCTTGGCCTGCGCGCGGCTGGACCTCATCGATGCGCTGATCGAAGTCGCCTTCGATGCGGTCAACCTTGGGGGCTTCCTTCTTGTCGTCATCAGCGAGGGCGGGGGCGACGCCCAGCGTGCCGCCGGCGGAGATGGCGAGCATCATGGCGAGGGCGCGGATGCTCTTGGGGACGGTTGAGAAGCCTGACAAGCCGCTCGAGAAACCTTGTGACTGTTGCATGGTGCTGACTCCTGACATGCGGACCACCGTTGGCCGCGATCTGCTTTCCGCGATCCGCGTGCGAAACTGATGCTGATTCAGTACACCTGCCGGGAGGCGGGTTGCTGCGTGTTCTGCTGGTCGTACACCTCGCGCAGGCGCAGCACGCGCTGCTGGCCCGCTTCGTCGCTTGTAAAGCGCACGAGATCATCAACGCGCGCCTTCTCGACGATCTGACGGATGAAAACGACTTCGTAGCCTTGGCCATCTTGCATGGGCGAGCCTTGCACGATGACCTTCGCGGGCATTTCGCCCAGCACGCTGCCGTCTTGCTTGCCGCGTTGGAGGTAGGCTTCGCGCGCTTCATCTGCGGTGAACGCGCCCAGACCCGCGACCTGCTGCTGCGCGGGGCCGCCGCTCGGCGCGGGTTGATTCGCCAGGTTGCGCCACTGCACGATGAACATGAGGGCGAGCACAGCCGCTGCGGCCCAGCCACCCCACGTGCGCAGAGACGATGTGCCACTTGCTGGCGCCGCCCCGGCGGGGAGCGCCACAAGTTCGGCGCGATCGGCGGCCCGCGTGACTGTTTCTTCAAGAAGCGCGTTGTCACGCATCGTCAGCGCGAGCTCGCGCCAGACGACGGGCTTTTCGTGCGCGGCGATCTCGAGAACGGCCCACTCAAGGCGCGTCGCCCGGCCGTCCACGGCTTTGCTGATGAGCAGTTCCAACTGATCCGCATCGGGCTGAGGCCCGGTGTGGTCGGTGGTGCTCGGTTGGTTGGGAGGAGTGTTCATGCTTCACACGCAGAGATGCGAGACGGCGGGGTTTCCGTCAGAATGACTGCGCGGGAAGGTCCAGAAACAGGGACCGAAGATCGGTCGCGGAGGTTTGGAGGGGGGGCGGAGAGGCGCGGAAGGAGGAGTGGGTGCGTACGAATGCCGAACCGTGGGCGGCGGGTGATCGGCGGTTTGGTTTGATCGAGTGGCGATTAGCCCGCAAGTTCGCGCAGCATTTTGCGAGCGCGGGCGATGCGGGTTTCGACGGTGGTCTCGGGCAGGTCCAAAACTTCGCCGATTTCGCGATAGCTCATGCCCCGCACGGCTTTGAGAAGCAGCGGCTCGCGATAGCCATCGGGAATCTGGGCACAGAGGTCAACGAGGCGTTCGCCTTCTTTGCGCTGTTCGTACTCGGCGGCGGGCGTGGCCTGGCCGCTGGCGATGCGAGCGATGACGCCTTCTTCGTCGCTGCCGCTTTCGAGCGAGGCGTGGCCGGCGTACTTCTGGCCTTTGCGAGCGGCCATCAAGGCGCAGTTAATCGCGACGGTGCGCAGCCACGGCTTGAACGCCGCCTCATCGCGGACTTCGTGGCCTTTGCGCACCACGGCGAGGGCGACGTCTTGCAGCAAATCGTCGAGGTCGGCCCAGCGGGGCTTGTACGCGAGCAGGATGGCGGCAACCCATCGGCGATATTCGAGCCATTGCTGGTTGAGCCACTGCGGATCGATGCGTGCAACCACGGGCGCGTCAGATTGCGCCGGTACCGTTGGCAGGGGTTGTCCTGCAGCCGCATCCATTCCGCGTGTTATTCGCCGATGCCTTGCACCTTCTCTGTCGGCGAATCCGTTCCTCGTCAATGAAGATGCGGCAGGGCGGGAATTCCGTCACGCGATTTTGGCGGCGTTGGCAGAGCGAGGCTGCAAGAATGATGCCGCTGAGGCGTCGAGCAGCGCCGGCCCAATCCGTATGCCCCCCAACCGCAATCCTGACAACCCGCGCGACGTGGCCGACGACACGCATGTCGCCGTGATGACCTTGGGCCAGCACTTGGACGATCTGCGCCGGCGGATGATCTTTGCGCTCATCGGGCTGGTGCCGATCTTGGTGGTTTGCCTGTGGCGCGGTGAATGGTTGCTGGATCATCTGATCCTGCAACCCACGCGCGAGATATTGAACGATGCGAATCAGGGCGGCCTGACGACGATCGATCCGACAGAGGTCTTCAGCGCGTATATCCGGGTCAGCATGATCGCGGCGATCGTGGCGGGCGCGCCGTGGATTCTGTATCAGTTGTGGCTGTTTGTCGCGCCAGGGTTGCACAAGCATGAGCGCCGATTTGTCTATCTGCTGATTCCGCTGTCGACGATTCTGGGTGCGGCGGGCGTGTACTTCCTGTTCAAGGTGGTGCTGCCGCTGATTCTGTCGTTTCTCATCACGTTCGGAACGAGCTTGGGCGCGCGAGAGATACCGACGGTTGAGCGGCCGGTGGATGTCGTCATTCCGAAGCTGCCGATTCTTCAGGGTGATTTGAAGGATGCGCAGACCGGCGAGATGTGGCTGAACGAGCCGCTTCGGCAGGTGCGCATCGCGGTAACGGACGCGGAAGGCAAGACGGTGGTGCTTGGCATGCCGGCGTTTGCGCAAGCAGGCGTGAGCACGCAGTACACCGTCAATAACGTCGTGAGCCTGATGCTGACGCTGATTTTGGCGTTTGCCGCCGCGTTTCAGGCACCGGTCATCATTCTGCTCCTGGGCTGGGCGGGTCTGATCAATCGTTCGTTCCTCCACAAGTATCGCCGACATGCGATTGTCGTGAACGCGATCATCGCCGCGGCGCTGATGCCTGGCGATGTGGTGTCGATGCTCTCGATGATGGCGCCGCTGCTGATTTTGTATGAGCTCGGCGGCATTCTCTTGTGGATCTTCCCCGCGTCGCGCGTGGCGGGACGCAAGCGCGAGACGACTGAGGACGAGGACGATCGGCCATGATCGGGTTTGAGCGCGAGTTTCAGCCCCATCCGCCGGGCGGCGTCGCTCGGCTGAAGGCTCGACTGCGCGATGCGCTCGTCATGGTTGTCGCTGGGCGATGGCCTGTGCCTCAGCCGGCGGCGGCGGCGAGCGCGCTCGATGACAAGATGATGGTGCGAGCGCTGGAGTTGGCGCGGGCGTCTGCTGCGCAGGGCGAGGTGCCCGTGGGTGCGGTGGTGTATCGGCTGAGTACCGGCGAGATACTGGGGGAATCGGGCAACACGCGCGAGCGCGACGGTGATCCGGCCGGGCATGCGGAGTTGCTCGCAATTCGGCAAGCGGCGAAGGCGGTGGGGGACTTTCGGCTGCTCGACTGCGGCTTGGCCGTAACGCTGGAGCCGTGCGCGATGTGTGCCGGTGCGATCGTCAACGCGCGGCTGCAACGCGTGGTGTATGGGGCGTGGGACGCCAAGGCGGGCTTTGCCGGGTCGCTGGGCAATCTGCTGGATCATCACCGGCTCAATCATCGCGTGCCGCCCATTGCTGGTGTGCGCGGCGAAGAGTGCTCGCGCCTGCTGACGGAGTTCTTTCGAGATTTGCGGAAGAGGAAGAGTCACCGCAAAGACGCGAAGAGTGCGAAAGATGAAGGCGAGTGAGCGGGTGCGGTGTGAACGGTGGCGGCGGGTGTGCGTAGGAAGCGAGAGTCGCATATGACTTGGCTCTTGAACCTTGTCGTCTCCTTGCGACCTTTGTGTTCCGTGCGTTGAGTTTTCCTCCGGTGCCCCATGCCTGAACTGCCTGAAGTTGAAGCTCAGCGTCGTTCACTGCTCTCGCATGTGGTGGGAGCGGTCGTGTCGCGCGTCGAGATTCTGCGGGCGGATATCTGTGATGCGGCGGATGCGGCGGGGAAGCTGCACACGCCGCGGGCGGCGGACTTGTGCGAGGCTGGAACGATCGATCGCATTGATCGGCTGGGCAAGCAGATGGCGATCGTCGCGCGCGATGGACGCGTGATGAATGTGCATCTGGGCATGACGGGCATGCTCATCGCGCTCGCACCCCAGCAGGAGCCGGCCCAGACAGATCACATCCATGTGCGCTGGCATCTCTCGCGCCACGGCAAGCCCGCAGGCACGCTGCTCTTTCGCGATCCGCGGCGCTTTGGAGGTGTCTGGACCTTTCCATCGACGGCGGCGTTGATGGCACATCGCTGGAATGTGCTGGGGCCCGATGCGCTGAGCGCGACGGGCTCGCAATTGCATGAGCGACTGCAGAGTTCAGAGCGCGCGGTGAAGGCGGCGTTGCTGGATCAGCGCATCATCGCGGGTGTAGGCAACATCTATGCAGATAAATCGCTGTTTCGCGCGGGAGTTTCGCCAGTGACGCAGTGCCGGGCTCTGGGCGCGGCTCGTTGGAATGCCCTGGCCCAAGCGATTCGCGAGGTGATGATGACCGCAGTCGAAGCAGGCGGCAGCACGCTGCGGGACGGCACGTATACCGACAGCACGGGCAAGGCAGGCGGTTTTCAGCACGAGCACAAGGTGTACGGGCGGGGCGAGCTGCCGTGCTTCACGTGCGCCACGAAGCTGCAACGCAAGGCCGTGGCACAGCGGACAACTGTTTGGTGTCCGTGCTGTCAGCCCGACTGACGTGCGAACGAACGATCTCCCCGGCCTATCCACATTCGCGAGCGTCACACATTTCTGTCAGTGAGTGCCCAGCTTGGGGAGCGTGCTGATTGCCCGAAGGTGTCTTTCCCCTTCTAGATATATTTACTCGTCGTCGTCGTAGTACGCTCTGGCGCAATGTGGAAAGACATGGGGACAACGCGCGTAAGCGATTGAAGCAACGTCAGTTGCACGACCCGTGTCCGCCCACATCCTGTCGGCTGGCTGGCGCAAGCGCGCGGCCCGATGTGGCAACTGGGGACTTCACCCGGTGACGTGAGAAAGGCCACTGTTTGTCGCGCCACTCGCCGCGCGCCGGGGCCAAGTCTTCCACAGGCTATCCACACGCAACTGGCGCTTGCGCAACTCCAGATATCGGAGCAAATTGCGCGACGTGCGCGTGAATTATTGCGCGCCACTGCGGACAAACCCCGGGATATCGATTAGCGAGCGCGGGCCTTCTCTTCGAGCATCGTGATGATGGGCGCGAACTCCGCGTCTTCTCGCAGTTTCTCTTCGACCGTCTTCACGGCGTGCATCACGGTGGTGTGATCGCGCCCGCCAAAGAACCCGCCGATTTCCTCGAGACTCAGGCGCGTGCACTTGCGGGCCATGAACATGCACACATGCCGCGGCAGCGCGATGGAGCGCTGGCGATGCTTGCTCTGCAGGTCGGCCAGGCGGATGCCGTAGAACTCGGTGACGACGCTGATGATGCTCTGGATGGTCGGCTCGCCCGTGGGCTGCACGACGCGTTCGCCGATGGCTTGCTTGGCAAGATCAATGGAGATCGGCTGCTGGTTGACGCTTGCAAGCAGTTGAATCTTGACGATGGCCCCTTCGAGCTCGCGGATGTTGCTCTCGATGCGTTCAGCGACGAACTTGGCAACGTCGTCGGGCATCATCATGCCGCGGAGGCGCGCCTTGGTCTTGAGAATCTCGATGCGCGTTTCGTAATCGGGCTGCTCGATTTTGGCGACCAGGCCCCACTTGAAGCGGCTGACGAGGCGTTCTTCGAGATCAGGGATGTCCTCGGGCGCCGCGTCGGAGCTGAGGATGATTTGCTTCTGCGCTTGGAAGAGCGAGTTGAACGTGTGGAAAAACTCTTCCTGGCTGCGATCGCGTTTGGTCAGGAAGTGGATGTCATCGATGATGAGCACGTCCACATCGCGGAAGCGGTGGCGGAACTGGGCCATTTCGCCGCTTTGCACGCATTCGAGGAACTGCGTGACGAAGCCCTCGCAGCTCGTGTAGTACAGAACGGCGTTGGGGTTGGCTTCCACGATGCGCAGGCACACGGCCTGCAGCAGGTGGGTTTTGCCCAGGCCCACGCCGCCATGGACGAAGAACGGGTTGTACGCCCGGCCGGGATTGCTCGCGACGGCTTGAGCAGCCGCGTGCGCGAGGCGGTTGTTGTGGCCCACAACGAAGTTCTCGAAGCAGTAATCGGGGTTGACGACCAGCGTTTCGTACTTGTTGGGCGTGTCGTGAATAGTGACCGCGCTCTTGCGGAGCGGAATGGGCTCGGCGGGAATCGACCGTTCGGGCCGGGGGACGGACAAGCCGTCGTCTTCCATGCGCGCAGGCTTGGCGGGTTCGGGGCGTTCGAGCGCGACGTGGTTGACTGGCGGCGCGACTTCGACGGGCCGGGGCTTTGCGGGTGCGGGTGCGGGCGTGGCGGGCACGAGCAGCGCCATGGATTCGTGCGCGCTGGCCGCTTCATCTCCGGGGCCCAAAAAGCGCACGGACAGCAGCCGGCCACTGACGGTGCGGGCGGCGTCGTTAAATGCGTCGGCGCAGGTCTTCCGTAAATAGTCGCGGTGCAGGACCGTCGCAGAACGTACTTCGATGGCGCCAGCGGCGATGCCCAAGGGCTCGAGTTCATCGAACCACTGCCGGCACATGCTGTTGTAGTGCTTGCGCAAATGGGCCATCATGCCAGCCCAGGTCTGGCGATAGGGGTCGGCATCGCCGTTGCGGCGCGGCGGTTGGGCCGGGCGCAAGGGCTTCTTGCTCGCGAGATCAGCATCACGACCGTTCACAGCACCACCCATACACGCGCAGAGCGCGAAGAAGAGCTCAGAGAGTCCACACACGACCAACCGCTATGACTTCACAGCACAGTCACCGGGCGACGCACGCAAGTTCCACCCAACGCGCGCCGCCAAGAGGGGAACGTACCGCGCGGAAGGCGTGGTGTCAACAACCTGTCATGTGCTATGCGGAGAAAAACTCGTCCAGATCACGAGTTGCGATATTTGTTCGTGATCACGTTGAAAGATTCGCCACCGTGCAATCACCGTCCGCGCGGCGGACGACTGCCTGACCGCGGCGGGGGCGAGCC